>CAJCBL010000064.1 GCA_903960515.1 uncultured Verrucomicrobiota bacterium
AACGGCCATTGCAACCGGATAGTTCGACTGCACTGAGGTTCGCACCTTGGAATTGGCCGTGTCCAGTGCTACACCGATCCGGGTATCCGCAGCCGCCGCCCAGGTGGACCCATCCCAGCGGAAGAGCTTGTTGCCGTCCGAGGTGTTGAACCAGATGTCACCAACCGCCGAAGCCACCGGTGCAGTACCCTGCGAGAATGCCTTGTTCTTGGCGTCGGCGTAGGATGCAGCCGCGCTCACGGCGTTGGCCTGCGCCGCAGATGCCGCCCCGTCGGCGTACACCTTGGTCGCGTAGGTCGTCACTATGTTGGCGATCTTGCCGTCAGTATACCCGCTGGCCGCTGTTATCGCGTTGGTCTGCGCAGCGGAGGCCGAGCCGTCGGCATACACCTTCGTCGCATAATCCGTGGCGATCGACGCCAGCAATGAAGCCTTGGTGCCGTCGGTGTAAACCTTAGCTGCGGAGATAGCGTCGCTCTTGGCAGCCGACACCTCTGTATCGGTGGCCATCGTGGACTCGATGGAACTGATCTTTGCAGTGAGCCCCGATCCCGCAGTGTTTACGGTCGATTCCAGAGCTGCGATCCGTGTTGCCTGCGATGTAACTAGCCCGCCCTGAGAGGTAACGGTAGTCTGAATTGCGTTGATGCTGGTGGCCTGTCCTGCAATAGTACCCGCCTGATTGGTGACGGTAGACTGGAGATTGGTGATGCTTGTACCTTGGGCGGTTATCACTCCTCCTTGATTGGTCACCGTGCTCTGAACCGACGCGAGTGATGTGGATAGCCCCGTGATTCCCGTCTCCGCGCTGGTCACTCTGGCGAGAGTGGAATCAATTCTGGAGGCCAGCGCACTATCGGCACTCAACCTCAGCGTCTGCTCTGAACTGATTCCGGCAATGGCGCCGGCTATTGTCTGGTCACGCGCGTCCACCCATGCCACTCCATCGTAAATCCACGGCCGAAAGCCGTCGTCGGCATCAAACCAGAGATCGCCGATCTGCGGATTGCTTGGCGCCGTCGTGCGCAGGAATATCCGGTTGGGTCCGCCGTCGGATACGATCAACTCCTGCACCTGCGAAATGATCGTCTCATCGCCCTCCTTGCGCTCGCTAACCTCGGTGCGGAAAGCCCCGGCCAGCGCGCTGTTGCTGTTGATCGCCGTGTTTGATCCGGCGGCCAGCTCCTCGTAGTCGGTCTGCATCGCAAACCGGGCGTTCTTCCACCAGGTCCGCAGCTCATCGTTGAACACGCGCAGTCCTGGTACTCTGGCCAGCACATCGTCCTTGATGATGGGAATGACCGCAGGCAGGCGCGTCGAATTGCGCACCGGCTGCGGGAGTATGGTCGTGCTGCGAATCGGTTCGCTGGTGCTCATGGATGGTAGGTCGGTGCTTCGCCAATCGTCATAGGGGCGAAGACGGCAGAGGCTGGGGTGGCGTCATACACTGGCCCCTTGTACGCTGGCGGAGTGTAGCCCGGCGGGTTGCTGGCGGAGACGCTGGTGAAGGTACGGCTGCGGGCAACGCTGGCCGAGGGGCAGATGCTGGCCTCTATCGTGCGCCCCACGATCTGAATATCCATGTCCGCGCAGGCCGGCGTCACATGAATGGTATCGCGGAAGAACGTGGCGCGGTACGCCATCGACACCAGGCTGCGGTGCTGGTGCTCGCTTATCTCGTGCGTGAAGAGCAACCCCACGGGCATCGAGGCGTCGTCGGTGGCCTCCAACACCACCGAGAGGGCAGGCTGGCCGAGGTTGCCGGCTTGGCTGCTGGACATGTGCAGAACATAAGAGCGCACGTCCTTCTCGTTGAACACATCGGCCAGCACCCATAGCCCTGATGCCATCCAAGCACTCACTCCGGACTCGAAGCGGTAATGCGTGGAGCGCGAAATCCCGGCTTCGCTCGTGGTGAAGCCGTAGCGCGCCAGCATCGAGTATCTCGTCCATCCCACAGTGCAGCGGGCGGCCATAACAAACCAGAGCTCATCATCCGTACTTGGCCGCACGATCATCGTTGCCGCGGTGATTCCGCTGTCGATCTCTGAGCAGGTTTTCCCCTCGTAGTCGTAGGCGAGCGTCATCTGCGGCGTGCAAAACCACACCTCCCGCGTCATGAGGTTGTGCGTGGCGAAGGCCGAATAGCGCGTGCCTCCCGCGCTGCCAAACGCAGTGGCGAAGAAGTTGGCGCGGGCCGCATCGAGGATCGGGAACACCTTCGGCTCGTCCACCCCGTCGAAGAAGAAGAAGCGCGAGCGGCCGGCGAAGAGGTGGCCCTCTCCCTGGCAGTCGATCACCGTGTCGGGGAAGTAGGGAATGTTGCTGCCGTTGTAGATGCGCTTGAAGGCGAAGGGCTGGTCGAGCACCGCCGTGTAGCGGCCAATGAAGATTCCTGTCTCGCGGTAGATTACCAGCGTGTCGCGCATCGTGAGCGCCTTCATAATGCCCGAGCCGTCGTCGGTCATGTCGGCGTAGCCCACCACGGTGGACACGTCGGCAAAGCGGGTTACCTGCACCTGCCGAGGGTAGGTGATGGTCGCCGAGGTGGCCCGCTCAAGGGCAAGCTGCGTCCCGGCAACCGCGGTCACCAGCACTCCGTCCTCGATGCCCGCTCCGCCGCCAAGCGTGCCGCCGTTCACCCCGCCGCCGATCACCGCCACTCGGGTTTGGTTCGCCACGAAGGTGTGGCTGGGGAAGGGCAGCGTGAGCACCGAGCCCTCGGCGGCCAGGGTCACCGTGTAGATCGGAGCCCAGTTGCGCGGCTGCCCATACTCGCTCCAGATGTGGCGCTGCCGGATGCGGTTGCATTTCACATCGGGCACCAGGCCGTAGGGCGTGGAGCCATTCATCCACGCCACCAGTTCGGTGGCCTGAATCTCTCGAATGTCGAAGCAGTGAAGGAAGCCGTAGTATTCGGCGATGGTCCACACGCTGGCGATACCGCGCTCGCGCAGCTCCCAGATGGGTTGCGGAATTGGGTCGGCCACCGAGATGGTGAACGGCAGATCTACCCCGTTGTTGAAGACCAATTGGCTGTTCACGGCCACCACTTCCCAGCGCTTGCCGGCGGTGGAGTAGCCCGTGCCGATGGGCGTCCACGCGAAAGATGGGCCTGTGCTCGTGTCGTGGCGGTAGATCGTCGTGGCCGTGGCCGCAATGAGCACCCTCGAGCCGTCGGCCCTCACCGCCTGGGCGATGGCGTTAATGTCGCCAGTCAGTCGCAGCGCCTGCTCGGCCACCTGCTCCTCGGTGATCGCCAGCGGGTTGGGCCGGAAGAACGACCAGCCCTCGCGTCGGATCTCCTTGTCGCCGAAGCGGCGGAAGTTGACCTTCAGCGAGTAGTTGGCCTCCCCCACGTTGTCCAGGGAGCCCACGGTTACGAGAGCCCCGCCAGAGGAGGGCCTGATTGTGGTCGGGCGGAAACGTCGTGCGGCCATGGAAGTGAACTATCAAACTACGTCACCAAAAGCAAGTGCCCCGATCTCCCTGTTGCGGCGCTCGGGACAACGCACCGATGAGACTCGCTGGTTTTCGACGCCACCAGCGACCGGGCAGGGAGGCCCGTTACCTTGGCGTGAGTGTGTGGGTTACAGGGCTGTCACCTTGAAGTTGTCGAAGTCCACCAACTGAGCGTCCCCAAAGAAGCCCAACCCGCAGCGCACGTCGGTGAGGTGAGTGGCTACGGTCGTCCCGGCCCCATTCACAGCCACCCCATTGATGTAACAGGTCACCAGCGAGCCGTTCATGACCATCTTGAGGTTGTGCCAGACCCCGGCAGCGAGCGCGCAGGTTCCATTCGCACGAGTGGTGGCGGAGGTTGAGTTGTTGTTATCCCCGAGTATCCAAGTTGTTCCTGTCACATAAAGGCGCAGGCGGTTCGTATTCGACGACCATCGCCCAATCAGGCCGGCTCCTAGGCGGGTAGTGGTCCCGAGTCGGATGTCGCAGGAGACCGCGCAGTCAGCCGCCGCCGCTGAGATCACGACTTGATTGCCCAGTGCTCCCGATGCGATAGTGAGTATCCCGGCAGCGATCGGAGCATCCAACGCCTGGACCACGGCCAGTTGCCAGTTTGCTCCGGCTGAGATGTCCGGCACGCGGCCGGAAGTCCAAGCATCCCCAAGCGAGAAGGTGTCGCTAACGAGCGTCGTTACCACGTCCACCGTGAGCGTAGCCGTGCTGGAGTTGGTAGTACCGAAGGCGTTGGTCAGCACGCAGCGGTAGTCTCCGCCAGACCCGGCATCCACCGTGAAGGTGTAGCCTGCCGAGGTAGCCCCTGCTACGTCCACCCAGGACCCGGTGAACTTCTGCCACTGGTAGCTGGTCGCGTCGGGGCTGACTACGTTGAAAGTCGCCGAGGCCCCTGTCGAAGTCGCCTGATTCGCCGGCTGTGTGGTGATCGTCGGGGCGACGCCCGTAGGTTGCGTGATGGTTGCCCACACGCTTGCTTCTCGCCCGAGCCCATTGGCCCCCTTGGCGGAGACTACGAATTGCACCTGCCCTTCGGGCCATTGCGTGGTGTCCACTACCCACGATCCGGCGTTGCCTGCGAGAGTGGCTCCGATCTTTGTCAGGAGGATCGCGTTGCTGTACACCAGCGAGTTCGGCCCCGCCCAGAGTTCGAGGCTGTCCGCTCCGGTCCCTGTTGATGTGACGGTGATCGTTCCGCCGAAGGACCCTGCGGCTGTCGGATTGGTAATCGCCACGGTAGGCCGGTAGGCGCTGCTTGATTGGTGAGCCAAGGCGAGGGCCAGCTCATCGGCCACGGCTCGGCCAAACACATCATGGCCGGCATTTACCATATGGAAACGGTCGGTGTGGTAGAGCGAAGAGGTACAATTGTTCAGTCCGGCGCGGGTGTGTGTCCAGATAACCCCGTCAGCATACACCCCGTTGTGGAAATCGGGGTTGTCGATGTACAGGGCCTCATACTCTGCCACGCGCGCGTTGAATGCTGTACTTGCGCCGTTCTTCGGATAGGGATTTGCGATGACGACGATCCGCCACGGATTGCCGGGATGTAGAGCCTTCACCGTGGAACAAAAAGTCAGTAGGTCCCCGTAGACCTGTGCTGCTGTTCCCGCGTCATTTAGCCCATGTTGTAGAATGACGGTATTTACCGCTGCCGCATCATAGTGTATGTCGCAGTTAGTTGCGAACCTACTAAGGAAGCCGTCCAGCGTCGAACCGCCGATACCGTCCACATAGCTGCGTACCCCAGCGGCTGCCCAGCCAAGATAGTATTTCACCCGATCTGTGTATGAACTTCCGACGCTGGCCTGCTGGCCTGCGGTCGTAGACGAGCCCACAAACTGAAATACAGGGAGAGCGCCGCCACTGGCTACGACTGCTTTCCATGCTCCACCCACCTCCTGCCAAACCGCAGTCACAAGCTTCCACGCCCCGCCAACCTCGACGAAAGTGTTCGAGACTGGTTTCCACGCACCGCCAACTTCGATTGATAGTGGCATGGCTTAAGGTGCGTACTGAAACCAGATCGCGCCGGGGGCCGGGATACCCGTGGCGGCGGCTGTGGACACGGTAGCCGAGCGAGTAGCCAGGTTACCCAGCGAAGCTACTTCGACTTTGGATGCCAGCAAACCACTTACGTATGCCCGGTCACCGTGCGGATCACTTGCCGTAGTATGGCTATGTAGCGTTGCTGCTGTCGAAATGGCTTGCTGTGTCGCCAAGCCCGCATCCATGGACGCATTTGCGGCTGCGGCGCGAGCCGTCGGGTCGATAGTACCGGACTCACCGATAAGCACCGTAGCCGGCACCTTCACGCGCTGCCAGTCGCCGCTTGCCGCGTCGCGGCGATGTACTTCCACGAGGTCGCTTGCCTCGGTCCATTCAGCTTTGCCGTCGAGTTCCATGGTCTAGGTGTGTTTGCGGATTGCTGCTTGTTCGATGCGATTGAGAACGGGGTCCAAAAGTGAACGGAAGGCGTCGGCCTGCGCGGGCGCGGATCTGTCAAGGCCCTTGAGCATCCCACCAATTGCCCGCGGTATCCCGCCGGATGCGATCTGGAGGTAGAGCCAGCCACCACCCAGCACGATGATGAGCAGGGAGCCCCCGCCGATCATCCACGCGCGGGCCGCGCGCTCGTTGCGCAACGTGTCGGCCAGCTCGTTCTCACGGGTGAAGGCTACGGCCAGTTTGCCCTGGGCCACATCGAGGGCGGCACCGGCGCGGGCGAGCTGATCGGATACGGCGGCGATGCGGTCCTCATCCTGGGCCTGCCGCACCTCGGCGGCGCTGCGCAGGGTGGCAACATCGCTGAGTAGATCGGATACCTGTTGCCGAATGGCAGCGGCCTCCGCTGCGGGCATAGGCCCTGCGGCCTGATCGAGCAGGGTGTGCGCATTGCCCACGGTGCGCCGGGCAATCTCCACCGGGCGCGAGGCGGGCGCGGCGGCTAGAGCAATGTCGGCCTTAGCCACCTCGGCGCGGGCGGAGCGCACGGCGCTGGCCTGGGTGGCATCGAGGGTACTCTCTGCGGCGGCCACTTGGGTGGCGGGTCGCGAAGAGCCCCACGTCGCTGGGCTCCACCAGTGTTTACCCGTGGTGGAGCAGCCGCAGAGCAGTAGGCACGATAGTGCCGCGAGGTAGAGGATCGCACGCATCAGTAGAGCATGAGCCGGAATAGCTCGGTGGCGCTGTTGCGCATGATGTAGAGCCATTTCAGTACCGTGGCCCCGTCGTTGTAGGTCGCGACGAACAGCTTATCACCCACCACGGCCGTTCCGTTCGTGTAGGACAACGTGTGCAGCGGCTCCAAGCGGTTGGTGATTAGGTTGAAGCGGAAAATCCTTTGGCCCACCTGCTGAATGTAGATCGAGTCGGCGTCGTACTCATAGGAGGAGCCCGTAGTCATACCCTCACCCTGGTTACCGTAGAAACAGGCCCTCCATGCGTTGAGTGCGATGTCGTACACGTCCAACAACGAACCGCCGGCACCACGGAAAGAGTAGATGTAGCGCCCGTTATGTATGGATGACGTATCGGCCCAGTCGGAATCCGAGCAGGATGAAATCCAGTCAGAGGAGCACGCGGTACCGGGCGCTCCCGCCCGAACCACGCCGGGGGCAATGGTCGACCAAGAATTGCCGGCCACGCTGTACTTGTAGAGATTGACCGAGTTGTTGCCGAGCAGGTAGATGGCGTCGTCGTTGCCCTCAATTACCCAGGTCGATGTCGCGTCGAGCGCAGTGGTGAGCGCGGCTACGGTGAGGGTGTTCGAGGTGTTCGATGCGATGGTGCGGATCTGGCCCGCGCCGGTGCCGCCCGTAACCCGGATCTGGGAATTGGCCCACTGGTTCACGGTCCATGCGGCGCCGGCCGTGGTCACCACCGTAGTGGCCGTGCAGGTGCCGATGGTCTTGCCTACCTGCGACTCATAGACGCCGCCCTTGATGCCCGGCGTTCCGGTCATGCGAGCGTCGATGGTCCATGCGGTGGGCAGGCCGGTAACCGCCCGCGCTGTCCAAGTGTTCTGCGCCCAGTCGTAGACGTTGAAACCCGGAGCCGTGGCGCTCGGGCAGAAATACCAGAAGCGCGGAGTGAGCAACGTGAACGTCGTTGCGGCAGTAAAGGCCGCGCCCTGTGTAGCCACCGTTATCGCGGCGTTGGCCCCAAGCGTGTTGCTCAAGATCGTTAGTTCCGCCCCGGCCGCAGCCGGTCCGGCTGTGATGCGCACCTTGTAGCCGCGCAGGTCGTGGTTGAGCGTCAGCGCCGTGAGGATCGTAGCCGTGGTGCCGCCCGTGGCCGTGGCGCTCGGGCCGATGGGGGAGATGTGCCCGCATGCGCATGCCCCAAACGTTCCAGCCGAGGCCGAGGCCGGCAATAGCTGCCAAGCGTCCTCGTCAGGGGAGTACATCCACTGCTGGTTGAGTGCGGTCACCCCAACGCCAAATTTGATCCCATAGGCGGGGACTTCGAGGAAGCGAAAGAACGTGCCAATACCCGAACCCACCGGGCAGGGTGAACACATTTCCACCTGCTTACGGTGGAGGAGTTTGCGTAGGTTGATTGTGGTGGCCATGTTACGGGGTTACTGCAATGAAGGGGAGGAGTTGGTTTGCCGGCACATTGTATCCGGCGAAAGCGATGCCGGTGGCTTGGTAGCCGCCCATGTTGGATTGGTTGGTCACCGTGCCCACCGTGGTACAGCCCGTCACCGAGGTTACGGTGGTCACCGCGGCCAGCGTAGGCAGCGAGCTTACCGCCACCGTGCCGGTTTCTACATTGCACCGCATACGGTCGGCAGCGTCGGGCATCGCGGAGTTGTTGCGCATCGTCTCCACGATCAAGCAGATCGTATCGAGGATTGCCCGGATGTCTGCCTGAGTGACCTCCCGGTTGGCGGCGGCGTCGGGCGCCACCGAGATCGAGCCGGTCACGGGCTGCGCGTCGGTGAGCTTGGCCTGGAGGGCGAGGGCCGTAAGTAGCGCGTCCTGCTTGGTCAGCAGCGCGTCGATCTTGGTCAGCAGCGTGGCGAGCGAGGTGTTGCCAGCGTCCTGCTTTGCTTCCGTCGATGGGGCGGCGATGAGCTTGGCCAGCACGGCCAACTGTGTAGCCTCGCGGCTGGAGGCGGCGTCGGGCGTAGCCTCGCCTCCAACTCCGCCGGTGACGATTGCGGAAAGGATGTCTTCGAGGATGTATTCTTTGGCCCGGATCATGCGTTCTCCTTCTCCTTGAGGTCGGAATTGATGCGACGCCGCAGCATTGCGTAGGTCTGGAAATGGGCGGCCGATAGTTGCGGTTCCTTGTCGATGTGAAGCGTGATCTTCGCCTTCACGAATTCGGCCACCGCCTCAGCCACCTCGGCGGTGAAGGGTACGGTATCCGTCGTAAGGAACGCCCGCTTGATGCCGTCCCACACAATCTCCACCTGATGGTCGGCGTCGGGCACCGGCGCCACGATGATGGTCTGCTGGTCGGGCGAGAGCGCCCACTGTCCCAGCTCTGTGTCGATGCCAAGGATCATGCTCTTGCGGTCGGCCCACAGTCCGCGCCGATACGCCACCCGGTTACTTGATCCCGGTCGGTCTTCGTCGGCAGCAAGCGGCACAAACCAGAGCTCGCGCACTACGCCATCGGGCGCGGGCGCAGTGCCGGCCACGATGCCGTCCGGAGTGAAGCCGTCGGCAAGGATGGTCGTGGTGTGCCCCAGCCGAAACACCGGGAGCGTGCTCTGCACGTCGATCACCCCGGCGCGGATCGCCTGCTCACGGAAAGTCTCAATCCCGTGGCGCTCTGCGTCCATTGGAAGGAAACCCAGCACTGCGGCGATGAAGTCGGCCCAGGTCATTTGCCGGTCGAGAGTCCGCTAAACCAGTTGGTGGCCAGCGCCAGGATACCCGCGCCGAATACGGCCCAGATAACCCGGCCCACCCAGGTCGCGCCCTGCACTCGTCCGCTCTTCTCGGCTTCCATGATCTTCTGCTCTTGGAGCGTGCGCGTAAGTTCGCGGATCTGTGCTGCGAGTTCGGAAATCTGAGCACGAAGGCCCTCCGTTCCGTTGGCCCCGATGATCGTTTCGATCACCGAGAGCCTGCGGTCGAAGTCGCTCAGGAGTTCGCGATGGGCGAGGCAGTGGTCGAGCTCGCTCATGTTACTTCTTGGCGCGCTTCTTGGGGATGGTGTCGGAGACATTGAGTTCGTCGGGCGGCTCTGCTGTGCCCACCTTCACCGCGCTCTCGTCGGTGATGGTCGGCGCTTCTTCGGGTTGCGTCTCCTCGGGCTTAATACCCGTGGAGCGTTCGGATTCCTGCACTGCCACAAAGGCTGCAACCTCGTGGAGCGTCCGGGGCGACTGCTCGCTCAAGGGCGCCAAGGGCTTCGAGCCGCGAGTCCACTTTTTTTTTAGCACCGAGTATTCGTCGGCTGTGACTTCGGTTACTGGCCCGCCGATCGTGCGCAGTGCGGAGGCTTGAGCCTCAACGTCCACCTGCAACACGCCACGCCAGGAGCCGCCCACGACCTCCACCTGGTCGAAGGTGAAGGCAAACCCGCCGGCGCGGTACTCACGGCTCGCGTTGCTCGTCTGAAAAAAGGAAGGCATGGTAGGGAAAGAGGGAGCGGGCGGCCCGAAGGCCGCCCGCTGTTGAGAACTGTTGCTTAAGAGACCAGCGCACCAGTACCGTCGGGGCCGGCGTGCAGGATCGGGGTGGCGTCCGAGAAGTTGCCCAGCAACATGTGGCGCTGCGGGCGATCAAGCATCGTGGTCCACTTCCAGGAGCGCAGGTTGTACTCGCTCACGTTGGGCTGGATCACGCACTTGTACTGCTCGTTGGTCGCAGCATCCGGGCTCTTGCGTACCACGCTCTTGGTGGCACCAACTCCGATGGACACATCGCTCCAGTCCATGAACCAGAGGTTGCGCCCACGGCTCTTGAAGTCGGTGGCGGCGCCGGCGGTGGCCGGGAAGGCGGCGAGCTGGTCGTCGAAGAACTGGTCGTGGAACACGGCCAACTGCACACCCACATCCGGGAGATCGTAGATGTTGTAGTTGAACAACACCTGGCCCTCGTGCGTGAGCTTCTCGCCGATCTTGGCAAAGCGAATGGTGTCCACACCAAACTTCGCCTTGTAGTATTTCGTCATGATGTCCAGCACACGGGAGGCCGTGTACCGGTCGGTCATGCAGTCGATCACGGAGATGGAGTCGCCGTCGGCCTCGCGGTAGCGCTTGAGCAGGGCGAGCTGCGAGAAGACGTAGTCGAGATCCGGAGCGGCGGCGTTCCAGTCCACCACGCGGCCGCAGTCGCGCAGGATCGTCTCGATGCCCAAGGCGTTGGCCTTGTACTCCTGCACGCAGCCGGCGTCCGCAAGGTCGGTGACCTGGGGAAGCTGGTCGTAGGTTTCCGGCTCCTGGAGCTCGTTGATGCGCTGGTTGTACCAGACAGAGCGCATCCACGCATCGTCGGAGAGTTGGGCCTGCCGCTTGTTCTGCTCGGCCAGCGGCATGTATTTGAACGTCCGCATGAACTCGTTGACCTTGCCCTGCATGATCAGGTCGAGGGTCTTCTTGTACGAGTCGGTCACACAGCGGGATTCACGGGAGGTCTGAATCCAGTTGACCAGGAGCTTGATGCTCAGATCGCTGGGCTGGTTGTAGCACCAGCTCTCGCGGTCGTTCACGTTGTTGGCCCCGGTCTGCACCAGGCCGAAGGTGGGTTGGTAAACCAGCTTCTGCGGGGCGGTCATCGCTCCCCACGCTGCGGCGGATACGTTCGGCACAACCGTGACGGTTGCCGTGTTGGTTCCGGCATTCACAGCGGCGAGCACGGTGAATTGCAGCGAGCGGGAAGTCTTGTCCACCGCGCTGGCCCAGGTGAGCACGTTGAGCGCGGTGCCGGGCAGGAAGTAGCGTTCGATGGACTCCAGCGAGGTCTTGAAGACCGACGCGCCGAGATTCACGGTGAGGTTCCACGCCGAGGCGGGTACGCCACCGGTGCCGGCAGTCGGGCAGGCCACGCCGGCCGAGGCCGCGAAGAAGTTGGCGTTGATGATCGAGCGCTGGCGGCGCTGGATGTAGGGGAGGATCATCGACTGCTCGTCGATCTTCTTCTCCTGCAACGCGGGCTTGATGTCCTTTACGCTGGAGCGAAGGAGCGTCGCCAGGCCGCGCTCTTGAACGCCGAGAGCTTTAGCCTCGGCGGCGTTCGCGATGATGCGGGCAAGATCGACTTCCTTGTTGGCCAACGACTCCATCTCGCCGGGGGTGAACCCGCGGACGCTGGCGTTGGTGAGGGTGCAACCGCAGGAACTATCCACTTTGATAATTCGCGGCAGGCAGTTGGGTGCGAGTGCCATGGTGTGGTGTGTGAGTTAAGAAACTAGGTCACAGAATACACTATGTCTCCGGAGATCATATTGCTTTCACTACACCGCGCCCACATTTCCGGATATGCCCTGTTTGCTTCGTTACCTTTCAAAACAACAAAAGCCCGCCGGGTTAGTGGCGGGCTTCGCAACCTGAAGGATCAGTAGCCCAGTAGGCTCATGGCTACGTTGCCTCCGCCTGTGCCGCTCCCGGAATCCGGGGCGTTGCCGGCCGCCGGCGCTGGCCGCGCCGCCGAGGAGGCCGTGGGCTCCTGCGGCTTGGCTGGAGCTGTTTGCGGCCGGCTCCATCCCTGTGCCGCGCGGCGATCGGACTCGGCCTTGATGTGCTGCTGAATCGAGAACTTGGTGGCCAGCTTGGCTCGACCAATGAGATCGGCGTCGGAGAAGGTCCAGAAGCCTGCGCGCTGTGCGGCGGGCATGCTGTGGAAGTCGGCGCGGGTTACGAAACGCTTTCCGTCGCGCACCAGATCATTGCCACCGTCCTGGAAGATCTTGCACTCATCCTCGATGAACTGGGCGATGCCGATGTGCTGCCCGTTGTTGCGGTCGAACTGCTTCACGCCCGAGGCGAGTTCCAGGAACTCCTGCATCGCTCCGGCGGCGCTCTTGGAGACGTGGTCGGCCACCTCGTACTCGAGCGGGTGGAGCTCTCGGGCCTTGGCCGCTCCGTGAGTGCGGATCGTGGCCATGAGCTCGTCGGGCAGGGAAGTCGTTACCACCTCATGCCAGAACTGATCGGCCTGCTTCTTGAGCTTGGGCTTGAGCTCGGCGATGCGGCGCTCCTCGCGGTCGGCGCTGATGCGCTTATCGGCCTCGGCCACGGCCTCGTCCTTAATCATCTCGCGCTCAAGGGCTCGCTCCTCGAAGGCGGAGATAGCCGGCGGGCGATTGGCGATCTGGAATGCCTTGTACTCCGGGTTGTCGTCCGAGAAGTCGTAGTCAGGGTCTTCGGCCTGCTTCTTGGTGATGAACTCGGAATGCTTCTTAAAATACGCCACCAGCTTTTTGTCGTGGTCGGCGTACTTGGTCGGGTTCTTCTTGGCTGCGTAGCGAGCGATGCGGACTTTGTCCTTCTCCTCGTCGAGCAAGCCCTCCTCATCGTCCTTGGTGGGCGCTTCAGGCTGGGCGGCCGGGGCCGGCGCAGGTGCTGGAGCGGCAGCCGGGGCGGCCACGGGTTCGGAGGCGCGGCGTACCTTCACGCGCTTGCTCGGCGCTGCGGCGGCCGGCTTCTCGGCGGGCTTCTCGGCGGCGTCCTGGGCTTTTTCGGGCGGCTTGTCATCGGGCTTCTCGGCCGGCTTGTCGGGGGAGGCGAGGGCGGCGTGCAGCGACATGCCGCGCGTGGGTTCGGTGCTCTCCTTGCGCGGCTGTTCTACGCTGGCATAAAGGGAGTCCAGTAGCGGGTTGCCGCTGCTCTCCGTGGGTGCTTCGTTGGTGGTCGTCATAGTGTAGCTGGGTCACGCACCGCCAGGGCGGCGCGATCGGTGGTGGGTTCTGAGGTAGAGCCATTGGCCTGCTCCAGCGCCTGGAGTCGCTGCTGGACTTGGGCGAGGATGGGCTGGAGTGCGGCCAGCCAGGGAGGCGGGCCGGCCGGTGCGGCGGCGGGTTGCGGCGGGCCGGCGGGCTGTGGAGAACTGTTGCCTGCGCCCTCTGGCGGTGGCAACGCATTGGCCTCTCCGTCGTCGATCTCCAGCTTCAAGTCGAAGGCCGCGCCGCTCAGGCGGAAGATCTCGTTGAAGAGCTCGAACAGCCGCTCCTTGCCGATCGCCTGGGCGATTCCGGGGGAGGAGAGGATGAACTGCGTGAGTTGGGTAAGCACCTGCGCGCTCTGCGTGTTGCTGCCGCGCTCGGCACCGTCTCGGCTGGAGAAATAGTAGTCGTACTCGAATTGCGCCGGCACGCCGGTCACGGTGATGCGCTTGGCTGGTCCGTCATCGCTCTGCGCTCCGTCCTCCTCGAACACCTTGAAGCCGGCGGCCGCGATGGTCGCCTTCGTGTAGCGGCCGATCACCGGCACGCGCACATCGCGGGTGGCGCACGTCAGGCTCGACTCATAGATGAGCTTCTTCGCCGCGGCTCGCATCTCGTCGATGCCGTCGCTGATGAATGAGTAGATCGAGCTCACCGAGGTTGCGATTTCCTGCACTTCTCTCGCCGCTACTTCGCGCGGATTGGGCTGGCCCAGCTCGTTGGGGCTCATGATCTCCAGCCGGTCGACGATGGCCAGGAGCTTCATGATCGAGTCGAAGCTCGAAGCGATCTCGGCCTGCATGTCGGCCTTGATTATCTTGATCATCTGCGTGGGGTCCACGCCGATGTCCTTGAGCTTGGCCCCCGAATAGAACATCGAAATGGGCTCCACGAAATAGTTCTTCGTCTGGAGGGTTTCGGTGATGTACTTTTTCACCTTCGGCTCCAAGGCGTCCTGGTCGATGAGCCAGATCTGAAGCAGGCTCTGCTTCGTGCGCATGTACAGATGCGATAGGATTTGCGTGAGCTGATCCTGGTAGGGCATGAGCTCCATGGCCGGCGAGATGTTTACCGCCCTTCCATCGTGCTCGTTGATGCCGCCGTAGATCGCCGGGATACTGGGCATCGGCTCGCAGAATACGATCGTGTCGTCGCTGGCCACCACGAAGCGGAACCAGACCGGGAAGGGGTAGTCGCCCAAGCCCGTCTTCTTCGGAACCAGCTTCATGAAGATCGTCGTGAGCATCACGCCCATGTCGGCCTCCTCGGTGGCGTAGGTGGATGCGCTGCCCTTGCGGTCGTTGGAGTCGCGGGCCTCCGGCACGGCCATCACCGTGGGGTCGGAGTAGTAGTAGCTGAAGTAGTTTTTGTATTCACCCAACAGTGCGCCGATGTAGGAGCTTGCCGATACCGACTCGATGTTGAAAAAGCTGTCGCTGTCCTTGATCGCGGAGAAGCGCACCATGTCCCAGTACCCAGCCCACTGCGGTCCGGTGTCGGTGTTGATGTTGGCCAGCGGGCTTGCCCTGTCCCAGAACACACGCGACGGATGCGGGTTGGTGAAGTCGATTCCCTCGCGCGCCACCCTCACCTCATACTCGGGCGCTGCTCCCTCTGCCGTGTTGAGCGGCTTGCCCGCCCATTGCACGCTGCGATCCCAAGCCTGGAGCGGGAAGGCCACGGTGCGCCCGTACAGGAACGCATCGCGCATGCACTGGCTGAAGAAGTGTCGGTAGTTGTACGAGTCCGACATTTCCTCCGCGTACTGGCTGAGTGCATCGCCGCGCAGCTTGCCGATGAGTGTGGTCGACCGTGGCTCGAAGCGGAAGTAGGGCCAGAGGTTGGAGAAGCGGCTGCTTTGCGCGGCGTGCCGGCGGGTGACGTAGCTGCGCAGCAAATTGAACTGCGTCTCATAGAAGCGCGGAATGTCCAGCGCCTTCACCGATCCATCGGGATTGAAGCTGCAAAATTCGTTGGCGAGTTTCAGGTCTTTGCACTGCTTGGCGAAGGTGCCCGCGTCGATCTTGCCCATCGCGAACATCATCAGCGGTATCGTCTCCTTCTGCACGGGCTGGCTGTCCCACGCCATGTCGACGGCCTGGTAGATCGAGCTGGTCCGAAGCCCCCATCGCACTCCCTCGGAAATCCTCCCGGTGATCAGCTTCTCGATAGCCTCTCGGGTGGCGAAGTCGTCCGGCCGGGCGGTGGCATCGGCAGTGAAGATCTCGCGCAGCCGGCGCGGAGTAATGCCGCGATCGGCGAGGATTTTCAGGTCAACCATTGTCGGAGAGCGAGGCGATTGGGTTCTCGATAATGTCGGCACTAAGCCCCTTCATCACGTTCGCCTCGATGAGCGTGAGTAGCAGGGCGGCCGGGCCGGGAAAGGCGTTGCGCTTGAAGCACCCCGGAAGGTGCGAGTGGGGCAGGAGTATCGTGCTCGCCATTTCCTCGGGCGTTACCCGCAGGAAGGAGCACAGATCGGTGAAGCGGCGCCAGGTCCAGCGCTTAGGCAACCCCAGCTTGGCGTAGTGCAGGTCTATGCGGCGCGAGCCGAGAGTCTGCGCCTTGGGGTTGAACGTCTGGAAGATCGGAGGCATGGATGCAGGGGCCGGAATCGAACCGGCGAGCTACGGGGTATGAGTCCGTTGTTCTACCACTGAACTACCCTGCGATTTGTTCACGCCTCGGCCTCTGCGCCGAAGGAAGGTTTCTTCTTTTTCCCAAATACGGTGGGCTCCTCGTCGGCGGACTCCGTATCGTCCTCGGTCGACGTGTCCTCTTCGTCGGTTTCCGCGGCGAGCGTTTCGCCGTCCACCTCGATCACCTCGTCGATGTCGGAGACGAAGCGTTTGTCGTCCTTCTCCGCGATGGTCACCTCAACGAGAATCTGGACCTTGTCGCCGGGGTTCTTGCCGGAAAGAAGGTCGGCCACGTCGGGGGCGTTCTCCAAGTCGATAGAAAGCTGGTCCATGTTTTGGTGATCTAAAAAACTACGTCACACGTCAAGCACCGATCTTGATGATCGACTGGGTTTCCGCCGCTCCAGTCACCACTCTTGCCCGACGCGCATCGTAGGATAGGATCGGGTAGGTCAGTGAGTCGAAGGGATGCAGGTACTGGCTTCGCTTGGGGGTGAATGCCAGCGACGGATCGTAGGCAGCCCCGTCCTTCTGCTTTTCGCTCTCCAGCTTGAGCAGCACGTCGATGGTCTTCGTGCATGCAGCCGACACCACAATCTCCTCTCGCTGGAGCAGGTTCATGAGCAGGCGCACGCGCATCTCCACGGAGCCTGCGAACTTCGGGGCCGGCACCATGCGTATCGGTGGTACTCCCACGCGCTCGGAGTGTTTTCGACTCTCCCGCTCCACGTCCATCACGTCGTAGCTGCCACCTCCGTTACCGGGCCTGAACTGGTTGAAGGCCGAGTTGTCGGAAATGTGGTTGAAGGTCATCGGAGAATCCACCCGCTTCTGCCACCAGGCCATGCGCCGCATGAGCGCGAGCACAAGCACATCGTAACCGATCTTGCGATTCGTCTCGATGATCTCATCGAACACCGACCACAGCACACGCTTATCGGTGGGAAGTTGCTGCATCATGGTGATGGCATTGTTCGCCGTGCCCAAGTCGTAGCCGATGATCACCGGGAAGTCGGGCAGGGGCAGGATGCGCTTGCGCCCTTCGCCCACCCGGTGGAGTTGGGGGATGTAGTAGCCCTTGAAGATCGCCGTTCCGCTGGGCCTGTCGATCCACTCGCCGCGAAGCATGCGCGCCTCCTCGATCGGGTCGCCCTTGGTGGCGTCGCGCACCGTCTGCATGTACTCGTGGAACTCCGCCGATTGGTCCGGGTTCTCCGCGCTCGGTAGATGGATCGTCTTGTAGCGCGGGTCGTAATCCCCGTTGTCGTCCAACGGCTTCACCCACCAGTTTTGATAGACCCAGTGCGACGGCCCCTCGGGGTTGCACGCCGCAACGAATTGCTGCGGATCGGTGATACCCTTGCAGCGGCCGACCTGCTGCACCACTGCATTGAAATAGATCGGACTGTCGAGCGTCGTGATTTCGTCGACAAAGACATAGGACGCCTCGTAACCACGGATGCGCTTGCGCAGGAGGTCTGGAAACGGCGCTGAAATTAGGACCACCCGCGACCACCCGCCGTACTTGTTGCTCACGTCGATGTACGGGTTCTTCTGCATGTCGTACTTCACCTCGGAGAACTCGAGCCCCTGGCCATCGCGCCACTCCGGAAGGATCATCGTCTGGAGTTTCGACCAGATACCGCCCTGCGTCGCCTGCGACTTCACGCCCACCAAGATGATGGCCAGCGCATTGAAGTTTCGCCACAGATGGCGCACCAGCTTGTGCCCGCCCCCAACGTGGGACTTTCCTGAATACCGCTCTCCGTACACGAGCAGGTATTTGGAGAACGAGTCATAGGCTTGCGCCTGCGAAGCGCCCAGCAGCGGCCGGTACTCGGGCCTTGGCGTGGTATCGACCGGGTTCTCCTCGGCGTCGATCAGTCTCCCCAGTTCCTCGAATACACTGGGGTCGATCTTAGGAGGCATCAATTGTCCTCGACGGCGCTCCGCTCAGTTCGCTTGGTCCCGGCTTCTTTGCCTTGGCCGGCTGTCCGGATTTCATCATCGCCACCATCGCCTGGGTTCCGGAGAGGGTTCGGTCGAAGGTCTTGCCCAGCAGCTCGGCGATCTCGCTGTACGCGCGCTGCCAGTTGTAGCGCTCCTCCTGGGTGAGTGCGTCGTTGTGCAGGTAGTTGGCCTTGATGTAGTCGGCCTCCTCCATGAGTGAGACGCTCTGGTACACCATCATGCGGTGCGACATGTCGAGCGTGGCTACCAAGAAGCGGCCTCCCGTGAGGTTCACGCCGGAGAGCTTTCGCAGCTTCTCCAGTGTCTCGTCCTTGATGCCGGCATCGCGCAGCCCGCCGCGGATAATGTCGGCCTCGTTGGCCGCCACGATCTCGCCCATCACAGCATCGCCCTCGATGCGGCTAGGAGCCGAGAGCATGGACTTGCGCGACGCTTCCTCCGCGGCGCCAAGCGGCACCGGCTTGCCGGCGGCGGTGCAAATCTTGGCCGAGGTTTCCATGCGCTTTCGGATGTTGATCTCCGGGATG
>CAJCBL010000065.1 GCA_903960515.1 uncultured Verrucomicrobiota bacterium
GCTTTTCTCGGGGTTTGCGCCTGGCTGGTGGCCCGAAATCTTCGCCACAACGAGCCCGGTTTGCGCGCTCCGGTGGCCTTCCTTTTCGCCCTTTTGGTCGCCGGTTTTGGCTTGTTTGGCGCCAGCCGGCTGCCCGCGAACTGGGGGCTTAGCGTTGGCGGCGGAGTGTGCGCACTGGCGGGATTGCTCTTTGTATTGGCGGATCATCGCCGCTACGTGCGCGATCCGGCGGGGCGCATCGTGGCGGACCGTTGGCGCATCGTGCTGCGGTTTGCGGGGTTTTCCTGGACGGGAGACAAGGCCAACCTCCCTGCGGAAGCGGCAGGGAATCGAGGCGCTTAAGATCATTACCGACCGGCTCCGCGGGCGGACAGAGACCGGCCGACCACATATACACCAAGCACGAGATGAAGGCGTTATTTGGAATTCGGTGACGCCAAGGCCGCTGAGGGGATACTAAAGCGCGCCCGTGAAAGTCTGATAGTCTGGCAACGCGAGGCGGTGCGGATGTCGCGCCAACGCCGTCAACCGATGGGCATGGTGACCAGCGAGATGCAGCGTCGCTTTACGTGATCGGGTAGTCCTCGATGGGGCGGGTGGCGCGGGCAGGCAGCGCGAGGGGAGCCACCGGAGCTCCGGCGGGTCGGCTCCCGACCCGCAGCCACGGCCTGTGGTGTGCCGGGCCTATTTGGGCCGTGCCCCGGACCCCGTACTTAAGCACGAGGTGCGTTGCCTCGGTTAGGGATCGCGCCGTCCGCCGGCCGAATGTCACGGTTCCGAAAAGTCGGCCTTACCCCTTTCATAGGCTGGTGACATTTTGATTTCATTGGTGTCGCAGACCCGCAGCCCGATCAACCGGTGGGAGACTAGACGCATCCCCGCGCAGAATACCCGTGCTCAGATCGACATCTTTGTGGCTGCGCCCGTTGGGTTGCGCATAGTCGTCGAGGCAAAAAATCCGCCGCCTGCCGAGTTTGCGCTCTGCGTGCCTTCCGCCTGGCGACCCGCTCTCGATGAACAAGAAAGAGCTCACTGAGGCGGACATCCGCATCAAATCCAACATTTCCGCCTTAGTCGGTACTGGTTGGAATACGGTGCCCCAACTGGGCGACGAGACCATATTTACGAATGAGGCGGGGCAATGTTCGCGGCAAATCCGTCACTGCGAGGTCCACTCCGAGTGAGGTAGAGCACGTCGACCACGTTGCGCACCAACTGTTCGTTGGAGATGCCGTCTAGGCTCTCGTCGGGGATCGGCGTGCGATTGCGGAAGTGGGCGGCGAGGTGGGCGAAGAGGGAAACGCGTGCGTCGGCATCGAGTTGGTCGCGGCGGGCGAGGGCCTGCCAAGCCACGCGAGCTTCGGCCGGGGAGATGCATTGTCGCAGGCGGGCCACCACGCCGGGATGGGCGCGGAGCGAGTTGTACTTCTCCCCGTGCAGGGCGGCGAGGTTGGGGATGGGCTCGGTGGGCTCCCAGATCACGAGGGTGCCGGCGGCTAAGTCGCCCAAGCGTTGGGCGCGGGCGCCGAGCATTGCGGTGGCACCGCCCACAGCGTAGGCCAGCGGCAATGCATCGATGAAGCGTAACAGATTGCGCATCACGATTTGAGCGAAGGTCAGCGGCAGGCCGCGCTCGTCGATCACGCGTAGTTGGAGCAGGCGTTTGCCGATGGTTTGCCCCCGCCAACGCCACTCCAACCCGATGCGGTAGCCTTGTGAGAAGAGGAAATAGCCGACGATTGCCGCACCGCGAGAATAGTCCTGGCTGAAGATGTCCAGCAACGAGAAGAGGATGCTGATTACGCTCCATGCCGCCGCAATGGTGGCGAGGTCGATCAGGAGCGCAGCCATGCGCAGTCCCGGGCTGGCAAGCCGGAACGAGAAGGACACTCCCTCGGGCGTGCGCAACTGCACGGTGTCGAGGCGTCCGGCGTTCATTTGTTGGGGGCACCCTCCCTGGTGCGACCGCAGTGGGCGAGCCACCATCCGAGGGCGGCGGCCTCGACCAGACCGAAGGCGATCTTTGCCGCGTAGGGTAGGACGGGGGCGTGGTATTGGGAAAACAGGGCCTCGATGAGCCCGGCCCACACCAGCAACGCTGCGGCGCCGAGGCAGAGGGTGACTACATCGGGGACGGCGGCGCGGAGGCGGTCGCGCAGGCGCAACCGCTCGCTGCGGCCGAGCAACGCGCCCGCAAGCACGAAGCCGCTCTGGCTGCCGATGAGTACGGCTGGGATTTCGATAACACCGTGTGGCAATAACCAGCCGAGGAGAAACATCCCTTGGCCCGCTAGGAGATAGTCCATCACGACGGCGCCGAGCATCACGCCGTTGGAGAAAACGATGACCAGCGTGCCCACGCCCCATGAGAGACCGAGCGCCATCGAGAGGAGGGTTACTTGGGTGTTGTGCACCATCAGGAAGCCGGCGAACGAGCCCTTTTGTTCTTCGAACCTGCCGAGATTGGCGCTGTTCTCCTCCTCGGCGACGCGTTCCTTCGGGTCTCCCTGCAGGTGGCCGAAGGGCATGAGGACGGCCTTGGCACCGGGATCGAACGCGATGGCCAACATGCCGAAGACGCAGCCGATCAGGAGAAGCGCGACCGCGAAGCGGAATGCCTCGCGCCGGCGGCGGAAGGTCTGTGGCAACGTGGTGGTGAACCAATGCCAGGGGCGTACCCGGCGAGCCTCGGCTTCGGCGCCGTGGAACTCGGCGAAGGCTCGGGCGACCAGATTCTCCAGATACCGGCGGGCCTCGGGCTCGGCTGCGAAGGTGGCGAGTCGTGCAAGATCGGCCGATGCGCGCTGGTAGAGTCGCTCCAGCTCTCGCGCCTCTTCCAGCGGCATGGGCCGCCAAGGGTCGCGGGCTCGGGCGCGCAGGAGAGTGTCAAGCCGTTCCCACTTCGGGCGCTCTTCGACCACGAATTGCTCCAGGTTGACGATCATGGGTTAGAGCGCCTGCCTCCGTTTGACCTGCAGGTATTGGGTGACGAGGTCGGCCGCAAGCGACTCATCCTCGAGCAGATGGGCGTCGATGCCGAGGGGACGAAGCGTGCGTGCCAAGGCGTGGGCCTCGGCCCAACGGGCGTGGCCGGCGAGCCGGTTGGCGATTTCTGCGTGGCTTGTCACCTCGGGGCCGGAAAAGAGGGGGCCGATCTCCGGTGCGCGCAGTTGATTGACGAGTACGAGGTGCTGGCGGGAGAGCAATCGGGCGTGGCGGGTGAAATCCTCGGCGAGCACGGGGTCGGAGAGATCGGTGAGAAAGAAGAGCAACGCGCGGCGGCGCAACCGGGTGCGCAGATGGCGGACGATTTCGGCCATGTCGGGTGTGGCCTCGCTGGGCTGGAGCGTGTGCAATGCCTCGCGACAGGCGCCGTAGTGGGAGGCGCCGTTGCCGGCGTGCAGGAAGGAACGCACACGATCATCGTAGGCGAGCAGGCCGAAACGGTCGCCCTGCCGTTGTGCCGCTAGTAGTAGTACTAGGGCGGCGACGAGGTAGCGGTCGAGGGCCGTTTGCATGACGCCTTCGTGCACGAGCCGGCGTCCGCTCAGGCGCGAGGTATCGATGATCACATGGATTTCCTGGGTGCGCTCGGCCTGGAATATCTTGGTGATCGGGCGGCCGCGCTTGGCGGTAGCCTTCCAGTGGATCTCGTCGAAGCTGTCGCTTGGTTGGTATTCGCGGAGCTTCTCAAACTCGCGGCCGCGGCCGATGGTGCGCTGTAGCTTGGCGCCGGCCTGGCCGCGGTTGAGGAAAAGGGCGGCGAGCGCGCGCCGGGAGGTGAATAGATTCGGGTAGACGCGCAGTTCGCAGTTGAGCGCTGTGCGGCGTCGCAGTTGCCAGAGCCCGAGCTGGGAGCTGGTCTCCGTGCAGGCGATCAGGTCGGTGAAGCGTCCGCGGTGTTGCGGGGTGCATTTCCAGTCGATGCGGGCGCGCGGCGCTCCGGCGGGTAGATCGATTTGAAGGTCGTCCTGCAGATTGGTGATTCCTGCGGGCAAGCCCAGCCCGAAGCGCAGCCGGCGAGCGGTTGGGCGAGCGTGGGTGAAAGTGAGAGGAATGCTGGCCGGCCGGTCCTTGGCCATGCGCACGATTGCAGGAACGGATACGGGTGGCGGCACGTGGTGGCGCAGGCTGTGGGCAAGATCGAGCAGTGCGGCCAATACTACGGCGAGCAACGCTGCCAGCCACACCGGCGTCAGCTCGGGCCATGGTCCTGCGCCGATGGACATCACCGTGACAGCGGCAACGAGCAGGAGCAGACGGTTGGACGGGACGAGGGACACGGCGCGGAGGAGCTAAGGAGAAGGCTGAATGAAGAAGGCGGAAGCGAGAGCGGCTGGGCTCAGCGCGGGACGGCGACTTGTTCGAGGATACGGGAGAGGACTTCGTCGATGGTGAGGCCTTCGATCTCGAATTCGGGGCGCAGGACGATCCGGTGGCCGAGCACTGCGGAAGAGAGGCTGCGAACGTCGTCGGGGGTCACGTAGTCGCGGCCGGCGAGGGCGGCGGAGGCGCGCGCACCGAGCAGCAGGGCCTGGGTGGCCCGGGGGCCGGCGCCGATGAGCACGCTTTCGTGGGAACGGGTGGCGCGGACAAGATCGACCACGTAGGTGAGGATCTCCTCGCGCAGCGTGAGGTGTGTGAGGCAGGCGCGCAGGGAGGCCAGTTCACCGGCGGCGAGCACCGCGTTCACCGCGCCTGCGGCGAGGACCGCTTCGGGGGCTTCGGTGCCGAGGAGGCGTTTGGCGAGCAGCAGCTCCTCATCGCGGGCCGGCGGCGACATCGGGATTTTGACCATGAAACGGTCTTTCTGGGCTTCGGGGAGCGGGTACGTGCCTTCAGAATCGGCCGGGTTCTGGGTGGCGAATACGGTGAAGTCGGGGTCAAGAGTGTGAGTTTCCCGGTCGATGGAAACCTGCCGTTCCTGCATCGCCTGAAGGAGGGCCGACTGGGTTTTGGCCGGGGCTCGGTTGATCTCGTCGGCGAGGAGGAAGGTGGTGAACACCGGGCCGGGGATAAGGGTGAATTCGTTGCGCTGGAGATTGAAGACGTTGGTGCCGGTGATGTCGGACGGCATCAGATCGGGGGTGAATTGCACCCGGCCACTAGCGGTGCCGAGCACGTGGGCAAGGGTGCGCACGAGTAGGGTTTTGGCCACGCCCGGCACCCCTTCGATCAGAGCGTGGTTGCGGGTGAGAAGAGTGACCAGAGCGAGTTCGACGGCGCGCTCCTGGCCAATGATGACTTTGCCCACTTCGGCGCGAGCGGCGGCCAGGGTGGAAGCGAGTTTGTCGAGGTCGGGATGCATGATTGGAGAAAGGCAGAATGAAAAGGGCAGAATGATGAAGTCGGAAGGCGGTGGAGGAATGACCAATGACTAATGCCTAATGCCGGGAGGGGAGGAGGAGGAGGCCTCTGCGCTCTGCGCGCTGCGTTCTGTCTTCTGCGTTGCGCGACGGCGGAGCGCCGCTACGGCGGCGTTGTAACCAGTAACAGGATCGGTATCGGCGCCCAGGGCCGCTTCGACGCGGGCCAGGTCGCCGGCGCGGGCGGTGCGGCGCCATTCGGCGAGACAGGTTGGCAGCAATTGGGCGGCTGGCAGTGCGCGGCGCAGGAGCGCGGTGAGGCTGCTCGTGGGCCGGTAGTCGAGCGTGGTAATCGCACCGGCGGGGGGCGGCGGCACGAAGGCGGCGGCGCGTCGCCAGATGAACAGCAGCGCGAGCAGCCCGCACAACGCGAAGGCGGGCATCAGGCCGTAGCGGCGGGCGAGGGCGGCGATACCGGGGTTTTCGAGCACACCGAGGTGGCTTTCGTCGAAGACCACGTGGCGGTGTGGGCCGATGAGCCAGCAGAGAAACTCCGTGGCCCGCTCCCGCTGCAGGGCCTCGTTGCTCACGGCATAGGCGTCGGTGGCAACGACGAGGGTACCCAAGCCTATGCTACGCTCGGCGACCAGCATCGCGCCATCGCGTTCAATGACCGGGTGCCACGGTGCTTCGGCGACGGGTTTGATGACGAGAGCGCTGCCCCAGCGGAAATCCGTTGGCAGGACCGGCGCGGCGGGGCGGTTGGTGAGGAGGTCGCTGTGGTCCCGCTGCTCTTCGATGGAGAAACCCCAGCGGGCCAGCGCGTCAACGGGTGGGTGTTTGGGCTTGGCGGGCTTTGTGGGAGACTGCTTGGCCGGCTCCTCGCGTGCTGGATCGACGCTCTCGTCGTCGGGATCATCGGGTTTCTTTGCGGTCTTTTTGCGCGCTTGATCCGCGGCCTGACGGGTCTTCTTCAATTCGTCGCGGGCGGAAGCGTCATTTTCCAGTTCGGTCGTAGGAGCGAGATTGATGCCTTTCAGGCAGAGGATGACGCGCGAACCGGAACGCAGGGCTCCATCGAGCGCGGCGAAATCCTCGGAGGGAACCTCGCTCAAATCGTAGCGTTGGACGCCCAGAAGAAGAAGGGTGCGCTCGGGTTGTGCCGACAGGCGGGCGAGCGGTACGAGGGAGCGATCGACCGTGAGCCCCGGCACGGCGGCGAGCGCGTCGTGCAGGGCGCGGGTGCCGAGCGGGTCGGCTCGAAAGGACGAATACACCGGGTAGAGGTCGCGGGCCACGCGCCGTTGGAAGACGTGGCCGAGGGCAAACGCCAGCAATGCGGCGAGGGCGAGGAGCGCGATGAAACTGCGACGGGAGCTCATGGCACGGCAGGTTGCTCGAATTCGGCGAGCCAGGCCCGGACAGCGGGTTCGGTGGCCGCGGAGTCCCCGTACCAGACCTCCTCGAACGTGCGCCGGCGAAGGCGGAAGTGGTCGACGAGGTCCCGGCGGGCGAGTGCGCGACGAGTTAGTTCGCGCTCGTAGTCGAGGTTGGTTTTGGAGCGGGCAAGCACGAGCAGCCCCTCGGCCGCGCGGCGGGCTAGAGTCGCCAGATAGAGGGCACGCAGCGCGAGGCGCCATTGGCCGGCGGCGATCTGCTCGCGGGCGAGGGCCAGCCAGCCATCGCATGGCAGTTGGGCGGCCTGCACGGATTCGTCGCGCAGGTCGGGGGCCGCCGCCACCGCGGTGGCGCCGAGCACCGTGGTCGAGCGGGCGGGTCGGCCTTGGCGCCAAAGCTGGACCACAATCCAGATCAGCCCGAGCCCGACGGCGCCTGTCACCAAATAGAGGAGCAGGCGAACCAACTCGGCGTTGACATGGGGGAAGCGGTAAGCGGAGGAGTCGTGCGCTCCGCGGGTGAAGAGGCGCTCAACCCAGGTGAAGAAATCAGCGATCGCCCGACCAATGGAGCGCAGCACGCCGATGAGAAACCCCATGCAATCCCGGAGAAATCGTTGGAAGGCATTGCCGGGCTCGGCGTCCTTCTTTTGTGGCAACGGGCGCAGCGCCCATTGGAGATCGGCGTCTGCCAGGGCGCCGTCAATTGCGCGGTCGAGCACTGGAGCGGTGACGGCGGGCTGGGCGGCCGGTGGGGGTGTTGCGGACGGGAGGGCGGGCGATGCCGCCCCGGCAGAGGTCGGGCCGATCGTGATCCTGGGCGCGGCCTCGGCGGCGGCTTGAGCGTGAGGGGCCGGCATGGCGACTCCGAAGGCGAGCAGCAGGAGGAGCGCGGCGGCGGGCGCGCGGTGTGGAGAGGTGGTGACGGCGCTCGGCGGGTGGGCGGCGGCGAGGGCGGTGCGAAGGTCGTCGCCGGTGCGGGAGGCGCGCCCGTGGAAGACGCGCAGGGTGTAGAAGGCCTTGATGAGCGGATCGACGGCCAGCCACGAGAGCAGCGTGACAAGCGCAAGGAAGGTGGTGTTAAGCAACTCGATACCACGGATGGCGAAGAGGTTTTCGATGCCCAGCAGCCGGTTGGCCAACCAGGGCACCGTGTAGACGGCGGTGGCGACATTGATCCAAAGGACCAGGGCGAGCCCTTTGATGAGCACCAGCCCCAGGTGGTTTTGCGCAGGCCAGAGCTCGGCGAGGGCCCAGGCATCGCGGCGCAATGGCGGGCCCCCGGGAGCGGAGAGTCCCAGGACGGTCGCATTCTGGTAGAAGGCGAAGATCCAGCCGAAGGGGGCGGCGAGCGCACCGGCCAGCGGGAGGGCGAACCAGCCCCAGGCTTGGAGGCGGAGTTGGGCCGCCGCCAGATCCCGGATGCGCGCCGGAGTGATCGATGGGGGCCGCGCGCCGAGGCGGGCGGCCATCAGCCGTGCGCAGAACTCGGATTGCGCCACTTTCAGGCCGGTGAAAAGGGCGACGAGCGCCAAGGCGGCCAGGGCGCGTTCACCGGTCCCGGGCGCGAACCATGTGGCACGAGCCCAGAAATAGAGGACGCCGGCCACCCAGGGGACGGCTCCGGCGAAGTAGACGACGAAGCTCGCCGCAGGAGTGCGACGCAGCAGGTGCATCGACTCCTCGAAGAGCTCGAGGGCGGAGGGGCCGGTGCGGCGAGCTGTAGGGGCCGGTGCGTTCATCGGCCGGGACGTGGCTCGTGTGGGGACGGTTTGTCTGAGGGCGCGGTCGGGGCGGGGGGCGACCTGTCGGTGCGCGCGGGCTTGCCGTGGCGAGGTGAGGTGAGTTCCTGCCAGATGGTGGCGTCGTGGAATTGGGTCGGGATGCGGGTGAGCAGTGTCGCGGAATAGAAGAAGACAAACCAGAGGACGAGGGCGGCGGCCCCCACGGAGAGGGAGGCCCGAAGCGGGGCGAAGTTGCGCGCCTGCCTGGCGGGGGCTGCCGGGGTGTTTAGTTTGGCCAGACAAACCGTGCAGACCAGGCGTCCTCCGTGTTCGACGACACATTCGCGGCAGTAGGGCTGGCCGCAGACCGGGCAGCGGGCGGCCGCCTCGCGCTCGGGATGCCGCACGCAGCGCCAAGCGCGGATGGGTGCGATGCGGCTGGTCGTCGGGTCCGGAGGGAGCGGCATGGCGGGGGGGGGATCCGTCTACTGGACGGATGGCTCCGCGGTTGGGCGCTTGGCGGAAGGGGGTGGCGGAGCAAGGTCCTCCGCCGGATCGGACGGGTCGGGCGAAGAAACGGCCGCCGGGGGCTCAGCGGGCGGCAACGGCGCAGCCATCGCGGGCGGAGGAGGCGTCAGCGGCGGTGGCACGAGGGCGGCCTGGGCGGCTTCGACCAGGGGCGCGAGGCGCGCGATTACTTTGCGGGCTCGACGGCGGCGGGAGAGCGGACGCAGGCGCAGGGTTTGCACGCCGGTCATCAGTGTGACCCTGCAGGTGGGGCCGAGCGCGAGGTTGTAGATGAGGAATAAAACCGTGGGCACTACGGGCAGCAAAATCCAAGGCGAGACGCCGCTGCCAGTGCCGGCCAGAATCAGGGCGGGGATGGCGCAGAAAAGCAGGATGCAGCCCAAGATGGCGTTGAAGAGCGCGAAACGCGGCGACTCACCAATCACGAGGCATTGGATGTCGCGGAAGTAGAACCGCTGGTAGCTCTCGGAGTATCCGCTGGAGGTGACCAGCAGTAGGTGGTCGGGCCCGAGCCAGAGGCTGGTGTAGGTGCCCAGACCCGCGCGCGAGCGGGTAAGGCGTTGGTAGTAGCGGGCGGTCTTGGCCATGGTCGCGGTGGGCTAGCGCAGGGCGAGGGTGACCAAGCCCACGGTCCAGCCGGCCACCTGGGCGCCGCCGAGAATCATCGCGAGCACCAGGCGTACCCGGGAACCGCGGACGAGGCTGCCCGGCTTGTTCCAACCATAGATGGCCAGACCGATCGCCGACGGAGCGGTGAGAATGGTGAGCGGCCACATGAGGATCGGGAGCGTGGCCAGTGAGAGCGCGAGGCTGTCCCAAAGGAGGCGTGACTTGATGGCATCGGGCTGTTGGGCGCTTGGGCGTCCGGCGATGCAATTCGGACAGAGGCATCTCCCAGCGAAATCCACCGCGCAGACAGCGCAAACCAGCCGACCGCAGCCTGAGCAGACCGCCTCGGCGCGGTTGGTGGAGTGGAAGAAACAAGTGGCGTCGTCGCCGAGGGTGGCGGTCTCGGAATGGGCCACGGCGCGCACCGCTGTGAGGGCCGGGAACGGCACGAACTCCAAGTCCACGTCGCAGTTGGGGCAATGCGCGTGGCGCGGATTGCGCCACGCGGCCGTCTTGAGCGTGCGTTTGCAGCTCGGGCAGTGGGAGACGAGAGCCATCGTGGGGTGGCGATGGTCAGGCGGCGGTCAGGCGCGGGTCTTGATCACGCGGGTGTCGCAGATGCGGTCGTGCAGCGCGCGTTTTTCGTCGTCCCAGCCGGCCATCATGTAGCCGATACAGAGTGTGATCTGGCTGACAATTGTGGAGAAATAGCGGCCGATGATGCGCCCACTGGAGAGGCGGCTGCCGTCCGCCCGCACGACTTTGAGCCCGAGGGCCATCTTGCCGAGCGTAGCTTGGTGCTTGGCGAGGAAATACCATTCGTATCCCAGGCCGATGCCAACGCCCGCCAGCATGGTGATCGCCACGTAGGTGAAATACAGGGGGAGGGCCTTCGGATCCGGCTGGGCCGGTTGGCCCACCCAGACGAACCGGCTGTAAAACAAAATACCGAGCAGGCCATTGGTGACCTGCCCGACGACGGTGAGCAGAATTCCGTCGATGAACCGGGCCCCGAAGCGGATCCAAAATCCTCCGTATCCGTATGGACCTGGCATCGTGTCGGCGGCGGCGGGGATCATGCCTTCGCGCAGACGTTGGAAGAAGACGTCGCGGTGCTCGGCGCTGACCCAGCGGCCTTCATACTGGAGCATTTGGCTCTTGGGATAGCGCTGGCCACTTACTGCGCAGATGGCGTGGTCGGGGTCCTCGTTCGAGCCCGGGCCGCAGGCCTGGGAATACGGCAGCCAGCCGGCCATGCCCTCACGCCACACCTGGGTATCCGGTGTTATCGTGCCGTTAGCGACTAATGCAGCGAGCTCCGTGTCGGATACGGGGCCGAGCCGCTGCTGGGAAACTGAGTAATACCACTTCATAGAAAAGCACATACACTTTAGGGGCCTGCCCGCCGGGAAGGGAAGAACAGAATGGCGGGCCCAAGTGCAGGAAACGGTCGTGCTCAGGCTACCAAGGCGGGCCTCTTCTTTAAACTGAATTCGTTATCCTGTTACCTCCGAGTCCAGGTCGTAGGGGAATGGCCATTCTGGACGGGATATGACTTGTAGCGGGTCCGCCGTGAGTGACAGGAATTTGGTCGATTCGATGTGTACGATTCGAGCGCGGCAATCGCATGAATAGACACAATGCCAGTCCTCCCAGCCCCAAAAATCCTACGACGCCAGGCCGGCTGCACATTCTTCTTTCGGGAGGCATTCAACCTGCGCTTGAGGAACCCCGTGTACCGTCGGCCAAGCGGGAGTGGATGCGGAAGAGACGGTCGGTGGCGGCGCGGCCAGCCCATTGGCGTGAAAAGAATCTATTAGGGTTTGGCCCGGGAGAATCCACCCTCTGTGGGTGTGTGATGCGATGTAGGAAGCGTTACGCGAGTTGAAGCAGATATTTAGATACCTGTTGGGCGCAACGGGAACAGCCAGCCTTCATGAATTTGGCTCCCGTGTTCGCCCTCAGCCACCGACACCGGATGGGACACGCCGGGTTTGGTGGGCAAGGATCGTCGCTCCCTAAATCGGGCTCCTTGCGCCAACAAGGCGGTGAAGAGATTACAGCGACGAGCCAAGTAGCCACAAACAGCAGGCGGTGAGCCCGTTTTCGATCTCGTTTCAGACGAAAGGGGCACCCGATTTGTCCCCTAACTGTCCCCTGCGCCACTCCTCATAGGAGAAATGGCGCCCTCACGGGGAATCGAACCCCGGTTTGGGCCTTGAGAGGGCCCCGTCCTAGCCGCTAGACGATGAGGGCAAAATGAGAAACATCGATATTTGGGCGGGCGCGGTGCTTGGCAAGAGGCATTTTCAGAATCTTTTGCGAAACTCTCCGCGCGCCCTCGCCGCGCTGGCGTTTCTGCTCCTGTCGCACGCCAGTGGGCAGGTGGGCACTTCCCTGGATTCACTGGAGGTGAAGGGTACAGTCTACCACTCGGTGAAGGTGGTCTCGGTCTCCGCCTCCACTTTAACGGTGCGCCACAGCGGGGGTATCGCCCAAGTGGATTTGCGGGCGCTCAGCCCCGAGCTGCAACACCAGTTCGGTTACAGCGAGGCCGCGCAGGAGCGGCTGGAGGCGGCCGGGCGGAAGCCGCCCCAACGCCAGGTAGGGGCCTCCCCGGCTCCCCGGGGCGCGGCCCGGGGGCCGGCGGCCTCGAAGGTCGACTCGCCGGTGGGGCGCGCACTCGCCCGATTCGGGACTCCGGCGACTTTGGCGCCGGTGGACCTGCGGCCCCGATTCCGCGAGTTGGAACTGGGAACCAAAAACCAGGGGCTGCGGCCCAGTTGTGCGGTGTTCGCCGTGGTGAGCGCGTTGGAATTCCAGAACGCTGCGGCGGTGGGGCATGCCGAGAAGCTTTCCGAGGAGTACCTGATCTGGGCGACCAGGCGCACTCTGGGACTGGCCACCGGCGAGAAGCGGCGCGCGAGCCTGGGCACGGAAGAGGAGGAGGCCCGCGACGCGGGCTTCGTGCTGGGGGAGGTGCTTTCGGCCGTGCGGGCCTACGGGGTGCCGCTGCAGTCGGAGATGCCCAATACGTACGGCGTGGCCATGGAGAAGATACCGGACCCGGGGGAGGAGCTCGTGGCCAGCGCCCGCTCCCGCCGGGATGTGTCCACCTACATGGTACCGGGCGTGAACAACGATGTGAAGATTTCCAATATCCTGCATGCGCTCAACGAGGGTGTGCCGGTGGTGATCGGGCTGCGCTGGCCTCATTGGCGATCGCTTCGGGCACCGACCCTGAGCCAGCAGCCCCCGGTGGAGGGCTACTCCCATGCGGTGACGCTGGTGGGCTATCTTTGCGAATCGGGGAATCGCGAGGATCTGCGGTTCATCTTCAAGAACTCTTGGGGTGTGCGCTGGGGGGCCGGAGGCTACGGTTTTGCTGAGATCGGGTATCTGCGCCGGCATCTGCTCGACGCTGTGGTTATCGAGGTGCGACCAACCGGCGGATGATTCGGCCAGCGGCCGCAGGGGGCAACCACGGTGCAGCGACCCCACAGTCTTCAAACAGTGACCGTGGCTTCGAGTATTGGTCGGTTCATGCGCCGCTCCGCTGTGATCGATTCCTGGGGAAACCCAACCCCGGTAGCTTGCGCTTGGGCCCGCCAGCTAGCGGCAGCCCTACACCACCTCCGGTGACGAAGAGTCTAGAGCGAAAACTTCGCCGAAGTGCGTGGCCGCGGCGTTCGCCGTGACCAGGCACTTGGCCACATCGGAGGTATCGGATTCCTCGCCACCGGAGGTGGTGGCGGGGGCTCCCGCAATCTTTCGCAGCGAAGAACCCTGATGCTGCGCAGCGCCTGTGATCGAAGCGGTACGGCCACAGGTGCGACCCTACTGCGTGGCCACGGCTCAGCCGGCCGGCTTGGTGTAGGCGTCGAGGGCGGTGAGCACTCGCTCGTATTCGGTGAGGAGTGCTGCGATGGCGGCGGGTGCCTCGGTGAGGTTGCCGCTCTTGGCGAGGATCTCGAGGCCCTCGGCGAGGTGGCGAAAATGCTTGGCCCCGAAGTTGCCGGCACTGCCTTTCATGCTGTGCGCCACCTTGCCAAGGCGGAAAGCGTCGCCCTTGGCGACACAGTCGCCGAGTTCGGCAAAATGGGGAGGGGTGTCTTCGCGGAACATCTGGATGATTTCGGCGACGAAGGCGTCGTCGTCGCCGCCGATGGTGCGCAGGTTGAGTAGGGAGGCCTGCTCGATGGGGGGAGGGAGTTCGTTTTCAGGCATGGCGGGTGGGGCGGTTAAGTTTCCTGAGTTTTGGGTTTCGAGTACCGAGTTTGGATTGCGGCCTGGCGCGCGGTGAGTTTCGGAGGGCCGGCCGGGTATTGTGCAAATGGGGGATGGATGGGGGGGCGGAGTTAGACTGCCCATTCGAAGGAGGCGTTTTCCTCGACCTGTTCGATGGTGGTGAGTCCGAGGAGCACCTTTTTGAGTCCGTCGTGGCGCAGCGGACGATAGCCGACCTTGCGGGCGGCGACGATGATGTCCTGCACACTTTTGCCGTTGGAGATGAGGGAGCGGATTTCCTCGGTGATGAGGACCAGTTCGTGGAAGGCCACGCGGCCTCGGTAGCCGGTATTGCGGCAGTAGGGACAGCCTTTGCCTCGGTAGAAGGGGACATCAACAAGGCCCTCGTCCTCGAAGTAGTGCTGGAGCACCTCGCGGGGGGGGAAGTAGGCCTCCTTGCACTTTTCGCAGATGCGGGCGGCGAGGCGCTGGGCGAGCACTCCCACGACGGAGGGGGCGACCATGTAGGGGGCCACGCCCATCTCCATGAGGCGCAGGACCGCTTGCGGGGCGGAGTTGGTATGGAGGGTGGCCAGTACGAGGTGTCCGGTGAGGGCGGCCTCGGTGGCGATCTTGGCTGTCTCGGCATCTCGGATCTCTCCGAGGAGGATGACGTCGGGGTCTTGGCGCAGGAGGGCTCGCAGCATGGCCGCGAAGTCCAGGCCGATCTCGGACTTGACCTGGCTCTGGTTGACGCCAGCGAGCTGGATCTCGATGGGGTCCTCGATGGTGGAGATGTTGAGGCCGGCGTTGTTGAGCTCGTGCAGGATGGCGTAGAGGGTGGTGGTCTTGCCGGAGCCGGTGGGGCCGGTGACGAAGATGATGCCGTTGGGGCTTTGGACGAGGCGGCGGAAGGGGCGCAGCATCGTCTGCGACATCATGATCTTGTCGATGGTGAGGACCTCCTTCTTGCCTGAGACATTGAGTACGCGCACGACGATCTTCTCGCCGAACTGGGAGGGGATTACCGAAATGCGGAAGTTGGCCTTGTTGGTGCCCAGCGGGATTACGATGCGGCCGTCCTGGGGGAGGCGGCTTTCGGAGATGTCGAGATCGGCCAGGATCTTGATGCGGCTGGTGATGGCGGGGTGGAGCTGGCGGGAGAAGGAGAGCACCTCGCGCAGGAAGCCGTCGATGCGGAAGCGGATGCGGGTGCGCTCCTCCTGAGGCTCGATATGGATGTCGGTGGCGCGCTCGCGCAGGGCGAAGTGGATGACGGCCTCCACGATCTGGATCACACCGGTGGATTCGCCCAGGCGCTGGAGGTCCTCGCCGGAGAGGTTGCCGCTCAGAAGAGGGTTGTTCTTTGCGAACTCGTTCAGGCAGCTCTCGATGCTCTTCTCGGTGGCGTAGTGGACGGCGATCGCGTCGGCGATCTCGCAGGGAAGACTGAACACCGGGCTGACGGGGCCCTGGACTATGTGGCCGAGGCGGCGGACGAGGTCGGGGGCGTGGGGCTCGGCCATCGCGACCGTGACTACTCCGTCCAATACATACAGGGGTATGGCGCGGGTCTTGGTGGCGATCTCCAGGGGGATCTTATCGAGGGCCTCGTCGGAGATGAGTGAGGCGATGGGGTCGACGTAGGCGATGCCGATGGAGTTGCCCCAGAGCGAGCAGGCCTGGTCCTTGGGTAGGACTTTTTCGGTGATGAGGGCCTGGAGCATCTCCAGGGTGCCGAAACCATGGTCGGAGCCGAACTGCGCCACAGTGGCGATCGGGACCAGCGGCGGGGTGCCCAGCGAGAGCATCTCCACAAAGCGGTTATTTGCGGCGCTGGACATTCTTCTTGCTACGGGTGGCGAAGATTTGGGCGATCTCCTTCTGGTCGAGGATTTCGCGGGCGAATACGGAGCCGGTACGTTCCAACTGGAGTTCGCGCAGGAGCTGGGGCAGGGAGTAGCGCACCTCGCGCAGGGCAAGGCTGGGATCGTCTGCGGTGGGTGGGGGCTCCGTGGGCATGGGCGAAGGCAGCGGTGAGCCCGACTGCTAGTCGGCTGTGAAATACTCTGCGATAGTCTCGCTGAGGACTTGGGTCATGGTTTCCTTCGGGGTGTCCTTGCGGACGAAATTCACGGCGCCCAGTTCAACGCAGCGTTCGACCACGTTGCGAGTGGCCAGGGAGGTGAGCATGACGACAAGGGCATCGGGGTGTGCGAGGGTGATGCGCTCGAGGGCCTGCAGGCCGTCCATGACGGGCATGTTTACGTCCATGAGTACCAAGTCGGGTTGGTGCTGGGCGTAGGCGGCTACGGCCTCCGCGCCGTTGGCGGCCTCGATGATGGTCGGAGTGCCCAGCTTCTGGATGATCAGGCCGATATACTTCCGGATATGCGGCTCGTCGTCCACGATGAGGACGGTGCCGTCAAACTCCATGGGGGGCGACTGGCAGGGATATCCGGAAATCGGCGCCGCCGGTTTCGCGGTTGGCGGCTGAGACCGACCCTCGGTGGGCCTCGACGATCCTGCGGCAGATCGCCAGTCCCAAGCCGGTGCTCTTCTCGCCGCCGGTGGGTCGCACCGAGGTTTTGCCAAAGCTTTGGAAGAGTAGGTTCATCTCGTCGGGGGGGATTCCCGGCCCCTGGTCCTGTACGGATATGGTCTGCTGGTTTTCATCTTCGGAGAGTTCGACTGTAATAGTCGTCCCGGGAGGCGAAAACTTGATCGCATTGCTGAGGAGATTGTCGATGACCTCTCGGATTTTGCGCGGGTCGATCAGGAGCGGACGGGAGGGCTTGAAGGGGCGGCAGGCGATTTTCATCTGCTTGCGAGCGGCGGCGATGCCGTTGAGGAAGACCGCGTCGTGCGCGATGTCGGAGAAGTTGCACGGGGTAAGCGCCAGGTGCATCTCGCCGCTTTCGATCACGGAGATGTCGAGCAGTTCGCCGAGCAGCCCGAGCATCGACTGGGTGGCCGAATGCATGGCGCGCAGCATCGCCCGCTGGTCATCGGAGAGCTCGCCGGCGGAGCCCTCGAGCATGTATTCGGAGAGGCCGTTGATGGAGGTGAGGGGGTTGCGCAGATCGTGGGCGGCGATCCCCAGGAAATGGTTCTTGGCGGCGTTGGCTTTGCTGAGGTCGTCGATGAGCCCGGCCTGATGATCGAGCAGGGTGCGCAACTGCAGATGGGTGCGTATGCGGGCGAGCACCTCGCGGGGCTGGAAGGGCTTCACCACGTAGTCGACCCCGCCCGCCTCCAGGCCGGCGACGATATCCTCGGACTGGTTCTTTGCGGTGATGAAGATGATCGGGATGCCGGCGGCGTCGGGGGCGGCCTTGAGGCGCCGGCAGGTCTCGAAACCGCTGATTCCGGGCATGACGACATCGAGCAGGATCAGGTCGGGCTGGAACTCCTGGTATAGCGCCAGGGCCGACTCTCCCGAAGTGGCCTCAAGGGTGACAAAGCCTTCGGTGCCCAGGATGGCGGCGATGATCCGCGAGTTCATGCGGTCATCCTCCACCACCAGAATCCGCCGGCCGGTGAGATCGATGCGTTGGGGACCGGTGTGCATGTCGGGGGAATGAGGCATTGGATACTTCTGCTCGAAGGGCAACACGTTGCCGTGGCCTGGAGTGGATAGCAATACTGCAGGCCTCGCGCTGGCGTGAGCGGGCCATGCGGCCTTTGGGTTGCGCAGCGCGGGAAGGACTGCGGTGTAGGGACTGCTCCGTGATGGGGGAGGGCGGGGCGGAAGGGTTTCGCGATGGACACATCAAGGATTGCGGATGCGTTGATAATGCCCTTGCTTATCGGGGCCGTTCAGCAACTCTCACGGCCTTCCCTCCATCCCTTTTATGTCCAACTCCTTCGTCTTCTCCTCCGAATCCGTCGGTGAGGGCCATCCCGACAAGGTGGCCGATCTGATCTCCGACAGCGTCCTCGACGCCTGCCTCGCCCAGGACCCCACCAGCCGCGTGGCCTGCGAAACCATGGTGAAATCCAACATGGTCATCCTCGCCGGTGAGATCACCACCAACGCGAAACTCAACTACGAGCAGGTCGTGCGCGACGCCATCCGCGACGTGGGCTACACCCATGCCGGCGAGCTTTTCCACGCCGACACCGTTTTCATCAACAACTACCTTACCCGCCAGTCCCCCGACATCGCGCAGGGCGTAAACGCCGCCGCCGCCGAGGGCAAGGAGACCGCCGAGCAGGGCGCCGGCGACCAGGGTTTGATGTTTGGTTACGCCTGTAACGAGACCCCCGAGATGATGCCCACGGCGATCATGTTCGCCCATCGCCTCGGCCGCGAGCTCACCAAGATCCGCAAGGCCGGCCTGGTGTCGTGGCTGCGTCCCGACGCCAAGTCCCAGGTCTCCATCCGCTACGAGAACGACAAGCCGGTGAAGGTGGAGAACGTCGTCATCTCCACCCAGCACGCGGCCGACGTCTCCCACGCGGCCATCAGCGAGTTTCTCATCGAGCACGTCATCCGCCGCGTAATCCCGGCCTCGATGATGGACTCGGATACCAAGTTCCTCATCAACCCGACCGGCCGCTTCGTGGTCGGCGGACCCGAGGGCGACTCCGGCCTCACCGGGCGCAAGATCATTGTGGACACTTACGGTGGTTGGGGCCGCCACGGCGGCGGCGCCTTCTCGGGCAAGGACCCGTCGAAGGTCGACCGCTCCGCCGCTTACATGGCCCGCTGGGTGGCCAAGAACATCGTGGCCTCCGGCCTGGCCGACATCTGCGAGCTGCAGTTGGCCTACGCCATCGGCTATCCCGAGCCGGTCTCGATCTGGGTGGATGCGATGGGCACCGCCAAGATCCCCGAGGAGAAGATCGCCGAGGCGGTGCGCCAGGTCTTCAGCTTCAAGCCCGCCAACATCGTCAAGCAGCTCGACCTGCTGCGGCCGATCTACCGTCAGACAACCAACTACGGCCACTTCGGCAAGGCCGACCTCCCCTGGGAGCAGATCGACAAGGTCGAGGCCCTGCGCGCAGCCGCCCGCAAGCTTTGATTACCGCAGGCTGAGTCCTGAAGGCAGAGCGCGGAGGGAACCGGTCAACCGATCCCTCCGTTCTGCTTTGGGCCCCTTCATCGCCTCCCGCGCTGCCGTCTCCCTCACTCCCTCATTCCCTTTCCCTTACTCCCTTTCCCTCACTCCCTTTCCCGCCCATGTCCCAAGATTTTAAAGTCCGTGATCTCTCCCTCGCCGAACTCGGCCGCAAGGAGATCGCCATGGCCGAGGCCGAGATGCCCGGCCTCATGTCCGTACGCGCCAAGTATTCGCAGACCAAGCCCCTGGCCGGCGTGCGTATCACCGGTTCGCTGCACATGACCAACCAGACGGCCGTCCTCATCGAGACGCTCGTCGCCCTCGGCGCCACCGTGCGCTGGGCCTCCTGTAACATCTTCTCCACCGTAGATGCCGCCGCCGCAGCCATCGCGGTATCCGGGGTTCCGGTTTTCGCCTGGAAGGGCGAGACCCTCGAAGAGTATTGGGATCTCACCTGGCACGCCATTGTCGGCCCCGACGGCAAGGGCCCGCAGATGGTCGTCGACGACGGCGGCGACGTTACCCTGCTGCTCCACAAGGGCTACGAGCTCGAGAACGGCTCCCCCTGGGTCGACTCCGCCTCCGGCTCGCATGAGGAGCAGGTCATCAAGGACCTCCTCAAGCGCATCCACGCCGCCACGCCCAAGATCTTCACCGCCCTGGTAAAGGAATGGCGCGGCGTATCCGAGGAGACCACCACCGGCGTCCACCGCCTCTACCAGCTCCACGAGGTAGGCAAGCTCCTGGTGCCCGCCATCAACGTCAACGACTCCGTCACCAAGTCGAAGTTCGACAACCTCTACGGCTGCCGCGAGTCGCTGGCCGACGGTATCAAGCGCGCCACCGACGTGATGATCGCCGGCAAGGTCGCCGTCGTCGCCGGTTACGGTGACGTGGGCAAGGGCTGCGCCCACTCGCTGCGCGGCTTTGGCGCCCGGGTGATCGTCACCGAGATCGACCCCATCAACGCCCTACAGGCGGCGATGGAGGGCTTCGAGGTGAAGACCATCGAGGACACCCTCGGCACCGGCGATATCTACGTTACCACCACCGGCAACTGCGACGTGCTCACCCTCGAGCACCTGCAGTCGATGAAGGACAACGCCATCGTCTGCAACATCGGCCACTTCGACAACGAGATCCAGATTGCCCGCCTCAACGTTTGCGCCGGCGTGAAGCGCGACACCATCAAGCCCCAGCTCGATCGCTACACCTTCCCTCACGGCCGCTCGATCCTGGTGCTGGCCGAAGGCCGCCTGGTGAACCTCGGCTGCGCCAAGGGCCATCCGTCCTTCGTGATGTCGAACAGCTTCACCAACCAGGTGCTCGCGCAGCTCGACCTCTGGAAGAACCGCGACACCTACAAGGTGGGCGTGTATCGCTTGTCCAAGGCGCTCGACGAGGAGGTCGCCCGCCTGCATCTCGCGCAGATCGGGGTGAAGCTCACCAAGCTCTCCGAGAAGCAGGCCCAGTATCTGGGCGTGCCGGTGGACGGTCCCTACAAGGCTGACCATTATCGGTACTGAGCGATTGATCGAAAGGCCGGATACCACGAGGTATCCGGCCTTTCTTCTATTCTAGGGGCCGTGAGCCGTGGCAGGCCGGGTAGGCCGAGCAGCCCCAGAACTGAGCTCCAGGGTGGGCGCCCTTCTTGGCGGTGCGCAAGACCAGTGGTTTCCCGCAGAGCGGGCACTTGGGGGCTTGGGGATTGTTTCCAGTCCGATCGGTCAGTTCCGACCGATCTTTCCGTGCTCGCTCTGCCACCCTCGCTGCTGCGAGCCGTTCAGTGTAGCCGCCCCCGGCGACGAAGCACTGCTCCAGCCCGGCGATCTGGTGGTCGAGCAGGTAGTTGGCCTGGTGGATCAGGCAGATGAGCGCATTGGCCATCACCGCTGGATCCGGGTTGTGGAGCCAGTGGGCGTAGGCGGCAGCATCAGTCTGATCGGTCCGATCCCACCGATCAGTCGGATCTCTCATTGTACGCCCCACCGCATGCACCTCCTTCGCCTCGGTATCCTCCTTGCTCCATTGCCGCAGCCCTCGCTGGCGCAGGAAGTCTTCGTAGTCGAGGAGCAGTTCATCGAGGCTGGCCCGCGCCACGTTTACGAGGCGTAGCTCCGTCTGGCTTGAGGCCGCGGAGGCGCGGCTTCCCTCGGCGATATTCTGCCTGCCGCTACGGGCGGCCTGCACCATCTGGTCCACCGTGCGCGAGCGAGGATCGAGGAAGCGTTCGCAGAAGGTCACCGTGCCATCGTAGACGAGGGTGGCTGCGCGGAAGCTCCGCAGGGTGCGGTAACCGCCGCTCGGCCGTAAACGATTGCTGGGTGATCTTTCCGATCGGTCATATTCGCCCGATCGGTCCGATCCTGCCTTTTTCGGAAACTGGTCCCTCTCGCTCATCGCACCTCCTTGCCCGCACTCTGCGCGCGCCACACTGCCCGGGCAACTGGATACTCACGCCCGGCGCCGGCGGTGCCTCAGCACCAGCCACGCTCCGAAGCCGAGGGCAATCCAGAGCGTTGGAGGTGCCGGGGTCTCTACGAAATCCAGCGAGGCATTCTGCCCGAGCTTCTGCTTTTCCCCGGCTTCGAGCGCCTTCCATTGTGCGCTGTTCTCGACCACGATGTAGCTGGTCGCCGGAATAAGGATCCCACTGGCTCGGCTGGCGGCCACCAGCGCCGGCAACCCATCGCCTGGCGAGCCGGGCGAGCGCTGATGGTCTTGGTGCCGGAGTTGCAGCGCTACGGCTTGGCCCCAAGGGCTGTCGGCAGGCCTCGTGACCATGTCGTGCACCGCTCCCCATTGGGCGGTGGCGGAATCGTAGTACTCCAGTGGGTGCTTGCTGTCGCCGCCGCTGAATCGCAATGCGCGGCCGGCCACCAACGGGCGCACCGAGTCGCCCACGCGAAGCAGCGGCACGGCGCCGGGTTTCCCCTCTCGTTGGACAACGTGAGTGCCGTCGGTACCGAACTCCTGGAGGTCCAGGGATTGGACTACATCGCACCAGGCCTGGGTGAGCGGCAGTTCAAGCCTGCGCGGTTTGGCGGTCTTGCCGATGACCACAAAGACCGGGTGCGGGGGAAGCCCGTGCGCGCTTCCCTCCAAGTCCGCTTCGCGATGTTGGCGGAGCGCGTGGGCGAGGGCGGTGTCGAGCGACAGGCCTCCAGCGGCTGGCATCTGGCGTGGCCAGCCCGCTTGGCCCAGGCCGGGCAACTGCTCAAGCGGCGTCAGCGCGGATACCGCGTCGGCCACATCGAAGTTCGCCAGGGTGATGCGGGCACGCCGGGCGGCCGGATACTGCGCCTGGAGCCGGGGCAGGATTGCGGCGAGGTCCCCGGCAAAGGCGTTGTCGGCCGAGCGGTCGATGATGAGGTGCAGGTACGTCTCGCGCTCGACGCCGGGCAGGTGCAGCGCCTCGATTCCGGATACCACTGTGCCGCGCTCGGCGCGGACGAGCTGCGGCTGCAGCAGCGAAGCTATCCGGTCCAGCACGACCGCCGGGTTGTTGGCAAGCGGTCCGAGGTCGGCCTCGGCGATTCTCGATGGCACCAGGAAGTCGATCTCCACCGTAGTTGGGGTTCCGGGATTGATCGGGAACACTCGCAGCTCGAGCTCGGTGGGCGATTTGTAGATGAGCAGGCCGGGATCGCGGCGTTCGGTGTCGCGGATCATCGAGTAGACCCAGAGCGCGGTCTTCTTCTCCACGATCCTGCCGGGCACGGGCGTGCCGTTGATGTGGAGGCGGAAGCCGTTCACAAATACGCCGGCTGGCAGCCGCAACGATTGCACGTATTCGGCGGCTTGTCGCTGGTCCGGCGCGTTGTGGGTGAGCGTCAGCGCGAGGGTGACAGTCGTGGCTGCGCCAGCGACCGGGGCGGCGTGCAGATCGAGCCGGCTGACGTCCACCGTGCGGGGCAGTTCGACAGCGCGTGGGGCCCGGTGGCGATCGCGCACGCTGCGGGTGCCCCAGAGGCCGAGCCCTTGCTGGAGTGGGTCGTGGTTCTTGTTCGATCCGGCGGCACCGAGGAAGGTTGTCTCCAAGGTGGCGAGCTTTTCGTCGGGCAGTACGAGGTTGTCGAAGACGAGCCAGCTGTAGAAGTCGGACAGGAGCGGATAATAGATGCCGTTCTTGTAGCTGCGGTGGCTGGCGAGAGCGCGCCGGAGGTTGCCCAGCGTGCCGGGATAGTGGAGGTCCCGGCTTTCAAGTACTGGGGCGTAGACATGGTCGAGGGCGGCATGTAGAGCGGCGCGGTCGGCCAGGGCGCGGGTTACGAAGAAGCCGGGCAGGAGCAGGGTGCACAGCACTCCGGCCAGCCAAAGCCGCGTCGCGCTAGGGCCGCTGGGATGGGCGCGCAGCGACTTGTTGAGCAGGCCCAGGTGCAGGACAAAGAGGAAGGTCGGCGTGAGTACGAGGAAACCGAGGCCGAAGGCGATGATGGCGAGGATCGACAGCGGGGTGTAGGGCAGGAAGACGAAGAAGAAGTAGAACGAGAACGGGAAGGTGGCGCACAGCAGCAGGAAGCTCAGGCGTGGCCGGCGGGCGTGTTGGCAGGATGCCAGGAGGAGAATCGCAACGTTGGCTACGGTGAGCGCGTAGACTTCCCATGCTTGGAAATCGACGGGGAAGGGGATCGAGCGGTTGAGCGCCAAGCCGCCCAGCGGTAGGGCGAAGGCAAACACGGCTATGGCGATGCGTTCGCCTCTCGCGCCCCAGCCCTCGGCCCGGCGCAGAACAAGCATCGTGACTCGCACGATACCGATGAACATCACGATCCCGAGGGAGACGAAGCCCATGGCGAACAGTACGCCCGCAAAGGGAAGATGGATGACCACGGCGGTCATCCCGGCAAACAGCAGGTAGAGGGCAATCGGTGCACCTACGCCGAGCCCAAGGTTGATGGCGATGGCTGTACCGGTGTTGGCGGCGGGGCGGCCGCAGGCGATGTGCAGTATGCCCAGGAAGAGCGGCAGCATCGCGAAGGTGAACTGGTTGAACAGGAAGCGCTCCTGCGGGTAGATCCAGGCCGTAACCGATGTTGGCAACACATCGCTGATACAGGCGATGGCCAGCCAAAGGTAGGCGGCCTGCACCAGCAGGGGCGCCAACCCGCGCAGCGCGTGGGCTACGGCACCGGCGCCGGCGGGCAGCGGGCGCAGCCGCGAGAACACATAGAATACGAGTGAGCCGAGCAGGCTGCCCAGCCCGGCAAGTCCCAGGAGGTGGGCTACATGGCGCTGGGCGGCGTTCATGTTGCCCTCGATCAGCAAGTACGCCTGGGTGTTGAGCAGCAGCAGCAGGGCCGACGGCAGAGCCCAGAGCCAGAGGGCGGCCGCAGGCCTTTGCAGGAAGGCGGGCAGCAAGGGTGTGGCCGGCGGAGTTTCAGGGGGAAGTGCTGGAGCGATGGCGTCCATGGAATTCAAGGATCAGGTGCAGGGCGATGAGCGCGGGGAGAAAGACGGCGACTCCGGTGAGCAGATGGATGAACGGCGCGTAAGGGGCGGGCAGGCACGGGATGATCCAGTGGTGCACCTGCGCGAGGGCGGCGATGCGCAGGGCGTTTATGGTTATGGCAAACGGCAACCCAAGAGCGATTCCGCCAAGTGCAGCCCGCAGAATGGAGCGCCGCCCGCGGGCGAGTCGCCATCCCAGCAACGCGGCGACGATGAGGAAGTAGTCGGTTCCGCTGCAGGCGGCGGTAATCAGTACTGGGGTATGCGCGCCGGGGAGCGCCCAGCCGCTCTCCATGCGCAGAATTGGCGAGCCGGAGACAAGGGCCGCAAGCCGGGCCGCTCCACCGGCGAACAGTCCCATCTCCAGCCGGGGGAAGAGCATGAGCAGGAGCCCGCTACAGCAGGCGGCCAGGACCCCTGCCGCCACCGCGTGCATTGCGGCGGCGGTCGCCCCCCAGTTGGCGAATACCGCGTCACGGGCGGCCGTCCCGGGCGCTATTGCCGGCGAAGAGGGCGGGGTAGGGGGAACGGATCGCATGCCGCCGAATCTATCGGATCAAGGCGCGCAGAGTATGAACCCGGAATGAAGACTCGGTGAAGAAATGGGGCGGGGCACCGTAGGGCTTGGTGCCCCCGACCTGGGCCCTGGCGTGGAGCTCACCGCCCTCGCTCGCCGGCAACGCAGCCGTGGACTCAGGGTTCTTCGCCTATGATGAACGGGGCCACGGCATCGCGCATGCTGAAGGGAACTCGGCCGGTGATGTACACGGCATCGTCCTCCGCGCGCTCTTCCACCACGCCGCCGCTGGCGTGCAACTTGGCCACCAGATCGTAGCGGTTGTGCGGGATGCGCAGCTCGGCGGGGAACTCCGCAGTGTTGGTGAGCTCGCTGCAGCGGGCCAGCAGGCGGTCGATGCCTTCCCCGGTGAGGGCGCTCACGAATACCGCATCCGGATGGTGCGCACGGGCAAGCTCGACCGTCTCCGGGCGGGCGGAGTCGACCTTGTTGAAGACGGTGATCGTGCGCTTGGTGTCCGCTCCCAGCTCGCCGAGCACAGAGAGCGTGGCCGCCAGGTGCTTCTCTACCTGCGGGTTGGTGAGGTCGAGCACATGGATCAGGAAATCGGCTACGATGGTCTCCTCCAGCGTGGCCTTGAACGCCTCGACCAGCCGGTGGGGCAGGCGGCGGATGAAGCCCACCGTGTCGGTAACCAGTAGCTTGCGACCATCGGGCAGGGCGAGCTGGCGGGTGGTGGGGTCGAGGGTGGCGAAGAGCTTGTCCTGCACGAGCACGGCCGCGCCGGTGAGGCGGTTGAGCAGGCAGGACTTGCCGGCGTTGGTGTAGCCGACGATCGCGGTATTGGGAATCGGAACGCGCTGGCGGCGGTGGCGTTGCACGGCGCGCTGTTTGACCACGGCCTTGAGCTCTTCGCGCAGCACGGAGATGCGGGTGCGCACGATACGGCGATCGATCTCAAGCTGGGTCTCGCCCTCGCCGCCCATCTTGCCCTTGCCCCGCTGGCGGCTGAGGTGGGTCCATGCGCGCTTGAGGCGGGGCATGGCGTATTCGAGCTGGGCGAGCTCCACCTGCAGCTTGGCCTCGCGCGTTTGCGCCCGCTGGTTGAAAACTTCGAGGATGACCTCCTGGCGGTCGATCACCGCACGGTTGGACTCCTTCTCCCAGTTGCGCCCTTGGGCGGGAGAGAGCTCCTCGTCGAAGACGATGAGGTCCACGTCCTCCTCCTCGGCGATCCGCATGAGCTCGGCGGCCTTGCCGGAGCCGATGAGGTAGGCCGAGTTGGTCTCGCGCAGGCGCACCAACTCGGTGCGGGCGATATCGATACCAAGGTTGCCCACGAGTTCCTTCAACTCCTCGAGAAGCTCGGCACCTTCGCCGGCGGGCATTTCGTGCGTCTGTACGCCGATGAGAAGAGCGCGGGAAGCGCGGGAGGGGGAGACTTCGCGATCGATGACCAAGGTGCGCCGAGTTTCCGGAATCGCGCGCCGGAGTCAACGCAGGCGGCGCGGGCCTTGCCCGCCAGGCGCCGGAGTGTAGGCTCGGCGCGAGTTCCCATGCCGACCAGACGCCTCGCCCTCCTGCTTTTGCTGTGTTTGCTTTGGCCCTTCGCCGTCGGCGTGGCGGGGGGCGCGCCGCGCACGATGGCCACGCCGTTCCGGTTCGAGCCGCTGGGGGTGGCGAATCCGTGCTTTGTCGACTCGGTGCGCTTTGCCGACATCTATCTGGGCGGGCGCCCCGGCAAGGGGTCGCGCTGGGTGCGGGTGCTGCGCTGGGGGACGTTGGAGGAAAACTACTCGCTGGGGCCGGGGCATGCTGTGGCTGTGTTCCAATGGCGCGGCGGGCTCTTTGTCTTCGACATCAACAACGGAGTACGGCTGCTCGACGTGCCTGTGGCCCAGCGGGAGGACACGAGGGCGTTGGCGGCAGCCGTCTACTCCCTGTATCCGAAGATCAGGCCCATAGGGCCGGTCACCCTCGACGATTCGTGGACCACCCGCAAACCGGGCCTGCGCGGGGGCGACGACGGGCCGATCACCCCGGCCTATCGCGATGCCTACCGCGTGGCCAAGACTCTGTCGAAACAGCGTGATGTGCGGCTGATCCGGTTCAGCTACCGGGAGAAGGGCAAGGCTCACGAATCGGCCGCGGCGGTATTTCTGTATGCCCGGCAGCTTTGCATCTATGTGCCGGAACGCGGCACTATGGTGCTGCGGCAGATGTTTCCGACTATTGATGACGGGGGGCTGGTGCGTGCGCGGCTTAAACAGTGTTTCGGTGCCGAGTCGGAAGTGGAGCTGCGGTGAGCGCTCGGCCGGGGGGCAGGCCGCTACCGCAGGCGGGTTGGGACGCGGAGGGTGAGTTCTCGCGTCGCGAATCGTAGTAGGATCTTGCGGCCCGCAGATCTGATTCGACGAATTCGAGGGCCTCGACGGGTTGGCTCCTCATGGTTTCTCTAACCGCCGATCCAACTCATCTAAACTGATGCGCTTAGCCTTGCCCGCCCGGAGCTCAGCCCAACGGGAATCGAGCAGCTTCTTCTGCTTGGCAGGTACTGTTGCGGAATCGCTGACTCCCGCCTGCCAGAGTTCATCCGCAAGAGCGAGTTTTTGGCGGACCGCAGCATCATCAACTCAGGATAGCTGTTGAGCGTCATGCCGGCAGCGTGGGAATGGGCGGAGTGGCGTCAATCGGCGGCTTGGATTGGAAATACAAGGCAATCTCGCCCGAAATCGCTGAGCACATCGGATGGTGGAGCGCCGTGGAGAGCTTTGCTTTAGGCGGTTGATGTGGATACTAAAACGCTTCGCGCTTCAGCTACGGGGGCTGCCATCGCATCTCCTCGCCGCTACTACTTTTCGGCCAGCTCGGCCAGTTTCTCCCGCAGGTGCGTGCGGCGGTCGCGGCTCTCGTTGTTGCGCACGGCCATGCCCCAGGCTGCGGGTTCGCCCACTATAAACACCCGCTTCTTGCCGCGGGTGATCGCGGTGTAGAGGAGGTTGCGCTGGAGCATCATGAAGTGGCCTTTCAGCAACGGCACGATCACCACAGGGTATTCGCTGCCTTGGCTCTTGTGGATACTGCACGCATAGGCCAGGGCCACATCGCCCAGGTCCCCGCGGTCGAGGATCTGCTTGGTGCCGTCGAAGTCGGCCTCAAGCGTGCCGTCCTCGGGGTCCACCGATGTGACGACGGCAATGTCGCCGTTGAAGATGCCCTTGTCGTAGTTGTTGCGCAGTTGGATGATCTTGTCGCCGGCGCGCAGTTCACCTGCCGGCGAGCGCAGGGGGTGGCCGTTCGGATTGAGGGCCTGCTGGAGGGCGCGGTTGAGGTTGCCCACGCCGGCCACTCCCTTGTGCATGGGGGCGAGTACTTGCACATCGGCGACCGGGTCGAAGTGTCGCAGCCTCTGCGGAATGGTCTTGGTGCAGAGTTCAATGACGCGTGCGACGCATTCCTCGGCAGAGCCGGCGGGGACAAAGAGGAGGTCGTGGTCGAGCGGGTGCGCGGCGAGATCGGCAATGGCCGGGGGCAGGGCGGCGTCGCCATGGTTTACGGCGTGGGCTGTAACCACGATCTGGCTAAGCTGTTGCTGGCGGTAGATCACGCCCAGCCGGGTGACCGGGGCCAGACCGCTGCCGATGAGGTCCTTCAAGACATTGCCGGCACCCACGGAGGGAAGTTGGTCGACATCGCCCACGAGCAGTACATGGGCGCTGGAGGGCACAGCCTGCAGGAGCGCGGCGGCCAGGCGGGTGTCGAGCATCGAGGCCTCGTCGACTACGAGGAAGTCGGTGGGTAGGGGCGAGGCGGAGTCGTGCAGGAAACCGCTCTTGGCCGGATCGTATTTGAGTAGGCGGTGGATGGTCTGGGCGAAGCCGCCGGTGGTCTCGGCGATACGCTTGGCGGCGCGGCCGGTGGGCGCGGCCAGGTGTACGCGGCATTTCTTGGCCTTGAGGATGCCTACGAGGGCTCGAAGCGTCGCCGTCTTACCGGTACCCGGGCCGCCGGTGAGGATGGAGACCTTCGATGTGAGGGCGGCGCGCAGGGCGGCGGTCTGGAGTTCTCCGAACTGAAGCTTGGACTGCTCCTGTGCCCAGGCGATGGCGGCATCGACCTTGATCGGTGGCAGACAGGAGCCGGCTCGGGTCACCCGCACAACGGCGGTGGCTATCTTCTCCTCGGCGCGGTGATAGAGTGGTAGTTGTACGGCGGTGGCCAGCTGGCCGGTCTCGCCGTGGCGAACGAGGGCGCGCTGCTCAACCAGGGCGGTGATACGTGCGGCCAGAAGGCTGGGGTCGGTCTGGAGGAGCTCGGCGGCGTAGGCGCGCAGGTCGTTCTCGCCGTAGGCGCTGTGGCCCTCCTCGGCAAGCTCGGCCAGTGCGAAGAGGATACCGGCGTCGAGGCGCGGCGGGGCGTCGTTGGCGAAGCCTAGGTTGATGGCGATTTTGTCGGCGGTTTTGAAACCGATGCCGTCGACCTCGCGGGCCACACGGTAGGGCTCGGCCATGAGGATCGGTTTGGCCTGCGGGCCGTACCGACCGATCAATTTCACGCATTGCGAGGGCGTTACTCCATAGGTCTGCAGGAAGATGAGGATCTCGCGCAGGGCGCGCTGGTCCTCCCAGGACTTCTTGATGGCGGCTGCGCGCGAGGGGCCGATCCCCTCGACCTCGCGCAAGCGGCCCGACTCCTCGCTGATCACGCGCAGGGTGTCGGCGCCAAAGCGGGCCACGATCTTGTTGGCGTAGGTCTTGCCGATGCCGGGAACCAGACCACTGCCCAGGTACTTGCGGATACCATAGACTCCGGCGGGCAACTCGGAGCGCCAGCCCAGGATCTTGAACTGGGCACCGTGCTGGGGATGGTGGATCCATTCGCCATCGAGGGCGAGAGTCTCACCGCACTGCACACCGGGCAGTGTCCCCACAACGGTGACGAGGGCGGGGTCGGCCGCGGGCTTGGCCGGGCGGGTTGTTGCAGCACCGCCATGAGCCGACGGGCGGTCAGCGCCCTTGGACGGGGAACCTCGGGGAGCTGCGGAGGTGGAAGGGGCGGGTGGGGCCTTCGCAGGTTTCGCTGCGGGCTGTGGCGGCTCGGTGCACTCGGGGCGCAGTTCGGCGATGGTGTAGTGGTTCTCCTCGTTGAGGAAGATGATGCGCTCGAGCACACCGCGCAGGGAGCTGGAAGGGTTTGCCGGACCGGACACAGGATGGTGGATGCCTAAAGCGGGGCGCGGAGTCCAGAGCCGACCAAGTGTGTGCAGGATGAATCCGAAGTGGAGCTGCGGGCGGAGACTACTGGCGCTTGGCGCGGGGCACCATTGCCTGGTTACTCTTGGAGCTTCTTCAATCCTGCTGCGGCTTCCGTGGAAGAGGGATCGAGCAGCAGCGCCTTCTCGTACGCGGATTTTGCAGCCACGCGGTCGCCCTTGCGTGCGAGTACCTGGCCCAGGCGAACCTGAGGTTCGGGGGCTTCGGGGCGCAGAACGGCGGCGGCGCGCAAGGCGGCCTCGGCCTCCGCCCAGTTCTTGGCTCGGGTGTGGATGGCGCCTGTAGTAAGTGCGCCGTCGAACGGATTGCGCCGCCCGAGCTTGAGAGCTTCGATGAGGGCCTTGTCCCGGCCTCCGCCGGCGATGGCCGGGGCCTTTTCATAGAACTCGATGAGCCCGTGGCGGTATTCGAGTTCGTCGGGTGCGAGCTCGACGGCGCGCTCAAGGGCGCTGCGGCATTTTATAGCGAGCCCCAACTGCTGGAATATCCCGGCCTTGCCTACGAGCTTCCCGTAGGCCTCGCCAAGGTCGGCCCAATAGAGGGCGTTGGTAGGGGAGATTTGGGTGCAGCGCTCGTAGCGCTCGGCTGCGGTCTTCCAGTCCCCTCGGCGTATGGCAAGGCGGCCGAGGTGATAGACCGCCTCATGGTTGGCCGGATCTGCGGTGAGGAGTCGATCGAAGGCGGCCTGGGCGTCGGAGTCGCGACGGGCGGTGTAGAGTTCGCGCGCCTCGGCCAGGGTGGGCGCAGCAGTGGGTTGTGAGGGCAGGGCGCCAACTGAAGGGGACAGCGCGAGGAGGGCGGCGAACAACAGGCTATGGCGGCGCATTGCCGATGAGAGCCGAAGGCGGGCGGGGGTTGAAAGCACGAAACCGTTGGGCGGCTCCGCGGCCGGACAGGTGGTTGGCTGGGGACATCGAATGGTGGGGATGTGCTTTCGAGGTGCCCAAAAATCGTTTGCAGGAGAGCGGGCGAGCCCGATGCTAACGCTAAATGTTCACGGGCATCGTAGAAGAAACCGGGCGCCTAGTCGCCTTCGAGCACAAGGCCGCCGCCTGGCGACTGGTGGTTGCGGCGTCCTTGGTTACTCAGGGCACGGTGGTCGGCGACAGCATAGCTGTGAACGGCTGTTGCCTTACCGTCGTCGCCTGTAGTGCGGATTCGCTTAGCTTCGACCTCCTTGAGGAGACGGTGCGCTTGACCAACATTTCGCAGGTGGTCGTGGGCGGCGCTGTGAACCTGGAGCGCAGCATGCGCCCCGACGGCAAGATGGGCGGGCACTTCGTGACCGGCCACATCGACTGCCCGGGCGAGATCGGCGTGCTCGAGCCGCGCGGGGCCGACCGCTACCTGCGCGTGCAGTATCCGGCGCAGTACCGCAGGCTGCTCGTGCCCAAGGGCAGCATAGCCATCGACGGGGTGTCGCTCACGGTGGTGGAGGTGCATGACGACTGGTTCTCCATCTGGCTGATACCCCACACCATGGAGGCGACCAACCTTGGAGGGCGCCGCGCCGGCGAGCGGGTGAATCTGGAATTCGACATGCTGGCCAAATACATCGAGCGGCAGCTGGCGCTGCGCGAGGAGGCCGCACGCAACCCTCATGCTGCGGGCGCCCCGGTGCGGCCGGTCTGGCAGAGCTGAACCATGGCCCTGCGCGAACAACTGCTGGCGGTGGCCGACGAGTTGCGCCGGCGCAAGACTGCCGGCGAGAAGACTGTTTCCATCAGCGAGGAGGCGCTGGTGGCTCTGCGTGCGGTGGTGGCGCGCCAGGCCCAGGGGCCGGCCCCGATGAGCGCGCCGGCGGCAGCGCCCGCCGCGGTGATTCCTTTCCCAACACCGACCAGCCCCGCCGCTCCGCGCACTGCGGTGGCCGCCCCGCCGGTGGCCGCCCGCCCCGCCCCCGCCGCCCCTGAGGCGCGGGCGCAGCCCGCCCCGCAAGCTCCGGCTCGTGGTGACAGCGCCTCAGCTCCCTCCCGGCCCGCGGAGGACCACGGGGCGCCGGCCCCGTCGATGTTTGCCGAGCCCAGTGTGAAGCCGGCCCTCAAGATGGCCTCGGGGCACAGCGGCGCGGCGATCCCGCCGCCCCCCGCCTTCACCCTGCCGGCTGGCGACAAGACGGTGCGCTGGGCTTGGTTGAGCGACTTTGTATTGAACCACCCCGTATGCCAGGCGCATGTGCGGCCGGGCAAGAAGTGTGTGCTGGGTTCGGGGTCGCTCGACGCCAAGATCTTTTTCTGCGCGGACGCCCCGGGTGCAGACGAGGAGGCGGTGGGCGAGCCTTGCCAGGGCGACGCCGGGCAGTTGCTCACCCGCATGATCAAGGCGATGGGCGTGGAGCGCGCGCAGGTTTACATCGGCAGCATCATGAACTGGAGACCCGAGATGCCCACGCCTGCCGGGGTGGAGCAGTTGGGCAACCGCCCTCCCTCGGCCGAGGAGTTGGCGTTCTGCCTGCCCTTCCTTCGGGCGCAACTGGAGATCGTGCAGCCCGAGGTGGTGGTGGCGCTGGGCGCCACGGCGGCTGCGGGCCTGCTCGGTGCTGGAAGCTTCAAGACGCTGGGGGAGGTTCGCGGGAGCTGGCAGACCTTTGCCGGGCGTCCGGTGATGGTCACCTATCATCCGTCCTACCTTTTGCGCAACAACTCCACCCGCGCCAAGCGCACTGTGTGGGAGGACCTGCTCCAGGTGATGGAGCGGGCGCAGTTCCCCATCAGCGACAAGCAACGCAATTTCTTCCTCGAACGATGACCCCCTGCGACACCTCCGTCCCCGCTCTGATGCGCCCCGGCCTCCGGCTAGGCGCGGCCCTGATGCTGGCCGCCGCCGGCCTGCTGCTGGCCCCCTTGGGCGCCCGGGCCGGGGCCGATTTCGGCTTCGATTACCAGGAACTGCAATACAAGGCGAAGACCCTCGCGGCTTCGCCCTTCGCCCCCCAGGAGTCCCGCGTGCCGGACTGGCTGTTGCCGCCGAAGATCAACTACGACCAGCACCGCGACATCCGCTTCCGCCCCGAGCGCGCGCTCTGGCGTGAGGAGGGGGTGCCCTTCCAGGTGCAGTTCTTCCATCCCGGCTGGCTCTTCCGCGAGACCGTGCAGATCCACGAGCTTGTCGACGGGAAGAAGGATGTGCCTGTGCCGTATAGCCGGCGCTTCTTCGACTACGGCAAGAACGACTTCGGCGACACCCCTGCCGAGATGGGCTATGCCGGGTTGCGCCTCCACTACGCACTCAACCGCCCCGAGTATCTCGACGAGTTGGCGGTGTTCCTTGGGGCCAGCTATTTCCGCGCACTGGGCAAGGGCCAGTGCTATGGCCTCTCCGCGCGTGCCCTGGCTGTGGACACCGCAGCGCCCACCGGCGAGGAGTTTCCCGTATTCCGCGAGTTCTGGCTGCAGCGGCCCGCCGCCGACGCACGCGAGGTGGTGGTGTACGCGCTGGTGGACAGCAAGCGGGTGACCGGCGCCTACCGTTTCGCGATCACCCCCGGCAGCGACACGGTGGTGCGGGTGAAGGCCACGATCTACCTGCGCGAGGCGGTGGCCACCTTGGGGCTGGCACCATTCTCCAGCATGTTCTGGCATGGTGAGAATTCCGGCACTACCAACGGCGACTATCGCCCCGAGGTGCATGATTCCGACGGCCTGCTGGTGGCCCACAGCACAGGCGAATGGCTTTGGCGTCCGTTGGCCAACCCGAAGCATTTGCGCACATCGATGCTTTCCTCCGAGAACGTGCGCGGATTCGGCCTGCTCCAGCGCGACCGCGACTTCGACCATTACCAGGATCTGGAGGCCCACTACCATCAGCGCCCGAGCGTGTGGGTGGAGCCGGTGGGCAACTGGGGCCGCGGCTCCATCGAGCTGGTGGAGATACCTACGCCCGACGAGACCTCCGACAACATCGTCGCCTTTTGGACACCGGAGAAGTGCCCGCCCGTGGGAGAGCCCTATGAGTTTGAGTACGACCTGCATTGGCTCACCGACCTCGGCCGCCGCCCGCCCGGCGGTTATGTGGTGGCCACACGGCAGTCCACTGTGATGGGCCGGCCCGACCTGCACCGCATGGTCGTGGATTTCGGCGGCCCGCCGGTGGTCAAGGCCCAGGATGGGGTGGAGGGCATCGTGAGCGTAGGCGCGGGGGCGACACTCGAGGGAGTGGTGGCCCAGCGCAACCCGATCAACAACACTTGGAGACTGGCCTTCGAGGTGAAGCCGGACGGCTCCGGACGGCCGGTGGAGATGCGGGCTTTCCTGCGCAAGGGCGACTCCGTGCTATCCGAAACTTGGAGCTATCTCTGGCAGCCTTGAGCGACGAAGCCACAGCCTCTCATCCCTCCGGGCCGGCGGCCGAACTGCCGCGCCTGAGTGGTTTCCAGCCAAGGACCGGCACGCTGGACCAGTGGAACGCCGCCTATGTGCGCGTGGAAGACTACCTGCGCGCCCATCGTATCCACAACCGCCTCCACCAGAGCCGGGTGATCGAGCGCGTGCTGGAGTGCGCTGCGCTGCGCCACGAGGCCGATCCGCGCTTGGACCCGGTGACGGTCGCCTCCGAGGAGATCGCCCGGATCATGCAGGCGTGGTTCGCCTCGCACCTTGGCGAGGGCGCCCGCCCGCCTGAGCGGCTCGCTGCCCAGGCCCGGGTGGCGATGCTGCTCAGCGACCTTCCCTCGCGCTGGCCCTACGCCTTTCTAGACTTGGAGAACACTCCGCCCGAGGCTCACGTGGCCATGGAGAAGAGCGCGCTCCAGGCCGGGCCCGATATGGCGGTGTCCAACATGGTGCCACGCGATATCGACTTGGGCACTCTGCCCGAGGTGGCCGGAGACACCCTCGAGACCCTCGAACGTTGGCCGATCATCCGGCTGCTGGTGCTGTGGACGCTCTTCGCCGCAGTGATGGCGGCCCTGTTCTACCGCACCCGCTGACCATGCCGCACTCCGCCCCCACCATATTTGTAAGCGAGCGCGTAGACCGGCGGCGGCTGGCCAAGCGCCGGTTCCTGTTTTTCACGACGATCTTCGTGCTCACCTCGATCGCCGGCTGGTTCATGGCCGATCTGCTCTGGAGCAGCGGCGTTCGCCCCGGGCACATGAGCGCCATCGAGTGGGTGGTGCTGGTGCTCTTTGTTGTGCTTTTCGCCCACGTGGCCACGGGGTTCACGCATGCGATCTTCGGCTTCTATGCGCTCAACCGCGGCGGAGACTTCTGCCGCATCCAGCGGACGCTGCCGCTCGCCCAGGTGGATGCGCCGCTGGGGCCCACGGCGGTGATCATGCCGGTGTGCAACGAGGACTCCAGCCGGGTGTTTGAGGGGCTGCGCGTGATCTTTCGCTCGCTGGAGGAGACGGGGAAGCTGGGGCATTTCGACTTCTTCATCCTTAGCGACACCAGCGATCCCAACAAATGGATCCAGGAGGAACTCGCCTGGGTGGAGCTGTGCAAGCAGGTGGGCGGCTTTGGGCGCATCTTCTACCGCAAGCGCCGGCAGGGCATCAACAAGAAGAGCGGCAACGTGGCCGACTTCCTGCGACGCTGGGGCAGCAAGTACCGCTACATCGCCGAGCTCGACGCCGACAGCATCATGACCGGCCGCGCCCTGGTGCGCATGGTGCAGTTGATGGAGCGCAATCCCAAGGTCGGTATCCTCCAGAGCGTACCGCGGCTGGTGCGCGGGGAGACTCTCTTCGCCCGCCTGCAGCAGTTCGCCAACCGCCTCTACAGCCCGGTCTTCCTGGCCGGTCTCAACTACTGGCAGCAGGGCGAGGGCAATTTCTGGGGACACAACGCCATCCTGCGCACGGCCCCGTTCATGGAGTTTTGCAGCCTGCCCGACCTGCCCGGCAGCGAGCCCTTTGGCGGGCGCATCCTCAGCCACGACTTCGTAGAGGCCGCCTTGATGGCGCGTGCCGGCTGGAGCGTATGGCTGGCCTACGACCTCGACGGCAGCTACGAGGAGGGACCGCCCACGCTCATCGACAGCGCCAAGCGCGACCGCCGCTGGTGTCAGGGCAATCTCCAGCACACCTGGCTGCTCTTCGCCCAGGGACTGCGCGGGGCCAGCCGCATCCATCTTCTCATGGGAATCATGGGCTATGTGGCGTCGCCGCTGTGGCTGTTTTTTCTGGTGCTGAGCACGATCCACGTATTTGACCAGGTGACCTCCGGCAACCTGCGGGTGGTCAACGAAATGGTCATCGAGGGCTGGGGGGTCTATCTGGAGCTGCCGCAGACCCTGGCGCTTTTCGGGCTTACGCTGGTGATGCTTTTTGTGCCGAAGATCCTGGGCGTGATCGTGCAATGGAGGGATGAGGGCCGGCAGCCTGTCTACGGAGGGCGGATGCGCATGCTGGTGAGCGCGCTGGTCGAGACGGTGATCTCCTCGCTGCTGGCGCCCATCAACATGATGTTCCACTCCAAATTCGTCGTGTTCACCCTGCTGGGCCAGGGCGTGGGCTGGATCACCCAGCGCCGCGGTGTAGACGAGGGCGATTGGCGCGAGGCCATCCTCACCCACTGGGGACAGACCGTGTTCGGCATCGTGTGGGGAATCTCTGCTTACATCGTGCTGCCATCCTTCTTCTGGTGGTTGAGCCCGGTGCTGGCGGGTCTGGTGCTGTCCATCCCGCTCTCGCTCTTTCTGGGCAGCGGCGTGCTGGGCGAAGTCACCCGGCGCTGGGGCCTGTTCCTGATGCCCGAGGAAACGAGGCCCCCCTACGAACTGCGCCGCCTCGAGAAGAATCTGGCCGAGTGCTACCGGCACATGCTCCCCCTTGAGGCTTTGCGCGGAGACTACGGGCTGCTCCAGGCCGTGCTCGATCCGTACATCAACGCCCTGCACGTATCGCTCCAGCGGCAACGACGCCCGGCGGAGGCCACGAGGGCCTATTTCCTCAAGCTTCGCGAGCGGCTGCTGCGCGAGGGGCCGCCCAAGCTCACCGCCCGCGAGAAGCGCGCGCTGTTGCTCGACCCCGAGAGCATGGCCTGGCTGCACCAGCAGCTCTGGAGCCGCCCGCAGGGTGAATTGGCGGAGTGGTGGCAACTGGCCGTGCGTCAGTACAATGTGCTCACCGCCCAGCCGGTCACCGCGTTGTATCGCTGAGCCGCAACCATTCAAGTGGCACGCCGCCCGCCCCTGTTTGGTCTCCACCGGGGGTGGTATGGGGCCGCTACCGCGTTTCGCTAACGCTGAACGCAGAAGGCCGAACGCAGAACGCGTTCCTGCGAACGCTGAAGCTCTCAGCTCCGCATTCTTCGCCAGGTCCGCCGCCAACGCCCATGTTGAGCCGGGATGGATGCAAGGTGTGACCCAGCAGGTGGATTGAAATGGTTACTGCTCTGCGATGGGCCCGGCCCCCGGGCGAGGAGACTTACTCGGTGCGGAAGACCAGGGACTCCTGCGAGGTGGCATCGGCTCGCAGCCAGACGCGGCCGGGTATGGCGGCGCAGTCGATCACGCGCACCACCTCAGCGAAGCGCTGGGCGGAGGGCTCCAGTTCCAGCAGCCGGTTGGGCGCGTTGAGAAACCAGGACGCATCGATGGCGTTGCCGCTGTTGCGCGGGAAATAGGCCAGATAGAGCATGTCGTGCTCGACGATGTCGTTGAAAAAGTGAGTCCCCAGGGAGACGTCGGGGATGAGGCGCTCGTGCATCTCCACCATCTCGCACACCACGGAGGCGCGGCTGATCTCACCAAAGGATACGGGGATGCCGAGCGAGGGGCTGTGGGTGCCCCAGCGGCCGGGCCCGATGAGCATGAGCCCGCGGTCGTCCTCGGGGTGTTTGCGGTTTAGCCGCCCGATGAGCCGGGCCACCTCGTAGCGGTCGCGGTCGGCCAGGCGTGCGTAGTGTGCGGTGACGATGTAGATGATGCGGGTGAGGGGTTGCTCGCGGCTCACCCCGATCACGGCGCCGTTGGCGGTGAGCAGGCGCTGGCGCTCGATCTGCTCGGAGGGCAGCATGGTGCCGGTCTCCCTGCGGAACTGGAACGTACGGCACTGGAGGAGATGGATACGGTAGGTGCCGTCGGCAAGGAAGTTGAGGGTGAACTCGACATCGACTGGATGGTCGTAGGCCTCTTCGAGGAGGGTGAGCATCCGGCGCAGATCGGGAGCGACGGTGGTTTCGGTGAGCAGGCGATCGAAGGTGATCCAGGGATAGTTTTCCGCCGTGTAGGAGAGGTAGAGGTCTAGGGGGAAGTCGGGCTTCTCCTTGAGCACCTCGGGGAAATCCATCGAAACAAATTTCCCCTCCTTGAGGTCGAGGCAGTCCATGCGCCGCTGGCAGTGTTCGCGCACGTCGTCGAAGTTGGCCTCGGGGCGGCGAGTGGGGGAGTTGAGGGCGACCAGGCGGGTGTAGTCGTCGTCGCTGCGATCCACGGCGCGGGTACCGAGGCCGAAGACCAGTCGCACAACGCCGGCGCGTGGGTCGATGTCGGGGTGCCAGACGAAGGGGTTGTAGGAGAGGCCCACGCCGGCGGCCTGGGGATAGTAGTACCGGCCTTGGGGTGCGCCGGATACGCGCATGATCAGCAGGGCCATGCGCTCCTCGCTTTCGAGCAGGCCGCGGCGTTTGCGGTAACGCAGCGCCTCCTCGTCGAGCACGCTGGCATAGACGCAGCGCACCGCCTTGAGCAGTTCGGACATGCGCTGCTCGCGGGAGCCGCGGTTGACCACGAAGACACTCTCGTATTTGCCGGAAAAGGCGTTGCCGCGGGCATCCTCCAGGATGGAGCTGGAGCGCACGATATAGGGCGACTCGCCGAAGTAATCGAGCATGCCCTGGAACTGCTCGAGGATGTTGTTGGGGAAACGCCCGACGGTGATGCGGTGGCGGCCTTCGTCGAGGCCCTGGAGAAAGGTATCCGCATCGCGCTGCTTCTCGCGGATCCACCAGACGTCGTTGCGCACGAGGAAGGTGATGAACACCTCGGCGCCTACGAAGAACGAGTCGTGCGCCTCCAGTTTGGCGGCGAGCTCGGCGTCGCGTTCGCGCAGGATGGCTCGGGCCACCAGCATGCCGAGGGTTTTGCCACCCACCGAGCCGATGCCGATCATGCGGTCGCGGATATCCAAAAAGTCCTCCAGCTTGAGGTAGCGCTCGACCAGCGGGGCGATGCCGGAGCGGTGCACCCGCATGGCCCAGCGCACGCGCCGGGTCATGTCGTCGTAGGCTTCGAGCGAGCACTTGCCCGCCTTGAAATCCTGCGACACGGCGACGGCCTCGTGGAAGAGCTTGCGCCAGAAGCCGGCGCGGCGGTCGCTTTGGAGGCGGGGCCACTGCGTGCGGGAGAGGATCTGGGCGAGCACGGCGCTCTCCTTGACCGGCAGGAAGGCTTCGCCCTGGCGCACATGGATGGTGTTCATGGCCTCGCGCGAGCGATGCTGCACCTTCACGGGGCGCACATAGAGGCGCCCGTCCAGGCGGAACAGATCCAGCATGAACTGGGTGGTGCTGCGGATGGGGTCGAGCGCGTAGCTGGAGTGCTGGTCGCGATAGAGGCCGAAGTAGGTGACCGTCTCCAGGACCAGGAGCCTGGGGCAGGTGAGCATGAAGAAGTTGCCCAGGCTCTGGTCGGAACCCCAGATCTCGGAGAGGTGGGAGATGCAGTCGAAGACGTACACGGTGCCGCGGCCGGCGCGCTCGATCACCGCATGTACGTCGCGCACGAAGTTCTCGAAGCCGTTGGCGGGATACACCTCGCAGACTTCGGCATCGACGGAGTCGGGCACCAGTGCGGGATGGTTGGCGAAGCGGAAGTAGATGAGGTGGCGGCCGGCGGCCTTGGCCGCGTGCACGTAGGGCGCGACTAGCTCGCGGTACTCCTCGATGTCCTCGACTTCCCAGACGACGTTGTCGCCCGCATCGATGCCGTGGAGAACCCGATCAAGCCCGGGCAGGCCGGTGGTGAAGGTGGAGCGGGGCTTGGTCATGGAGTGGAGGATCGGAAGGACTAAAAGGGGGGGCGAACAGGGCAGATGGCAGAGTAAGGCCGCGCCCGGGGTGGGGCGCGGCCTCGAGTGTGTGACAGGTGCGAACTTACAGCACGCCCTGATCGATCATCGCATCGGCAACCTTGGTGAACCCGGCGATGTTGGCGCCAAGCACATAGTTGCCCGGCTCGCCGTACTCGGCGGCCGTGTGGCAGCAGTTGCTGTGGATGTTGATCATGATGGAGTGGAGACGCTGGTCCACCTCCTCGCGGCTCCAGCCCAGGCGCATGGAGTTCTGCGACATCTCAAGACCGGAGGTGGAGACGCCGCCGGCGTTGGCCGCCTTGCCCGGGCCGTAGAGGATCTTGGCCGCCAGATAGGCCTCGATCGCCTCCGGTGTGGAGGGCATGTTGGCGCCTTCGGCAACGAGTTGGCAGCCGTTCTTGAGGAGCAGCATGGCCTCTTCGCCGGTGACCTCGTTCTGGGTGGCGCTGGGGAAGGCGCAGTCGCAGGCGACCGACCACGGGCGCTGGCCGGGGAGGTATTTGGCGCCAAACTTCTCGGCGTATTCCTTGATGCGGCCGCGGCGCACGTTCTTGAGCTCCATCACATAGGCGAGCTTCTCGGTGGTGATCCCGGCGGCATCGTAGATGGTGCCTTCGGAGTCGGAGAGGGTGATGGGCTTGGCGCCGAGTTGGAGGAGTTTCTCCACCGTGTACTGGGCTACGTTGCCGGAGCCCGACACGGTGCAGCTCTTGCCCTGCAGCGCTTCGTTGCGGGTCTTGAGCATCTCCTGGGCGAAGTACACCGCGCCGTAGCCAGTGGCCTCGGGGCGGATGAGCGAGCCGCCCCACTTGAGACCCTTGCCGGTGAGCACACCGGTGAATTCGTTGCGGATGCGTTTGTACTGGCCGAACATGTACCCGATTTCCCGGCCGCCCACGCCGATGTCGCCGGCGGGCACGTCGGTATCGGAGCCGATGTGGCGACAGAGCTCGGTCATGAAGCTCTGGCAGAAGCGCATCACCTCGGCGTCGCTCTTGCCCTTGGGATCGAAGTCCGAACCGCCCTTGCCGCCGCCCATGGGCAGGGTGGTGAGCGAGTTCTTGAAGATCTGCTCGAAGCCCAGGAATTTGAGGATACCAATGTTCACACTGGGGTGGAAGCGGCAGCCGCCCTTGTAGGGGCCGATGGCGCTGTTGAACTGGATGCGGAAGCCGCGGTTGACCTGGGGGCGCCCCTTGTCGTCCTGCCAGGCCACGCGGAACATGATCTGGCGCTCGGGCTCGACGAGGCGCTCCAGGATGCGGGAGTCCTTGTACTTTCTGTGGCGCTCGACCACGGGGCCGAGCGACTCGAGCACTTCACGTGCGGCCTGGAGGAACTCGGGCTCGCCGGCATTCCGGCGGCCCATCACTTCGATGACTTCTGCGATGTATTCATTCATAGGTTTTTGAGTAGAACGTATCTCTCGTATTGCCTAGGTTGGCTCTAGCGTGCCCGGATTCTCCTGCGCGGCGGGGTTAGGGGTGCCGCGCTGGCCGGCCAAGCCCCAGAACCCTCGCGGATCGGGATTCTCACGACAAGGTGAAAAGCGGCGCGAGCAGGCCGCGGATCGATTTGAGCGGGAGGAGGACGGTGCGAGAGCCCGCGGTGCTGCCGGACCGGTGCCATCTCCTGGCGGTGGCGCCCGGTGGACAGTGGCGGGATGCCGCCGAGCGCCGGGCGCTGGTGGGCATCCCGGGCTGGCTCCAGTGGAGGGCCCGGCACGAGGGCCTCCCCCCGAGCGAGTAAGCGGCGAACAGGGCGGGGCAGTGGACCTGCGCTCGTGGGGCCACTGCGCTGCCGTTTCCGCGGTGCTGCGGCCTCGCGCCCGCAAGGGCGGCACCGTTCTGCGATGACAAAAGCGGTTCACGCGTTTCAATCATCGGTTTTACGCTTGGAGTCGCGAGTGGTGCTGGCATTCTCACGCCACTTCAGCAGTATCCCCAAACCATGTGCGCTGCATCCAGGAATCTTAATGCCCCCAGTTTGTTCGAGGTCGTTGTCGGTTCGCTACTCTCAGTTCTGCTGGGCGTGGTGCTGGCGGCGACGATCTTGATCCTCAAGCCGGTTGAGGTGGTCAAGGAGCTGCCCAAGGAGCCTGTCGCCGGGAAGCTCTACTATCTTGAAGGCAAGAAGGACTGGAACGCGGGAAGGAAATGGATGTTCAAGCGGGACGCCTTTTTGCAGGGCCACTCGGTGAGCGTAACCGAGGACGAGTTGAATACCTGGGTGGACAACATCTACCCTTCGGCCACTCCGCCGCCCTCGGGCAAAAAGGACAAGAAGGAGGAGGCTGCCGCCGCCGCCAACAAGCCCCTGATTTCCACCGGCACGCCCAATTTCCGTCTGATGGGCGAGACGCTTAAATGCTGCGTGGTGTACGAGGTGAATGTTTTTGGATACTCTTTCAACGTGGCAGCCCAGGCCGAAGGCGCCTTCGCCAAGCCCAAGGGCAAGGATACCATCGAGTTCCGCCCCGATGTTTTCTACGTTGGCAGCCTGCCCGCCCACAAGCTCCTCGTGCTTAAGGCCCTGATCTTTAAGCAGGTGGTTGGTTGCTTCGAGTTGCCGGGGGATCTGGTGGGGATCTGGGCGAAGCTGGGTGACGTCAAGATCGAGAAGAAACAGCTCGTATTCACGCTTCCCGAGCCTTCTTGAGCGGAGCAGTAGCGAGCCGGCGGCGGCCGCCGGTGCCCAGGCTGGCGAAACTCCGGGGCAGGTTGGGGCCGGCGCCTCGCCCCCAGAGCGACGATTCAGTTGCAAGGTGCTTGCATGTGATCGGCGCTCTGAATCGCGTGCAAGCACGCTCCTACAGTGGAAACCTGAGTTCGCGCGCTTTCAGAGCGGAAAGCGGTACGATTGCATGGTTACCATTCTGGTCTTCGCTTTCCGGTGTCAGCCTTCCGGTAAGCGGCCATACCGCACCGCTTGAGAACAGATTCGCGCGATAAGGCCGCTTGGCCTGCTTCAGCTTATCGTGCGCAACTGGATGCTATCCACCAGTTGGTCGTTGCTGGCCAGAAGGTCGGAGACGATCACGAGCTTGTCGCCGGGCTGGGCGCGGCCGGTGTCCTTGATCAGCTTGAGTGTGCTCAGCACCGTCTCTTCCGGTTGCGAGGAGAATGGCAGGAAGAGCGGGTCTACGCTGCGCAGCAGGGCGAGCTGGCGCTGAGTCTCCACATTGTTGGTGATCGCGAAGATGGGCGAGTAACGCGGCCGCAGCGCCGCCAGCCCCTGAGCCATGAATCCCTGGCGGGTGAAGACGACGATGCCGGTGGCCGGAAGTTGGTCGGCCATCATCACGGCGCTGCGCAGCACCTTCAGCTTGTCCGAGGAGAGGGCCAGTTTTGAGGCGTATCCGGCCCCTTCGGCCTCCTCCATGCGGCGGGCGACCTTGTCGAAGACCTGGACGCACTCCACCGGGTATTTGCCGATCGTGGTCTCGCCGGAGAGCATGATGCAGTCGGCCTCCTCGAATACGGCGTTGGCGATGTCGGTGATCTCCGCGCGGGTGGGTACGGGATTCTCGATCATCGTCTCGAGCATGTGGGTGGCGATGATCACCGGGCGTCCGTGGGCCAGGCATGCCTGCACGGCTCGGCGCTGGAGGATGGGCAGGTCCTCGTAAGGACATTCGATTCCCAGATCGCCGCGGGCGACCATCAGGCCGTGGCTGGCGCGCACAATCTCATCGAGGTTGGCGATGGCCTGTTGGTCCTCGATCTTGGCGATAACGCGGGCCTTGGAGCGGTGCGCGCGCAGAAATTCGGCGAGCATCTCGATGTCCCGGCTTTCGCGTACGAAGGAAAGGGCTACGTAGTCGATGCCTTCTTCGATGCCCACCAGTGTGTCGGCGCGATCCTTCTCGGTGAACGACGGAAGGTTCACCCGCACGCCGGGCAGGTTGATGTGCCGGCGGCTGGTGAGAGGGCCGGGCACGAGCACCCGGCAACGCAGGCGGCGGGCATCCTTTTCCAGCACCTCGAGGCGGATGAGCCCGCTGTCCACCAGCACGGTGTCGCCCACGGCGACATCCTTGACGATGTCGGCGTAATTTACGGACACGCTTCGCACTTCGCGCTCGGGCCGATCGGCGTGGGGCAGGGCGATGAAATCGAAGATCTCACCGGCTACCAGTTCGAGCGGGGCGGCTACATCCCCTGTGCGTATCTCCGGACCTTTGATGTCCATCATGATCGCCACTTCCTTGTTCAAGCGGGCGCTCACCGCGCGGATGCGCCGCACGACTGTGCGCACCCACTCGTGTTTCGCATGGGCCATGTTCAGGCGGACCACGTCGGCTCCGGCCTGGATGATGCGCTCCAATGCGCTCTCGCTCTCGGAGGCAGGCCCGAGGGTGACGATGATCTTGGTGCGGCGAAAGTGCGGTCGGTTCATGGCGGACGGTGAATGAGCAGGAAGGCCGGCGGAGGCCAAGGACGGAAAACGGAATATGGGTATCGGTACCGATCGGCTGGTGCAAATGCGAGGAGCAGGCGGCATGCCCGTGCGGAGAGCACTTGAGGGCCGGGCGCTCCGCTAATGCAGAGCGCTGAATGCAGAGCCCAAGCAGAAGTAGGGAGAATCGAGCAACCTGCCTGCGTGCCTACACGCACAGGCAGGCTGGTAGTGAGAATCCTTCCGGTCTTCTTCCGGTATCGGGGTTCTTCACTCTGCTTTTTCCACTCTTCATTCTTCGCTACGTCCGCCGCAACCGCTCACGCCCACTCCACCATCGCGGAGCCGGTGCCGGGAGCCACGGGAGTAACCCGGAAACGGACACCAGTTTCACCGCTGGTGAGTGGCGCGAACTCCCGCGCCACGGCTTCGAGGCTGTTGCAGTCGCGGCTGAGGTGGGCGAGGAAGACCTCGCGCAGCGTGGGCTGCTCGGCGTGGCAGGAGGCTAGGAAGGCGTGCGCGTCCTGGTTGGAGAGGTGGCCGTGGCGGCCGGCGATGCGTTGCTTCACCGACCACGGGCGCTTGGTGTCGTCCTCAAGCAACTTGGCATCGTAGTTGGCTTCCAGGACCAGCAGGTCTACGCCGCGCACTCGCTCGCGCACCAGTTGCGGCAGATGGCCCAGGTCGGTGAGCCAGCCCAGGCGGCGGCGGGGGGAGAGCAGGTCGTCGTGGCCCCAGGAGAAGACAAAGCCCACCGGGTCGGCGGCGTCGTGGGGCACGGAGAAGGCGTCGATGGTGAGGTCGCGGAACTGGAAACGTGTCCCGGGTTCGAACACCTGCCAGGCCAGGGGCCGGCCGAGAGAGCGGGAGAGCACCTCTGAGGTGGCGGCCGTGGCGAAGACCTTGAGCTGGGGAAACCGCTTGAGCCCGCTGAGGGCGGCGGTGTGGTCGCCGTGTTCGTGTGTGAGAAAGATGGCGTCGATGCGGTCGATCGATTCGCCGATGGCTGTGAGCATCTCGCCCAGGCGGCGGGCGGAGAAACCGGCGTCGATGAGGATGCGCGAGTCGTCGGTCTGCAGAAAGGCGGAGTTGCCGCTGCTACCGGAGCCAAGAATACAGAAACGCATCGCCATGGGCCCGCAGCAAAGGCCCGGCGCGGCAGCGGGCAATGGATTTCTCGGGTGCCCGGGGGTGGTGATCATTTCATGCGCCGGGGAGTTGTCCGATGCGGGGGCGGGGCGCCCGATTCGGGAGGGCTATTCAGTCCGCTTGAGGGGCGGGCCTTGTGTCCGCACCGCCTAGACGTCGATCATGCGATGCCCCCGGTGCGGGTTGATCGCAGGCTTGGCAGCCTTGAGAACCCTCCATTATATCGGAGGGGTGGATTCGACCCAAACAGCAAGCGTCGCGGAGGCCAAGGGGCCCATGATTGCCGCACCTTCACGTACGCTCAGTTGGGCCGAACTCATGGTCATGACGCTGGCCTCACTGCTCGTCCTTGCCGCTTCCTACCTGGGATGGTGGTCGATCTCTGTCACTGAGGCGTGGGGCTTCGCGACGGGCGGCGTTTGCGTCTGGCTGGTTGTGCGCGAGCACCTGTGGAACTGGCCAATCGGGCTGGCCAACAATGTATTCTTCTTCGTGCTCTTCTTTCAGGGGCGCCTCTATGCCGATACGGGGCTGCAGGTGGTTTACTTCGCCCTGGGCGCATACGGCTGGCTCAATTGGCTGCACGGCGGAGCGAATCGGGAGCGGCTCACCATCAGTAGGACCACCCGGGGCGAATGGTTGGCCCTATTGTTGGCGATTCCCCTTTTTACCTACGGACTCAGGGAGGTGTTGCTGGCGCTGAACGGCGCCGCGCCGTTCTGGGATTCCCTGACCACTGTCCTGAGCTTGGCCGCACAATACCTGCTGTGCCGCAAGCGCCTGGAGAACTGGGTCGTCTGGATCGCTGCCGACCTCATCTACGTACCGCTGTATCTGGCCCGCGGACTGCCGCTCACGGCTGTGCTCTACGCGGTGTTTCTAGGCATGTGCCTGATCGGTATGCGGGAGTGGTGGCGGAGTTGGTCGGCCGCGGGGAGGCAGACATGAGATACGGGCTCGGGTTGGTGATCGGCAAATTCCTGCCGCCGCACCGGGGGCACAAGTTGTTGATCGAGACTGCGGCGGCGCAATCTGACCAGACGGTGGTGATCCTCTGCGCGAAGCCCTCCGATTTTGTGGACGGAGAACTTCGCGGTGAGTGGCTGCGCGAGCTTCATCCGGATGTTCGTGTAATGGTGATCGACGATCGTTACGACGAGAACGACTCCCGGATCTGGGCCGAGAACACGATCCGCTGGCTGGGGCGTGCGCCCGATGCTGTTTTCACCTCCGAGCACTATGGCGAGCCCTATGCCAGACTCATGGGGGCCAAGCATGTCTCCGTAGATCAGGCACGCTTGGCTGTGCCGGTTTCGGGCACGGCTGTGCGCAAGGACCCGTACGGGAATTGGGATTTCATCGAGCCTCCAGTGCGCGGCTGGTTCGCCAAGCGGGTGTGCGTGTTGGGCGCCGAATCTACGGGGACCACCACTCTTGCGCAGGCGCTGGCTGAGCGGCTTGGCACCCCGTGGGTGGAGGAGTATGGCCGCGAATACTCGGTACCGAAGATGGCGGCCCGAGACGATGTGTGGACGACGCCCGAATTCATCCACATCGCGGCGGAGCAGTTGAGGCGGGAGAATGCCGCCGCTCGCCAGGCCCAGCGGGTTCTCATCTGCGACACGAATGCCTTCGCCACCACCCTTTGGCACCGCCGTTACGTTGGTACGGACAGCCCCGAAGTGAAGGCCATCGCCGCCCAGGGCCGTTGCGATCTGTACCTACTGACCGGCGACGAGATTCCGTTTGTCCAGGACGGCTTGCGCGATGGCGAGCATATCCGCCACGAGATGCATCGCTGGTTCGAGGAGGCGCTGGCCGCCCAGATTGTCCCTTGGAAGCTCTTGCGTGGATCGCCCGAGGCCCGGTTGGCCGAGGCGCTACAGCAGGTCGAAGCGCTCTTCGCCGGTTCGGCGTGGAAGCACTCAAGCCGATAGGGAACAAGGAGCTACTGCCCGGGGAGGGGAGGACCGGAGAGGAGGTGATTGATCTCCGGATCGAGTGTCGCCCGCAGCAGCTCCACCAGCTCCGGGTCCATCACTTCGAAGTCGTCGGGAATATCCAAGACTTCGATCCGGGGCAGCTCCAATCCCTCGAAGCGCGTGGCGATCCAGCGCTTGTGCTCGCGTTCCATCACGAAGACGACGTCGGCCCAAACCAGGTCGGCTTCGCTCACCCGGCGTTCGGCTTCCGCGCGCACCCCGGCCGAGCGCACCTCAAGGCGGGCGTCGTTGCGATACAACCGTTCGGCGGTTACGCTGCGCTGCCGATTCATCGCGCACACGAAGAGTATTCTCAGGCGACGTGGCATCGGGGGCGGTTCATCGAACAGTGCATATCGAATATGCTGGGATCGTAGGCCTGAAGTGCAAGGAATGCGTGCCCCGAAGCCGGACTGCCCGGGCTATTGATCCCAACAGGAGGACTCAGCCTGTTGAAATACTTCGTCGAGGGGCGGATTCCCGAAGTGTTCTCGATGATTTTCCTCTGTCTCCTCGCCGCAGCATCTGCAGCCGCGGGCGGCCGCTACACTTCGCTCAAACAGGCAGCCCGGGCGCTCGGTCCAGTACCGCGAGCGCGGCCACTCCGCCGGTTCGTGTGCACGGGCCCCCCCGTTGTCGTCCGGTGGGGCCCCTCATCCTCCCACCTGAAGGGGGCGATCGATGCTCATGACGGCGGCGCAGGCGGCCGGCCAGCGGCTGCTGTAGCAACAATTAGGAAGCATGTAGGGCGGCCGCCATTCAGGTCTTGCCTGTACTGGGTCTAGCACCCACCAACACAGCAAGCGCACGGTATCATGGGACCCCACTCACCCCTCGCAGGCCCACGGTTGGCGAAATCTCACAGCCTCGCGGCCGCAAGGTCGGAACTGGTGGCGTTTCCCGCGGATTTGGGCTGCATCCGGCGCACGGCTACAAGGCTGGCCGTTGCAGCGCTCCTGGCGATGCTGGTCGCCACGACAGCGCACGCCGCGCCGCCTCGGGACTATGCGGTCGGGGTGGCAAAGCTTTCCCAGCTCGGGTTGCCGGATGTGCGACAGGCGAAGTATGTGCAGCTGGATGCCGGCTATGCCGCCGCCGGGGAGCTCTCCATGTTTGGGGACGAGCTGAAGATGTCCGGCAATGCATGGCTGCTTGCGACCAAGCCGGATGGCACGGCGGTGATGCTGCTGGACCAAGTGCGCCTTATCGAGGTGGTGCCTCTCGCTCTGGCCGAACAGCGGATGAAGGAGCGGCTTGAGGCGAAGAGCCGGGCCGGGCAGGCGCCCGGCACCGCCCCGCAGGAACCGGACGAACCGGAAGACTCGCCTTATGTGGTGCCCGGCAAATGGAGGGATGCCGACCTGGCCGCAGACCTTGGCTCGGTGATCGGGTATTTGGAGAAACCCAACGGCGGAAACGATTACGCCGTAAGACGCAGTGCGGGGCTCCTGTTCCTTTTTGCGGCGCAAGTGCACAGCCGTGGACTGGGTGCAGAGGCGAACCGATTGATGGCCCTGCTGTTCGAGATAAGCGGAGACAGCCGAATGGTGGTCTCCGAGGCGATAAACCGTATCGCCGATGCCCAGTATCAAGAGGCCTATCGCAGCTTTGCCGTGAGTGGGAATTGGGCGCAGTACCTCGCTGCGATGGAAGCGCAGGCGGTCCGTTTCGGTTCCGTGTGGAGGCAGGCGCCGGTGGTGGCGCGAGTGGCGGAGGCGGTCCGGTCCCGCTTGGCGCCCCCGGCGCTGGCTGGCGAGGGGCTCACCGACGAAGATCGGCGCATCGCCGGGCTGTTGGGGCAGTCGGATGCGGTGGTCTCTCTGCGCCATCCGTTATTCAGCAGTGGCACGTGGGTTTTGCAGGTGCCCGGGCTCACTCCGGGCTCGGCGAAGTCGGGGCCGCTCGATCTGATCCAGCAGCGTGGCACCGCAGCGATTCCCCTCTTGGTGGCTTTGCTCTCGGATGCGCGCTTGGTGCGCACGACCGGGGGAGTGTCGGCGCCGTTCCTGCGTTTCAATTTCGACGAGGGCGCGATGAGCGAAGAGGAGATCGAGCGGATGTGGCCCCGCTTCCCGCGGCCGCAGTCGATCGGCGAGCTCGCACAGCGGATTCTCTCTCCGTTGGTGTTGAGCGAGGAGGAAGCGAGGGGCGAGGAGGGCGCGGTCTCCAACGAGGTGCTGGCGCAGAAGGGCCGGGAATGGTATTCGCAACACAAGGGCGAGGATCGTGCGGCGCTAAGGCGGCTGTTTCTGGCCGCGGGGCGGCAGGAGGTCGTCTGGCAGATGATCCGCTCGCCCGAGGCGGCCGACCGCGAGGCGGTCGAGGCGTATCTGCTCGCGGGCAAGGACCCGCAGGAGCGGCTTTCGCATGTGGTCGATTATGCGCGGGTGAGGGGAGTGGAGGCCAAGGCCTTTGTGCAGCGCTATGTGGCCGGGCTTCAGAAGACTCTCCCCTCAGGGCCCGGCGCCGGTGCGACCTCCCCCGAGGAGCGCCAGTCGATCGAGAGGAAAATGGGGGAAGTGATCAAGTTTCTCGAGGAGCTCGTATCGGAAAGGACAGGCACGCAGCAGCTCCAGGAGTTCCTTGCTGTGGAGCAGCCCTGGAGCGAGCGGAAGCTCCAAATGATCGCGCAGTCGCTGGTGACTAAGCTGGCCAAGGAGGACCCTACGGCGGTGCGCACGGCCCTGCTTCAGGGGTGCGTGAAGACGAAGGACGATGTTCTGGCGGGTTTTCTCCTGAGTTGCGTCGGCTTCGACCGGGCGGCCCGAATGCGGGCCGAAAGCCAGGAAGGGGCCGGGGCTACGCCGGCCGAGGAGCCCAAGCTCGAGGCGCACGCGGAGCTTTGGCGGCAGGTGATGGCCCGGCCGCGACATGCGGCCTCGAAGAGCATCTTCGACTCCTCGTCCTTGGGTTTTGATGTGGTAGGCGCCTATGTTGTCGAGGGTCTGTATGGGGAGGGGAACCCCGAAAACACCAATCCCGAACTCGCCCAAATCTTGGGAGAGCGGCTCTACTCGCTCACGGTGCAGCGGGCGCAGGCGCGCCTGGCGGGCAAGCCGGCGGCGGAACTGCCGCGCGTTCCGGACAAGGTCAACGTAGGTGCCGAGCGCAGGACGGAGATCACCCTCCTATTGCAGGGGGCCACGGCGCAGAACCAGCACGAGTTGAGCGCTCGCTTGAGCCTCGACGAGTTGCTGGTGATTCCGGAGCTTGTGGCGGCGGATCCGAAGTTGAACCAGAAGCTGGTGGCCGGCTCGCATGTGATTCGCGAGGTGCGGCTGCCGGAGGGGAACGCGGACTTGGCCCGGGTGTGTCTGCCCCTCAAGGACAAGGTCCTGGATCGCGCGGCCTTCGAGGCGCTGCTGGCCGAATGCCGCCGGCAGGCGCCGCTGGGGGTAGATGTATCGGTGATCTTTGAACGCCGCGTGCCGCTGGCCGGTGTAGTGTTGAAGGTGGGCACCGTTGCTGGGCCCAAGCCTACCGCAGCGGCTCCGGACAAAGCCGCTCCTGCTGCGCCGGCATTGCTCATCGCGGCGGCCCAGTCCGAGGGCGATGAACCTGTGCGCGGTGTGGCCCAATGGCCGCTCGGTTCGGCAGCGGCGCTCGCGCCGCCCCCGGCGAAAGCGACCGCAGCCGACGATGACCTGCTGCCGACCAAGGGGGGCTCGTCGCAGTTCGACCCCTCCGTTTCGCGAGACGAGGATTTCTGGAAGGGCTTCCTGGAGCTCTTCGCTCCCACCCGGAGCGCCTGCGCACCGTACCAATGTCTCCTGATGTTGCACCGGCCGGAGCCCAAGGAGATGGATTCCGCCGAGCAGAGCGTTCTCACCGAGGAATAATTATGGATATCAACGAAGCTGATTGGGCGAAGGTCCGCAGTCAGGTGCAGGCGCTGCGCGAGGGCATCGCCACCGAGATCGTGGGCCAGGAAGAGGTAGTCCAGCAGATGCTGGTGGCGCTGCTGTGCCGCGGTCACTGCCTGATCGTGGGCGTGCCGGGCCTGGGCAAAACCCTGCTGGTGCGCACCCTCGGGCGCATCCTCGGGCTGAAGTTCAACCGCATCCAGTTCACGCCCGACTTGATGCCCTCCGACATCCTCGGTACCGAGATTTTGCAGACCGACGCGGACGGTCGCCGCACCTTCAAGTTCGTGGCCGGCCCGGTGTTCGCGCACCTGCTGCTGGCCGACGAGATCAACCGCACCCCGCCCAAGACCCAGGCCGCGCTGCTGGAGGCCATGCAGGAGAAACAGGTGACGGTGGCCGGGGAGACGCGCCTGTTGGCCGAGCCCTTCGTGGTCTTCGCCACGCAGAATCCGATCGAGCACGAGGGCACCTATCCGCTGCCGGAGGCTCAGTTGGACCGCTTTTTCTTCAGCCTCAAGATCGGCTACCCCAGCTTCGAGGAGGAGCGCCGTATCATCCACCACCAGACCAAGGCGGAGATCCGCGAGGTACTGCAGCACGAGGAACTGCTCGCGATGCAGCGGCTGGTGGACGAGGTGCCGGTGCCCGAGCATGTGACCGACTTCATCCTCAAGCTGGTTCACCGCTCCCGGCCCCAGTCGGAGTTGGCCGACGAGTACATCAAGCGCTACGTGGAGTGGGGGGCCGGCCCGCGCGCCTCCCAAAGCCTGGCGCGCGCGGCCAAGGCCTTCGCCCTGCTCGACGGCAACGCAGCGGCCTCGGTGGAGGATGTGCGCCGGGCGGCGTTGCCGGTGCTGCGCCATCGGGTGATCCCCAACTACAATGCCACCGGCGAGGGCATAGGTATCGAGGCTATAGTGCAGCACCTGCTGGCTGGCTGAGCCGTAACCATGCAATCGTACCGCTTTGCGCTCTGGCAGTGCACGAACTCCGATGTCCGCCGCAGGAGCGTGCTTGCATGCGATCTGCGCTCTGAATCGCGTGCAAGCACGCTCCTACGACTGAATCGTTACGGCTGAGGGGCGCGGTCGCCGCCTTCCCCAACGCGAGAGCCCCCATGCCTGAGTTCAAATACCTGCGGCCCGAGGACGTGCAGCGTCTGGCAAGCTACGAGTTCGCGCCCAAGATCCTTGTCGAAGGGTATTTGAGCGGCCGGCACCGCTCGAGTGCGCGCGGCACCTCTACGGAGTTCCGCGACTACCGGCAGTACGCCGAGGGCGACGATCCCAAGCTGGTGGACTGGAAGGTGTTCGCCCGCACCGATCGGCACTACCTGCGCACCTTCGCCCACGAGACCAACCTGGACTGTCACCTCTTCCTCGATAGCAGCGCCTCGATGGGCTTCGGCGCGCCCCTCTCGAAGCTCGACTACGGTTCGTTCTTCACCGCGGCGCTGTGCCATCTCGTGCTGCGCTCGGCGGACCGGGTGTCGTTGCAACTTTTCGACGACAAGATCCGGCATTTCGCGCCGCCGGGCAGCACCCGCGGGCACCTGAACAACCTGATGCAACTGCTGGAGCACAACCGGCCCGGCGGCCGCACACGCCTCTCGGTCGCGCTGCGCCGGGCGTACCCGCTGCTCCGGCATCGGGGGGCGCTGGTGGTCGTGTCCGACTTCTTCGACGACGTGGGTGAGATCTTCGCTGCGCTCAGCCCCTATCTGCACCGGGGTTTCAATATTCACCTCTTCCACGTGTTGGCGCCCGAGGAGCTCGCGCTGCCCGACAAGGGCCTGCAGGCATTCGAGTGCCTGGAGACGGGGCAGCGGGTGGTCGCGCACACCGACCTTTTGCGCCGCGAGTACCCGCTGGCCATCCAGGCGCACATCCGGGCGATCCGCGAGCTGGCGGCGCGCCGGCGCATCAACTACACGCAGGCCCGCACGGACACGCCTTTCTTCGAACTCTTCGACCGGCTCCAGGCATGAACCTCGTCCTCACCAACGCCTGGCTGCTGCCGCTGGCCGCCCTGCTGCTCGTGCCGCTGCTGGTGCATCTTTTCGCCCGGGCGCGCCCCCCGGTGTTTCTTTTCAGCTCGGTGGAGTTCCTGCGGCGGATCCTGCGCAACTCCGTCCGGCTCAAGCGGCCCCAGTCGTTGCTGGTGCTGCTGGTGCGCACTCTGTTGTGCGCGGCGCTGGTGGCGCTGTTCCTTAAGCCGGTGCTGTTCCGGGCCGGCCGCATCGGAGGCTCGGGTACGCGCAAGGCCGTGGTGCTGCTGGTCGATGCGACCGCCTCGATGGCGGCCGTGGAGGGCACGCAGACGCGCTTTGCAGCAGCGTGCGCGAAAGGGGCGGAAGTGTTGTCGGAGCTCTCCGGCGACGATCTGGCCAACATCATCTGGCTGGGGTCGCCCAACCGCGCGGAGTTTCCGCGGCTCTCCGTGAATTTCCCGTATCTCAAGCAGAGGTTGCGTGCGGCCTCGGTCACCACCGAGGCGTCCGATCTGGGCGGTGCGCTCGCCCGGGCGGCGGAGATGTTGCAGGGCCAACCCGGCGCGGCGGAGCTCTATGTGCTCTCCGATTTCCAGGGCAGCACATGGGGCTCGCAGCCCTTGCCGGCCCTGCCCGGGATCGCGGTGCACGCGATCAAGATCGGCCGGCGCGAGCTCGGCAATCTGGCGGTCACCTCCCTGGCAGTCGACCCGCTCAACCCGCTGCCGGGCCAGGAGGTGACGGTGGCCTGTGAGGTGCGCAATTTTTCCGCGGAGCACAGCCTGAACACACTGTTTTTGCGCGCCGGGGATGCACTCCAAACCCGGGAACTGCGGCTGGCTCCCGGCCAAAAGGATACGGTGCTGTTCCGGGTGGCGTTGACCACGCCCGGGGAGAAGGCCGTGGCGGTGGCCCTCAGCGAGGATCCATTTCCTTACGACAACGAGCGCTGGGCGGTGCTCGAGGTGGTGGAGCATCTGCGCGTGGGCCTTGTAGAGGGCGAGCCGCAGACCTCCGGCTATTGGCGGCGGGCGCTGAGGGCGCTTGAATGGGTGAAACTGGAGACGCTGGAGGCCGGCCACTTGGCTGAATTCGACGGTGAGGCGCTGTTTCTGGCCGGCTGGGCGGGCGATGCCGAGGCGGTCGCGCAGGTGCGCCGCTATCTCTCGCGCGGAGGGCTGGTGGTCTGGTCGCCTGCTGCGGATACGCCCGCGGCGGCGATGGCCGCTCTCACTGTGAGGCCGGCGGTGGCCGCCCCCGGCGCCGCGTCCGCGCCGGCGGCGAGCATGGCTGCGACCGCTACGGAGCCGCTGCGGCTGGAGAAGCTGCCGCTGCCGCTGCATCTCACGGTCGTCGACCGGGCGAATCCAATCTTCAAAGTCTTCGCCGATGGGCTTTATGGCGATCCCACGCGTACTACCTTCAAGGGGCGGGCGCACTTGGCCGCCGATGTGCCGGCGGGGGGAAAGGCGATTCTCAACTACGAGGATGGAGTGCCGGCCCTCACGGCCTTCGTCGACCCGGGCTGCCTGCTGCTGTGGAATCTGCCGCTGCAGCGCGAATTCAGCGATTGGGCGGTGCAACCGGAGTTCCTGCCCTTCCTGGGCGAAATGCTCTTTCACTACCGGCGGCAGACCTGCGAACGCCGGATGCATCGCTTCGCCACCGGCCAGAGCCTCACCCGTGAGTTCGAGGGCGAGGTGCTGGCGGAGGATGTGAAGCTGGAGTTCATCGGCCAGCCGGTGCCAGTGCGCCGTCAGGTCGCCGACCATCGCACCGAGTTCGCCACTACGGAGGCGCGCCTCCCCGGGCTCTACTCGTGGTATTACCGCGGGGCCCTGCTGGAGCGTCAGGCCGTGAATTTCCCCGCTGTCGAATCGGACCTGCATGCACAGGACGAGATCAAGCTGGGTAGTCAGGACTTGGTGGCGCTGCGCGGAGACCAGTCCATCCGCAAGATGCAGGAGGGCTCCCCGCTATGGCCGCAGTTGCTGCTGCTCGCCGTGGCGGGTGTGGTATTCGAGGGCTTGCTGCTCGCATGGAAGGACAAGCCATGAATCCGATTCTTCCCCTCGAACAGCTCTCGCTCGTGTTTGTGTTGGTGGCCGGTCTGGTGGGCTGGAGCGGGTGGCGCTCGGCGCAGCGGCTGCGGGGCGGGTTGCGTGGGATTTTGTTGGGGCTGCGGTGGGCCGCCCTGGCGGCGCTGGCGGTGATAGCGCTCAATCCCGGGCATTGGCAGGTCTCGCGCAGCGAGGCCGGCCGGGAGTGGGCCGTGCTGCTCGACTCCAGCGTGAGCATGGACACCGCAGATGTGGAGGGCGGCACCCGGTGGACCCATGCTTGCGGCATCGCGCAACGGCTGCGGGCTCCGGAGGGCCAGACCCTGCGCTTCTTCACTTTTGCTGCCGGGGCGCAACCCGTCCCCGCGCCCGCAAAGCTGGAGGCCGAGGCCTGCCGTGGGGAACAGACGGATATCGTCGGCGCGCTCGCGCAGGTGGCCGAGCGCTACCGCTCCTCCGGCCAGCACTTGGGCGGCATCGTGGTACTGAGCGATGGACGCCAGGTGCCGGCACGCGGCTACGAGGAGGTGGCGATGGAGCTCCGGGCCGGCCGCAGCCCGGTGTATCCCGTGGTCCTGGGCGAGGCGGTCAAAACCGTAGACCTGGCCATCGGCACCCGGCGGCCCCAGTACATCGCTTTCGCAGGCCAGAGCTTCACCGTCGACGCCCGGCTGCGCTGCACCGGGCTGGCGAATATCCGGCCACGGGTGTCGCTGCTTGATGGCGACGGCAAGGTGCTGGCGGAGAAGCCGGTGTTCATCGGCACCCAGGCGGAGGTCTCCGTGGCCTTCGAAATCAACGCCGCTGAGCCGGGATACCGCACCTACCGGCTGCGCGTCGAGCACTGGGCGGGCGAAGGCGCCACGACCAACAACACTGCGGAGTTCGCCGCCTATGTACTGGGCGAGCGGATGAGAGTGTTGCTGGTGGAGGGGGCGCCTCACTGGGACAGCAAGTTCATCGCCCAGCTCCTGCAGGGGCAGCGGCATGTGGACCTCTCGCTGGTGTATCGACTGGGGCAGGAACGCTATTTCAGCCAGATGGATTCCAGCCTGCTCTCCGCCGAGCAGGCTTGGCGCGAGCTGCCCGAATCGGTGGAGGCGCTGGCCCGCTACGACCTCATCGTGGCCGGGCGGGGCTTCGAGTATTTCCTCAACCGTGGGAGCATCGGGGCATTGAAGGAGTTCCTGCGCGTGCGTGGCGGCGGGCTGGTTTTCACCCGCGGCAAGGCCTATGCCGGCGAGCAGCCCGAGCTCGAGGCCCTCGAGCCGGTCTCGTGGGGGCCGGAATGGAACCAGCGCTTTGTCTGGCAGCCTACCGATGCTGGCGAGGAAGCGGGCTTGTTCAGCGATGGTCTGCCTGGCCGCAGCGATCCGCTCTGGGCGAAACTGCCGCAGCTCTCGCACGCCTGGCAGACGACGCGCCCGAAGCTGTTCGCCCGCGTGCTCGCCGAGGGCGTGGCGGAGGTGGGCGGCCGCAGCGTACGGGTGCCGGTGGTGGTGGCCCAACGTTTCGGCAAGGGGCAGGTCGTGGCGGTAAATTCCGAGGACCTGTGGCAATGGGACTTTTTTCCGAAGGTGGAGGGCGCGAGCGCCGTGTATCGGGACTTTTGGCTGCATCTGATTACTTGGGCGGCGGTGCAGGCCGAGTTCCTGCCCGGGCACGATTGGGCCCTGCACCTGAGCGAGCCGCGCGTGGAAGTGGGGCAACCGGTGCGCCTGCGCATGGCCTCGCGCCTGCCCGAGCCTGTAGGCGCTCCGGTGGTGCGCATCTGGCGTGGTGCCAAGCTGGTGGGCGAAGTGGCGCTGGCCGCCGTGCCCGAGCGCAGCGGCGAATACGAAGGGGTGTACTCGCCCACGCTGCCCGGGCTGCATCGCCTGGAGGCGGCGGTGGGGACGGCTCCGCTGGTCTACGAGACGCTCGCTGTGCAGGCTCCGCCGGCGGAAAGCGACGACGTGAGCCCCGATCGCGAATGGCTCGCGCAGCTGGCTGCGGCCACGCAGGGGCGCCTTGTCACCGAGGAGGAGATTCAAGGCCTGTTCGCTCCGCCCCCGGCCACCGCGGAGGCGCTCGCCCTCGACAACGCCCGGTGGGTGTCGCGCTGGGATCGCGCCCCCTGGTTGCTGCTCGTGGTGGCCCTTCTTGCCTCTGAATGGGTGATACGGAGACGCAATGGCCTCACCTAGCCCCACGATGAACGCCGAACAGATCACCTTTCTGCGCGCGCTGCGCCGCCAACTCTGGATCTGGCGGGCCGGTGTGCTGCTTGGCTCGTTGCTGCGGTTGCTGCGGCTGGCGTTGCTGCTTGGGCTCGCGGCGGTAGCGGCCGATCTGCTGCTCGCGCTTTCGCCGCTGGCTCTGCGGCTCGTCGATCTGGCGGCGTTGGGCGGTATGGTGTTTTTCGTGTTGTGGGAGGCGATCAACTGCCTGGCGCCGTCGTTGCGCGAGGCGGCGGAGCGCGCGGATGCTCTATTGGCCAATCCTCGCCAACCGGTGTTGAGCGCCTTCGAACTGCAGCGGGCCGCGCCGGGAGCGAACTGGGGGCGCTTCCTCGTCGAGCGTAGCTTGAGTGCAGGTACGGCCGCCCTGGCCGGGGTGCGCTGGCAATGTGCGTTTCCCCGGCCCGAGTGTGCGCGACAGGCCCGCTGGTTGCTGGCCGTGGTCGTGCCGGTGCTGGGCCTGCTGCTCTGGCAGCCTCTCGCGATGGAGACTGCGCTGGCGCGGCTGCTCCACCCCGACGCCGAACGGCCTCCGTTCAGCTCATACACGTTCCTGGTGGCACCGGATCCGGTGCAGGTCCTCTACGGTGGCTCGCTTGAACTGACGGTGGACATCGCCGGTGCGCCGGTGCTCCAGCCGGTGGTCCTCCGCACGCGCAAGGGCGACCAGACCGACGAATCGATTTGTTTCCGTCAGGGCGATACCGTGTTCTCGCAACGGCTTGAGAAGGTGGTGGATTCGCTGGAATTCTGCTTTGCGGTGGGGCGGGCACGCAGCCCGTGGCAACCCATCGGGATACTGCTGCAGCCGAAGGTGGCGCTCTTGAAGCTGGCGATGGTACCGCCGGCCTACACCGGGCTGGCGGGGAGCGAAACCGTGCTCAGCCAGGAGAAGATCGAGGGCTACGCTGGATCGAAGGCGCGCTTGCAGCTCACCAGTAATCGGCCGTTGTCGACTGGGGTGCTCACTCTCGTGCCTTTGGATGGAGTGGGTGGGACGCTCTCCATCGTGGGCCGCAAGGCCGGCGTGCATACCATCGCTTTCGACTGGGAGTTGCACTTCCCTGCGAGGGTGGAGATCCGCGTGGAGGACGTTCAGGGTACTACGATGGCCGAGCCGTTGCAGCTCACGCAGAAACTCATCCCCGACCGCGCTCCGGAAGCCTCCATCAGCAGCCCGGCCTCGTACACGCTGGCGACGCCGGCTTCCACGGTGCGCATCCAGGGCAGTGCGACCGACGACCTTGCCCTGCGCGGGGTATCGCTGGTGCGCACGATCGCCGGCTACCGAGATCGGAGCCTGCCACTGGGCCCGCTGGCGGCGGAGAGGCAGTATTCCTTTCAGCAGGATTTATCGCTGGCGCGTATCGGAGTGCTGCCAGGGCAGATCATCGAGCTGTTCCTGGAGGCTCGGGACCACAATCCCGAGCGCCTTGGTGTGGGCGCCTCAGAGATCGTGCGCCTTGAGATCATTTCAAATGAGGAGTACGCGGAGATCGTGCGCTCGGGGGAAACCCTCGAGCAGTTCGCCGCCCGTTATAGCATCGTGGATGCGGAGTTCGCGGCCTTCCAGCAGGCGATAGCCGAGCTGACGGCGGAGCTGCAGAAGGCGCAGCCGGACCCCGCGCGGCTGGGGGCGTTGCTGGATCAGGCTCGCAGCCGTAACCGTTCGGCGCGTGAGCTGTTCCGCTCCCTCGCCGGCGAGTTCCAGGCCTATGCGCTGGAGGAGGGCTGGAAAGGCGCGCTCGAAGAGATTGCTCAGCGGCTGGAGGGTCAGGGAGAGGTGTTGGCGGGCTTGAAGCCCGAGAGCCCGTCGCTCTCCTCCGTAGTGGCCAAGCTGCGCCAGGAGCTCGAACCGGCGGAGCGGCAACTTGCCCGGCAGCAAGAGCTGACGGAGGACTTTTTGAAGGCCGGGCGGGCGATGGAGCACGCTGCGCGGTTTATCCAGATCCTGAACCGCCAACGCGATCTGGTACGGCTACTGGCACGACGCGAAACGGACGCTTCCGAGAGGGGAAGCCTGCGCGAGCTCGGAAAACGGGAGACGGAGATCCGCCAAGAGCTGGGCGAATTTGCCGCGAGCCTGGTCAAGACCGCGGAAGGCTTGCCGGCGACAGGAGAGCTGGCCGAGTTGCGCGCCGGCGCATTGGAATTTGCGGCGAAGCTGGCCCGCTGCGGGGCGGGCGGCCTGCTGGAGCAGGTGGTGGTGGCCGCGCAGAACGAGAACGGCCCGGACATGCTGCGCGATGCGCGGCTGGCCAAGGAACGCCTCGAGGAGCTGCTCTCGCAGTGCGAGAACTCGGCCTTCGGCGGAATGTGCCGCGGGGGCCTCAAGTTTCAGGTGCGCGACGAGCTGCGCACCTCGATGGAGCAGATGCTCTCCTCGCTGCTTAAGCGCGGCGGCGACAGCAAGGGCGGAGGGCAGGGCACGGGCAACGCGCCCGGGGGCGGGGTGGGCGACGGGGCCGATGGCTATTCGGTGTCGGCGCACACTCGTATGAACACTCCGGTGATCGGTCCGGGACGGCGCCAGTTTGTGCAAGGCGGGGGCGCCAAGGGCGGAGCAGGGCGCGGCAGCGGCGGCCTGGGCGAGGGCAGCGGCGCGCGCACCAAAGATACCCAGACTTCCTCCGGCCACGCGGGGCGGGATTTCAGCGGTCCCGGCCGCGCTGGGGAGCTGGCCCCCGAGAAGTATCGCCAGGCGCTCGAACGTTATTTCAGCCAACCGGAGGCCAACCCATGAAGACTACAAAAGTCTGGATACCCTTGCTGCTGGGCGCAGCGTCGCTCCTGTGTGCGCTGCCGGCGGCCCGTGCCGAGGCCATCCAGTGCGCCAATCTCATCTACGGAGGCACCCATACGTCGCGCTGTTTCAGCGACGAGTTTCTGAGCTCGGTCCAGAAGGACACCACCATCGAGACCGAGCGGCGCTTCAAGACCGTCAAACTCGCCTCCGACGAGCTCTTCAAGTATCCGTTCACCGTTCTCACTGGGGAGAAGGATTTCCATTTCACCGCCGACGAGCGCAAGAATCTGAAGCGCTATCTCGAGAGTGGCGGCTTCCTGTTGGTGTCGGCGGGCTGCTCGAGCCAGGAGTTCGACAAAGCATTTCGCCGCGAGATCAAGGCGGTGTTCGAGGACAAGGCGCTCGGGGCTCTGCCGGCCGACCACACGATCTATCGCACGGTGCACCCGGTGGCCGAGCTGAAGACCAAGGGCCATGGATATGGAGCCAACGAGAAGATCGCGCTCGAGGGGCTCACTGTGGGCGAGAAGACCGTACTGGTGTATTCCAAACACGGGCTCAACGACACCGCGCACACCGAGGGCTGCTGCTGCTGCGGCGGCAGCGAGATCACGAACGCCCTGGAGGTGAACGTTAACATCCTCGTCTACGCCCTGCTTTACTGAGCATGCGCCTCTCCCTCTCCAGTCTAGCCCTGGGCTGCGGTCTCCTGTGGATGGCGACCGCGCAGGCGGTCCCATCGCATCGCCCCGGCACCTCCGCGCCGTTGGCGCCACCGGCGGCGGGGTTGGTCGACGAGCTCTCCCGCAAGCTGGCGGTGGAGGGGCTGAAGTGGGCCCCGGATTGGGGGGCGGCGCAGCGGGTGGCTGCCCGTGAGAACCTGCCGGTGCTGGCCTATTTCTATTCGCCGTTGTGCAACTGGTGCGCGCGCATGGACGAGGAGACCCTGGCCTCCCCTGAGGTGCGCCGGAGGCTGGCCGGCTTTGTCCTGGTAAAGGTGAACATCCTGGAGGACGAGAAGATGGCGGCGCGGTTCCGTATCCGGGCTACGCCGTCGCTGGTGTTCCTTAATCCCGAGGGCCGGGAATCGGGACGGCTGGACGGCTTCACCCAGTCCGAACGGTTGGTGGGGGTGCTCGACGGGATCTCCGCCAACCGGGTGCAGTCGCAGGATCAGCGTCTCCAAACCCTGCTGGCGCAGGTGCGCCAGGGCAAGCTGGCGGACGAGGACTGGGCGGAGTTGGTGGTGGCGTTGGGCAGCGAGCGCTACCGTGCGCCCACCGAGCAGGCGATCCTCGCACTGCGGCCGCTGCCGCGGGTGGCTCTGGTCCGTTTGCTGGAGCATGCATTGCTAACAGTCCGGCTGGGGGCACTCGAGGTGCTGGAGGAGATGGCGGGCGACGATTTCGGTTTCAATCCATGGCGCGATGTGCCGGCCGACAATGAGGAGGCGCTCGGCAAGTGGCGTCAGTGGACCACGGCGACGAGCCTGGACGATGCCGGCCAACCGGCCTTCTTCCGCGTGCTCTCTGCGGCGCAGATCGGCGACCTGTTGCAGGACCTGATCGGCGACGACACCGACCGGGCCGCGCGTGCCCGCCGCCTGCTGCGCAAGGATCCCGACTCCTGTCTGGAGGGAATCGCGGCCTTCGCGGCGGCCCATCCGGCTCTGCCGGCCGGATCCGGCAAACGATTGCGCGAACTGCGCTACGCGCTGCAACTGCCGGTGGTGAACGGGCTGGACCCGGCGAGCGTGGCGCACCGGCTGGTGTTTGGAAATATGGATGTGCGGCTCAAGGCGCTGCGCGATGTAGCCATGGCACGGCAGCGCGCGGTGCCAGTGATCGCGGAGTTCCTCGGGGACCCGGACTCGCTGGTGCGGGAGACTGCGGTGGATGCTCTGGTAACCACCGGCGGTAGGGAAGCCGTGGGTCTGCTGGAGGCGCTGCTGCAGAAGGAGACGGATGCGAATGTCGTCTACGTAGTGCTTCGGCAGTTGGGCAACCTGCGCAGCAAAAAGGGGCTCGGGATCCTTCTGCGCTATCTGGCCGATCCCAACGAGGATTTCGTAATCGTGGCACTCGAGAGCATCGCCAAGTTGCGAGTCGAGAGCGTGGGGGAGGCCATCCAGGGATGCCTGGCGGATAGGCGTTGGCGGGTGCGTACCGCGGCGCTCAAGACGGCGGAGGCGCTCACCCTGCGCTCGCTGGCTCCCACGGTCGTGGCGCTGCTCGACGACCCCGACGAGTTTGTGCGTAGCTCCGCAGTGGCTACCCTAGCCAAGCTCGGCGTGGGCGATGCGCTGCCGAAACTGGAGTCGATCTTCGCAAGCGATGATGCGCTCAAGGGGCCGATTGTGAAGGCGCTGTTGGCGGCCGACATGCCGATCCCGGCCACGATGCTCAAGGTGCTCGCGGAGCGCCCCGCCTCGGTGAAGCTGGCGGTGCTCGATAATGTTGAGAGCGTGGATGCGAAGGTGGCTCCCCTGGTGATCGCCTTTGCCTCCAACGCGGATTCCGACCTCGCCTGTGCCAGCCTGCGGCTGCTGGCGGGCAAGGGCTTGGCGCTGGCCGCCTGTCAGGCGACTGTAGCCCAACAGGTGCAGACGGGCGACCGGCGCCGGTTGCTCTCCCTGATGGATGCGGTGGTGGTCGAGACTAAGATGCTGCTGCGCTACAACCCGGCGGCGCAGCGTATTGGTTTCGAAACGGCACCGCCGAATGCGGCTCCGGTGGCCAGCGATCCGCTCGCAGAAGTGTTTGCCGCCTTCGAGCCCGCCCCGTCGGGCAATGGCACTGCGAGCGTAGAGGAGGTTTTCGCCGCGTTTGGCGAGGCGACCGGTACGGCGGAGTCGTTCGTAGATGTCCTGCGCCGGATCGGACAGCGCACGCTCGCGGTGCCCGGCGACTCTGAACTGCGAGCAGCGGCTGCCCGCATGCTCGTCCGCTTGGGCGATACGGCCGGGGCCTCTGTATCTTCGGAGGGGTTGCCTGGGCTCGATGAGGGGCGCCGGATGGAACTGGCCCAGGGACTTGAGCGGGTGCGTCAGCGCGACGGCCTGCCGCTCATCCGTGGGCTGTTGGCTGATCCGTCGGCAGAAGTGCGCGAGGCCGCGAGTGCTTCGTTGATGGAAGACGGGGCCGACGAAGCTTGCCTGCGCGTGCTGTTGGAGGAGTTGGAAAAGCCGGGTGCGCGGTTGCAGGCGCCGGAGGTCTTGCCGGTGCTACAGTCGGCGGGGGCGAAGAAGGCTGTGCGCGCGGCGGTGCTAGGCGCGGCGCATCGCTGGCTGCAGGGGCCGCAGAGCGAGCGGTTGCGCCTGCTCGCGTTGATGCTGCTCTCCAAGGTCTGGTCGTCGGAGAGCGAGCGCTTGGTGGAGCCGTTCCTAACGGTCGACAACCCCTGGCAACGGCGTGCGGCGTTCTACGCGCTGGGCCGCGGCAATCTTCCGCGCTTCATGGCGGAGGCCGGGCGGATGGCTGCGGACACTGCGGATTGCGTGCGCGAGGTGCTGCCTTACCTGAGCCTGCCGGCGGGCACGGACGGCGGGCGCTTCACCTACTACTTCGGCGAGCGGATACAGGCGAGGGAGGGGGGCGGCTATAGCGGCCGTGCCGGCTCGCGCGGTGCGGTGGCTCCGCTGCCCGAGGGAGCTGTGCAGGCGCTGCGCATTCTCGCTCGGGATCCATCGGAGCGGGTGCGCTTTCTAGCGCTCTTCGGCCTGATCGCGCGCCAACAGCCCGTGGAGCTGGGGGATGTCGTTAGGTCCTTGGAACGTATGCCTCGCGATAGCGAGCTGCTGGAGCAGTTCTCCTCCTATGTGCTGCAGCAGTATGCGAGTCTGGGCCGGGAGTTTGCCGTGGTCCTGCCCTATCTGAATTGGGAGCGAAACTACCGAGGGGAGGAAACGGCCTTGCTGATTCGCCGGCATTTCGGGGTGCCGGAGGACGACGGGGCGGCCGAATCCCCGGTCGTGCGCACGGTGCGGGCGCCGCTTCGCGCGGTGGCGTCCTATGTGGCGCCTGTGGCGCAGGCGGAGCCGGCGGTCGCCGTACGGCCTGAAAACTACCGCCTGGTGTATTTCACCAAGCCGGGCTGCAAGGAGTGCGCGGTTACTACGCGCAAGCTCGAGCAGCTGCGAGAAGCTTTCCCCGAGGTTTCGATCGTCGAATACGACATCAACAAGACCTCTTCGGTGCTGCTCAATGAGGCGCTGGGTGAGCGCTTCGGCGTGCCGGCTGGAGTGCGCTTGGTGGCCCCCGCAGTGTTCTGCGGAGGTGGTTACCTGATCAAGGGCGACATCTCGGTGGACCGGCTGGGGCCGATGCTGGCCCGGGCTGCGAACGTGCCGCTGGCCGACTGGCTGACGGTGCCGGCGGAGGGGCTGGCTGGGGCGCATGCGGAGGTGGCTCAGCGTTTCGAGGCCACCGGGCTGGGGGTGGTGTTGTTCGCGGGCCTGCTCGACGGCGTAAATCCCTGCGCCTTCGCGACCATCATTTTCCTGCTCTCGTATTTGCAGTTGAGCCGGCGCTCGCCGGCCGCGATGGCGCAGATCGGCCTGGCTTATGTCGCCGGTGTATTTCTGGCGTATTTCACCATCGGGCTGGGCCTGGCGAAGGTGGCGGCGATGGTGGCGCAGGTGCGGTGGACTGGGCCGCTGTTGAGCTATGCGATGGCCGGTTTCGCTCTGGTGATCATGGCCTTGAATATTCGCGACGGCGTCCGGTGCCGGCGCGGTGAATTGGCGGAGATGACGCTGCAACTGCCGGCGTTTCTGAAGAAGGTCATCCACTGGCTGATCCGGCACGGGGTAAGGCAGGGGCATTTTGTCCTGGTGTCGTTCTTCCTCGGTGTGGCCATTTCGGTGCTCGAGTTGGCGTGCACCGGGCAGGTGTACCTGCCGACAATTACCTACATGATCCAGCAAGGTGAGGCGCGTGCGCTGGGGAGCCTACTGGCTTACAACCTGGCCTTCATCGCGCCGCTGGTGGTGGTCTTTGTGCTCACGATCAGGGGACTGCGCAGCGAGACCCTGGTGAAGCTGCTCAAGCGGCGCGCCGCATGGGTGAAATTCGCCACGGCGGGCTGCTTCCTGTTGTTGGCGCTGTTCCTCGTGTTTGGGCCGCAGTTTCTGGGGTGATGCTCTGCTTGAACCCCGTGCCGGTGGCTTACGCTCCGGCTTCCCCGGCAAAAACCATAGTCCGCCTATAGTTGGAAACTGCGTGGGTGCCGCCTCGGCGTAGGCGGTGGCGGCGGCCCTAACGAAGAATGTAAATGGCAGGGGACATGACCTCGAGGGAACCGGAAGGCGGAAGGATGAACCCAGCACCCCATAACCGAAGTGTGCTCGCCCAGGAGCGAGCGCACTGCAACGAAGCTTCTGCCTTCGTCTTTTCAGTCTTCTCGAGACGGTGCGCACGCAAGGTCTGACCCGACAAGCGGACAGCATCGCTGCGCTACGCAGGAATGGCCGCCTTGGCCGCATAGGAGACATCCTTGGAGGAAGCCCTCAAAAATACCTAGCGCGGGCCGATAGGAACGTGGCCGCCCCCGGCCTGAATGATCCCCGCCTCCGATGCCCCGCCCAAAAGCGCGCGTGCCCGCCAAACGCTCGATCGAGTAACTGCGGGGCTGGATGGCGGGGCGGTGGCCGGTATCGCCGAGATTGTGAAACTCGTGGAGGCGCTCGCTGCCAACGCCTTGACCATCTCGGTGTCGGAGATGGCGGAGTTGATCGAGAAGGATGTGGTTGTCTCCTCAAAGGTGTTATCGGCGGCGAACACGCTGGGCTACAACCCATCCGGGGTGCCGGTATCCTCGATTTCGCAGGCGATCCATGTCATCGGCTTCTCGAAGATTCGCATGCTGGCGATGTCGCTGCTGCTCATGGAGAACGCCGAGCTTAGTATCATTTCAACGGCGCAGCGCGAGATCTCCACTCTGGCGCTCACCAGCGGGATGTTGGCCCAGTCGTGGGCGGAAACGACTGGTAGCAGCGATGGCGAACAGGCGTTCCTTTGCGCCTCGCTACGCAACTTCGGGAGACTGTTGATGACCGCCCTGATGGCCGAGGACTACCGACTGGCGCAGGCCGAGTCTGTCGCGCTTGGCGATGTAGATGCCGGCTACCGCGCGGTATTTGGGATAACTCCACTGGAGCTCGGATACGAGTTGCTCAAGAGTTCCAACCTGCCCGAGCCGCTGCTGCTGGGGTTGCGCCAGTTCACGCCCCAGATGTTGGAGGCGAAGGCGCTGGATCCGCCGACGAAGATGCTGGTGGCTGCGGAGTTTTCGGTGCGTCTCGCCCAATTGGTGCTCCAGCCGGCCGTCTCGCCGGGAGCCTACGAGGACCAGTCGCGAGCTTTGCTGCGCCAGTTCGGAACCCATCTTCACATCGATGCGGATTCATTGAAGGCCGTATTCGAACGAACCGAGCAGCGGATGTCGGCCTTCGGGCAGGCCTTTGGTTTGCAGGCCATGAGCCGCGGGGTAACGGCGAAAGTGCGGGCCCGGCGGCAGGGCAGGCCGCCGCCGTCGGGAGATCAGCCAACGCCCAACACTCCGCCTACTTCCGGGGAGGGGGCGGGCGAACAGATACCGCCGGGTGCCATGGCCGGGGCGGATGGGACAGCGGAGCCGAATCAGCCGATCGGTGACAATGGCTCTCTCCTTGCCGGGGCAGTCGCACGCGAGGAAGCGGGCAAGGGCGCTGATTCCGCGCCGGGCGTGGGCGCGGGGCCTATTGGCGCTGCTGGCGATCCGGGAGGTCTCGTGTATCCGATAGCCGATGCAGCGAAGCCAGGGGAGGGGCCTACGAGCCTGTTACCCGTGACTTTGCCCGAGGAGCGCCGGCCGCTGATCGAGATTTTGCACGAGACGGTGGCCAAGTGTGCCGAGTTGCTCAGCCAGCCCGTCGTCAATGAGGAGATGTTGGCTATCCCGATCGCGATCGCTTTGCACAAGGGATGGGGGGCCGACGAAGTGGTGATCATGCTGGAGCGAGGCAAGGGGAGCTTTGCGGCTGTGGCCGGGGCGGGACCGCGTTGGCGGGAGTTTCGAAACAAAGTGGGTTTTCGTCGCGACGAGCGCAATGTACTCGGGGTGTCGACCGCGCGCTGCGAGCCGGTGCTCATCCACGATTCCTCCGATCCCAAGATCGATCCCTACCTGCCGCCATGGATTCGGGGTGGGCTCCAGCTTTACTCCTGTATCATCGTCCCCGGAGGAGCATTGCCGGCGGCACATTCGGTGGTGTTTGCCGGTTGGCATGTGCGGCAGAAAGTGAGCCTGGGCATGGATGAGGCGCGCAGTATCCGGACTTTGCTGGGGATGGTGATCACTGCCAGGCGGCTTGGCGGCATGTGAGCGGTGGCGCCGTAGGGAATGCCGGAACTGGGATATTACGCGCCTGGTTCGCGGCCTGCAGTTGGTATTGGTCGTAACCATTCTGCCAGCTTGTACGATGGCATCTGGGGGGCTGGACCGTCTGCGATCGAGCGGGTACAGACGCAAGGTTCGTCCCTTAAATCGGAATGCAGGTCACGGTTTGCCCGAAGGTCTATTTCCCAAGTGCGGTCTTTCTTCCCCCCGACACCAGGAATTGCGATGGCAAAGGAGGGATGATTTGCATGATGCCCGCGCCGGTCCGCGATGCCCGCCATGATTGACTGGAGCGATGATCACAAAGGGCGGCGCTTCGGCTAGGTCCTTGACGCAGTAATTGGTGATGCCTCGCAGGCACAGTCGCTGGCGTGCCCAGTATCGTTAAAGCAAAGCCATGAGCGGTTTCTTCTTCCTACGACCCGTCTTTCGCGCTGTGTCCGGTCTGAACTGCCGTTTCTCATTGCTGTGTGAGAGCTACTGCGGGCGGCCCTCAATACGGCGGCAGCAGGCGGCGGAAGCCGTGGACCAAGACTATCACCAAAAAGAGGAGATTCCGCAGCAGCACTGCGAGGGCGGGAAGACCGAGCGGGCGCGCCGGAGTGGGGAGCGCGGCTACGCTCCGCTCAAGCTGATCGCCCAGGCGCTCCATCCAGGACATCGAGCGCGGCCACTCCATCAGACCCCCGAGCCAAGCGGATGGAATACCCTCCTTGCCGAGGGCGGAGCCCAGAATGCCTCCGACAATCGCCGCAGTTGTGTCCGTATCTCCACCGCAACGCACCACCGCCGAGACTGCGGCCCGGTAGTCGCGAGGGTGGGCGAGCCAGGCATGGATGGCGACCGGGACTGTGTGATAGACATAGCCCGACACTCCTTTCTTCAGGCCGAGCGCCTCAGCGAAAGCCTCGGTCGACTGCCCATTCGCGACCGAATCTGCGGCATGCGAGACGAGAGCGATCAGTTCGGCTCCTTCGCCGTCGAGCGAGATGCTTAGGTTTTGGAGATAGGCGGAACCGGATATCACCGAGCCGTGGCGCGCCATCCAGGCAGCCAGCGCCACAGCATACGCGCCGTATTCCGCTTTCGGATCGGTATGCGTGAGGTGAGTCGAGGCGCGCACCAGTGAGCGCAGCGACGCGAGATCGTCGATGGCGGCGCCGAGGATAGCCGCCCGCATGGCGGGCCCGTTTCCAGCGGAGAATACTCCGCTGTGGTCGGGCCCGAAGCCCAACCACAGCCGGATGATCGACCGAGCCGTGGCCAGGCCTACGCCAGCCGGCAGGCCGAGCAGCCAGAAGCGGAAGCGCCATGCGAGTGATCGCTTGAAGCGTTCGATATCTCCCCCAGAGGCGATCAGCGCCTGGGCGACCATGCAGGTCTGTTCGGTATCGTCGGAAACCATGCCTCGCCCGAAGAAGAAGCGGTGTCGGTCGGGCGAGCCGAAGAGACGGGCAGCGCGCTGGCGTGAAATTCCTTCGTATGGCAGCCCGATAGCGTCGCCAACGGCGGTACCGAGCAGGCAGCCTTGGATGGGGTAGGGGGGCATGGGCGACGAACCTAGCAGCCTGTCGGACTTCGGATTTTGTTCAAAATAGTTGCATATTTTGTTGACAGGCAACGTGATGCTGTATTTTCATAGGCCATGGCCGCCCGCTTCTTCAATCTCGACCGACAGACCC
>CAJCBL010000066.1 GCA_903960515.1 uncultured Verrucomicrobiota bacterium
CGAGCGGAACTCCTGCGCATCATAGCCGCTGACCAGGTGCCCGATCGACCTAATCGCATCGAACCACGAGCGCGCAAACGCCGGCCAAAACCATACCCGCTGCTTACCAAACCGCGGCGCAAAATGGTCGTTTCTCCCACCCGTGCTAAAAAATGACCGCGCCTAACTTAGTGCCATTCGGGTTTGACCCTAATGTCTGTGGTCCCGCTGCATCCTCGTTTGGTCCAGCTCTTTAGAACGGGTTCACCAGGATATCCGGCCCATCGCCGGTCACATCCGCCCACCATTTGCGAGGCTCCAGAGGGAACAGGTAAAGAATTGGCCGGCGCAGCCGCAAGGCCAGCCAGAAGGGCCTCTGAAATCCGAATTGTTCTTTGCGATCTCTGTGTTCCTTGCGGTTAATATGTTCGGAGTGGCCCAAAAGCGGCGGGGCACCGCTTCCACTTTGTCTCGATTCTCAGCCTTCATATTTCAGCCTGCTCTTCTCTGCGTTCGCCTCTGCCTCCGAGGGAATGCCACTTGGTAAGTGGCGCTCCGTGGCGGAAAGTAGCGAGTAGCCGGTAGGACGTAGCGGAGATTCCGTTCTTTGCGATCTCTGCGTTCCTTGCGGTTAGATAGCGAGTGATCCAGTCGAAGACTGGACCTACCTCTGTGGTGGAATAGTAGCGAGCGGCCGGTAGCGAGTGTTCGAGGCCGCCATTCCAGCGGCCAGGCGGAAGGGAGGCCAGGCGGAAGGGGTCGAACCCTAGAGTCTGTGGTTGTGTCGCAGAACCGGCCTGCCCCTAATCCGAACTCTGATATACCCTTGAACTGTCGACCATAACTTCAGCGCATCGTCATGGCGGTAGTTGGCGTGTCAGACTGCAAGAGGCGCCGCCCCGATGAAGGCCATAAAGAGCCCCGCATAAAGGAGTTTGTCCCCTAACGCGATGTGTGTGCATTTGTGGTAGTGTAGCTAGGGTAGAATGAAATCGCCGGCCAGCCCAACAGCCTCGGCTTCACTGCCGCACAAAATCTGTGCCCGGTCTGAGGTCCAGGTTGGTAACGCCCATTGCGGCGCGGAATGTGGCCGCAGAAACTCGAGCACGAAATGGCCACCGGGCTTCTTTGAGATGAGACACAGTTTGCCAGTCCCGCGAATGACCCGAACGATCTGGTTGCGCACAACCGGATCGAGAGCGGGCCAAAGCACCGCGCCGTCGATCACGCCATCCACGGGAAGATCGGTGCTCATGTTCAATGGCGATATGCTGATCCCAGTGCAGCCAAGAAGGCGATGCACGCACCACCGATACAAATGCCCAATGCCGTGACCACACAGATTCCCCATTGGGTTCCCGATGAATCCCCTCCAGTTTCGCCCTTCATCACGCCAACTCCGAAGAGTATTGCGCCCAAGATACCCCCGGCACCGAGGATAGCCATTGCCGCCACCCCAACGAGTTCATCAATGGGACATCCCGCATGATGAAATAGTAGTAGCAATCCGCCTGCCACGATCAAAAGAGTGAGGCAGATTCGGGCCAATTTTGTGCCAGATCGCCGCCATGCTCCCGATGGTTCAATGTGTGCTGGTGCTTGTCGCGCAGTGGAACCACTCCCAAACACCTCAGACAGCGGAGGTGCATAGAGGAGGTATAAGAGCACGCCCCATAAAGCTGCGCAATACATTATGGTGCGTGTAGTCATGTTGGGGTTATTGAATTGAAGATGTGCTTCGCGGCGGTGGGGTTTTATTATTCGATGACGATCTGTACGGTTAGGTCGTTGGATCGAAGGTCGCCGATTTGGAGGGTGAGCCGGTATGTGGCGTTTGCGATGGGGAGTGAAAGTGCTGCGCGAATATCGCTGTTGAAATGCCGGGTGAAGATCATGCGATTGATCACGTCGGGGGTTGGCGGCTTTGCGGGCGGGGGTACTACAAGGTTTTCTTCCACTTGGTCGAGAAATGCGGTGTATTCCTTGCGGGTTGCGAGGTCGATGGCGATGAGCTCTAGGCGGTCGTCCTTCGGGTAGTCGGCACCGGAAATGCGGGCTAGTCCGGAGAGTCGGACGACGGGTTTGCCGATGTTGATGGCGGCGCGCTCGGGTACGTTGATGAGCACGCCCCTCCATTGGTCGCTTGGAGCGACTGGCGAATCTGGCAGTTTTTGATTGGAGAAAAAGGGATCGGGTCTTGCGCGCACTTCAGCATACGGAGCCGCCGGGATCGTAAATCGCTGGGGGCCGAAGACGTGCCCCTCTAGCATGATGTAGGCGATATATTCCCCGCTACTGAGGAGAGCCAGTCGATCCTCCGGAAGCGGAACGGAGAAGAACGCTGAGAGGGGTGCGCCCGGGGCGCCATCGCTATCCGAATCCACCGGAATTTGCCATTCGAAAGTCCAAGGGTTGCGCCAATCTCGGCCCACCACGATGCAGGTAACGGAAACAACTACCGCGCATCGTTTTGCCTCGGCAACACCGGGATGCAAGTGGCAGGCAATCGCTACGGTTGAAAGTTCGCCCTTCACGACGCAACTGAGGGGAACCGGCCTTACCTCGACAGAGAATTTCACGCTGCTCCTACTAGGATTTGGGCTGACGACTGCTGGATCGCAGGGCGAAATCCCGCCGCTGCGGGCCCCCGGCGCAGGAGTTACTTGGCTACGAATTGGGGCATCTGACTTTCCGCCCGCGAGAACAACGTTGTATTCGTTGGAAACGATATCGTAGGATACAGCAACCACAGTCAACCGGCGGGGACTCCACTCAAGTGATAACAGTTTTCGAAGATCGACCCGGCGACACGACGTGGCGACACCCGTGGCGGCATCGCCGCTTGGCTTGGGCCGTATAGAGGGCGGCCGGCCCGGGTCGGGGCGATTCTCAAGCGAATCCTCAAAAGGCTTGGCAACGGATACCGCAGCGGTAACGTGGTCAAACACTAGGATCGAAAGATTGTCACTTAGCGGCGTTTCCCAATCGCGCAGCGCAGTGAACTGCGACGCAAGGACCACAGGTAACGAGTCTCGCTCGGTGACGCTGACCTCTGCGACACCGCGCACGGCAAGCCCTTGAAAATCCTGCGAGGACAGTTCCCTTTCGATCTGGTCGAGCGCCGCCGAGTCGCCACCAAACAAGGCTACGGTTGTCAGGTTCAATAACAACTGGGCGATTTCTGCACTTTGTTTCATTAGGATATTATGTGGTCGAAACGATTCATAGGCCTTTCAAGCGTTTATGCCTTGATGCCAACACAGCCAACCCGGAAAGGCCATGATCCGATCTAGTGCCGCTCGGTCCAACCATGGATATTGAGCAACCAACACCCCCTCGTACTGCTGTCTCTAAGCGGCGGTCCATGGAACACCGCCCGGATACGCATAGAGATAATCCTTGGAGAACATAATGGCGGAATTGCACGCAGAGGTGATTTGTTCGGCGTGATCTGCCAATCCATTCACTCGTATGTGTGTCTCCAAGTGGGTGTCATTCGGGAATGTTTGGATGTATGCGGCTAAAGCGTCGCGCAATGCTTGGGTGCTTGGGTCCATGTCAATGTTGCGTTGGAGGTGATTGCTGATCGCGAGAAGATGCTATCACGAACTCAAGTTGATTCGCTTGCCCGTCCTGTATATGTAGTTACATCCGCTTCGTGGCCGAATTGTATGGCATCGTTAAGCAGGCGATTATCGTGGGGATCCTCATGTTCCTGCGCCTCGCCATAGAACGCCCGGAAAATGCGCCGGGTGCTAGACTCGTAGCGAAACATGACGCCTTCAAAGTCATAGTCGATAACGATGTCCCGGTCACGGATTGTTTCTTTCGGTATTCCCATTGTTATCCTCCTGCATTACTATCACGTTCAGGTTGGTGCACCAACCACGATAATGGCGGCGCAGGGCGGCGTCGGGCTCGTTGCGTGCGAAGTCTTCCAGATAGTGGAGCAATCGAGGGTCCTTGGTTTCGGCAATCCAAAGGTCGATGGCATCGCAGATATCGTGGAGGCGAAGGCGGTCGGCCACCGGCCACAAACGCGCCATCAAGCCGACCGCGAGAACCAAATCGGTTCTCGCAAGTGCTTCCAAAACAGACTGAACACGGGCAACTAAGTCCTCTGGCGAGACCTCTTTGCTGTCGGGTTCATCCAGAAGTGCAGAAATGAGAACGTCCCCGCGGGTTTCCGCCAGCATGTCGCGGCAGAGCTGAAGGTGCGCGTCGCTCGCGTTGTGCTCGTGTAGCAATCGGGCTGTTCTGGCATAAACAATGTGATCGAACCGATTCATGGGAAGCTCGTGATTACGGCACCCAATCCACAATATCAACGGGGAAGTGCCGATGACCGGTTAATGCGTTTGGCGAAATCCCGCCCAGTTTTGCCGCCAATGCGGCGTCGAAACTCCAATACCCGAAATACCCGCCACCCGGAACCTTATCATTGCCGTGCCAATAGGTCCGTTGAAGACCGGCGTACCAACCGGCGAGATACCTATTCAGCAGAAACGGATCGGACTCTCTTGACCGGAGTACCTGATATAACGGTGAAAACGCAGTGGGATGCCGAAGTCCAGAGTTTCCCGCAATAGCTACACTTGCTCGCGCAAGGATTGCATCATACAGTGCATCCACCCCGAAATTGCCAATGAGTATGCTTGCTCGAACGATGATGGTGTGGCCCTGCCCGAGCAGAATTGCCAATGATATAAGCTGGATGCTTGTCACATACGCATCTAACTCGACAAAATCAAAGGCAGCTTTCTTGGTCGTAACTTGCTGTTCTTCCAGTGCATTCAGAACTAGCAGATACTCGGGGGCAAGATCGGCAATGTCGTCGCCTCGCGAGCAACGCGCAACAAGATTGTGATACCTCTTGAGCATAACCGAGGCAAGAGTCGATCTCTATGCGCGGGTGCAGTTGATGAGTCGAGTGCTTTAAGCCTAAGCCTGTCGGCTGATAGCCTATTGTTCTCCAGTAAACCATCGAAGTACTCTCGTGGTTTGCAATGATCTCTTATCGACATGGATAGGCTATCCGGTGTTCTAGACTACCAGCTTCCCGATTGCTGCAACACCCAAGCCGATAACCGCCAGCACAACGCCAAGCCTAAAATTCGACATGGTTTCAGGGCTGCGCTCATACTTTATATAACTCTGCGCGGGGTTGGCTGGGTCATAATGGATCAAGGTGGCCGCTCCAGTGTTCAACGCCGCTGCTAGGCCTTGTAGCTGGGGGCTGGGGGCCGGATGAGTGCTCAAGTCCTCGACCCAATGGCGCGATGTGGCCCGGGTGCCTTGGTAGCCCACCGCATCGACGGTGTAGCCATACTCAACATCCATCGCCCAAACTGGCACCAGGTCGACATCCAACGCCGGCTGAGGTGCCCCATTGCGATTGGGCTGGCGGCGGCGGGCCTCGGTCGTTTGAGCCAGTTTCGACGAAAGCAGAGTGCCTTGGACGGCAGGCCACCCCTTGAGCGCCAAATCGCTGCGATACGCGCTGAAACTGAAGGCTGCCGCAAGGGCGCCGCCGAAGACGATAAAAAGGCCGAGGAATACCAGTTTCTCACCCATAGCTTTACTCGTTACCATGCTGTTGAGGCCGGAGAATAGGGCTTAGTCGAAAATAGGATCGCGAACATCACCAACCGACCATTTGTTCCACTGGAAACGGGGGCGGCGGAACTGTATTTGGATGGTGTTGGATCGCATCCCGGCAAATGCCATATACACTTCGTACACCGCATTCGCCGGCTGTTGCTTGATGTAGTCGCCAAGATCGAGCGAGAAATGGCTGGCAGTGGTCACTCCCTCCAGCAGTTTGGGGTCCATAGCCTGGTGTGGTGGCGGTGGAGCGACTGGACTCGGGTCATTGTCGAAGGTCACGCGAAACGACAGCAATACGTTGCGCCGCACATCGCGCACAAAGAGCATGAGCCCTGCCTGCGTGCTGGCATCGGCGCCGATGCGGTAAAATCCGATCACCGGAACGGGTGGCGCTGGTGCGCGATATTTGCGTATGATCTGTGCGGGTGCTTGTATGACTATCCCGCGCCACGGCAAAGCCGGCTCGGAGATCGTCTGAGGCTGTTCGGCCTGCGCCACCGCTGCCGATGGGGCCGGTGCCGCGCTTTGCCGCGAACGGGTACATCCTCCGAACAGGGCGAGGATAATGGCTCCTATCGCCGCCCCAAACACGCCCGCGAAAATGGCGTCACGCCTCTTCATATCGTGATCCGGGACCAAGCAGGCTATCGGCCCCCGCTGGGCCGAACTACCCAAATCTTGCTCGGGGTGACCGCTGCGCTCTGGCGAAGTCTCGCAGAAGATGCCCGGGATCGGGCTATCGCGGAATCGGTCGCAAAACGACGCGACCAGATGCGCTAGGCAGGCACCCCACGACGACCCCAACGGGATACCACCGCTGCCCTCCCGGATATACACGGGCACGGTTGCCCCGACCGGGAAGCGGGCCGCGATTGCTTCGGCTTCACCACGCTTCTCACAGTTAGCGCCGACCCGGGGGAAAATCCCATCGCTCGAGAAGGTCTGACCGCGCAGCGAATACCGGTATTGCACATCCGGCTGGAATCGTTCATACGGCGATGTACGCACCGAGTATTCACCGCGTAGACTGACGATCACCATCTTAACGTCCGAGCGAACCACCTCACCGCTGATACGCGCCCAACCCTGGGTCGATCCGATGATGTGGCGGAACACGAAATAGACCGCAAAGAAGACGATGAGCGAGCCGATCAGCACGATCTTCATCAGGCGGGCCCGTCGTAGTGCCGCAGAAAGCCGGTAACCGAGTAGTACTTCCCGTTCTGAATGTGGAGAGGGTCACTGGTGATGCCCATCACCGGCTCCAATTTGACACGGATCTTTCGTAGAAGGGTACGCAGGAGGAAATCGGTACTATGCGAATACAACGGCGTTGGGTTCACGGTGCAGGTTGGCCGGAAAGCCCACACCATGCAACCACGAATACCACAAAATTCCAGCTATTGGCAGGGGCCGCCCGTCCAGTACTTACCCGCACTCGCTGGGTTCAAAGTGATCGGCAACAAACTGAGCTCCTCAAACCGCAGAACCACGGTTTGCTCCAGGTTTGACTATGAGATTCGCGTCGTTCTGCTGAGCACGGCATCGCTCAACCAATCCACGCAACTCATTGGCCGCGTTATTGAGTTGCCCAAATTCGCTATCAGCAATGGCGTAATATTCAGAGTATTCCACCAAGCCATTACTCACTGGAATAGAAACGTAATACCCACCGGAATCTTCATCCTTGCCTACAGTAAAGCGTTCGTCAGAGAATACGATTAACTTATGGGGTTTCATAGATGCGCATTAAAATTTGAGTTGGGTTGAAGTGTACGCGCCTTCTGGCGCACTGCCAAGATCGATGATGGCTTCGGAGTCGCCATTTGGAAGTTTCCCACCAGGTAACCATTTTGAATTGGCACCCGCCTCGTTTCCGGAAGGCATGCGGAGCTTTAATGCTTTGGGATCGGAAATGTCCACTCGGACCAAGTCATCACTATCCAAAAACTTGTCCGGTAATCCAAGAGACTGCTCAAGCGCTCGCTTGTTGCCTCCTGCTGCAGCCAACATTTGATCGGCCTCACCTTTTGGAAGGACGAATGCAGTTCCGTCTTTTTGTGCTGGGCCGAAAGCATCAAAATTGTCTTTTACTACGAAACGGGTAGCACCGTTATCAAACTGTTTTAAGTGATTGGCGGCGTATTGCTGATCTAGGTATGTTTCGGGATGGGGCCTAGAACCTTTGGGTCTATTGAGGATTTGCCCCTCCGAGCATCCTGGCTTGTATACTGGGGCCGGCTTAGTCGGAATCGGGGCCTTCGGCCTATTCAGTGCTGCTACAGTGGGTTTCGCCCGGTCTGCCATCTTCGCCGCCTCCGCCGCCTCTTCTGCAACGCCACCCGCCTCGGCGGCTCGCGCGCCTTTGATTAGATTGGCCAGGCGGGCGAGCTGCGGGACTTTCGCGGCGAGCTTGGCGGCGGCGCCGGCTACGCTGACCACGGTGAGCACAAGCATCACCGCCTCCATCAACACATCGCCAAATATTTCTCCGGCTTCAAACTGACATTTAAGATCGGTTTGC
>CAJCBL010000067.1 GCA_903960515.1 uncultured Verrucomicrobiota bacterium
GCAGGAATGCCGCGCTGATGCGGCGCTCCTGTAAACCCGCGCTGTTACGGCGCTCCTATATACCCGCGCCGTCGCCCGTCGGGTCTCCACTTCGCTTGACGCTACATTGCGTCCCGTCGGCGACCGTTGATGCAGACCGGCGGGGGCCCGCTGCGCCCGGCAGGCTGCCGCGCCCGCCTCAACCGTCACCGTCCCCGGCGCGCTACGCTTGCCCAGGCGGCGGCCGGGTCCGTGAGGCCCGGCGCTCGCTGTGCCCGCTCTCCCCATTCGCAGCATCTTCAATAGCGAATCTATGCCTCGCCTATTTCTTTGCCGGGGAGGCATGATGCCGGGCGATTTCATTTTCGGCCCTTCCCAGCTTTGTCTCCAGTTCGGAGTGCAGAGTCTTGGCTTGCGCCAATTGCGCCTTCATTTCGGTCCGGTCGATCGTGGCTTGGTTGAGCTGCGTCTGCAATACTGCGGTCTGCGCCTGGGCTATTTCCACTTCGCCCTGACGCTTGAGCGAGGCCACCTTGGCTTCCTCCATGCGGGTCTGGAAATCGTTGGCTCGCAGCCGGGTTTCGTCCAGGCGCACCAAGACCTTGGCGGCGTCGGACTTCGCCTGGCTAAATTCCCCTTCGCATTGCACCGCTTCGGCGTTGGCTTCGTTCACGAGTTTCTGGAGCCGGGCGGTCTCGATTTTGGCCTCGTCGGCCTCCACCTGCAAGAGGGCGCCGCCGCTCTGAACTTGCACCAGCCGATTTCGACCCTCGTTGATGGTCTGATCCCGGTCTCCGATCCTGCTCCAGAAAACTACGACAATGAGGAGCAGCGCGGCGACGCACACACCGAGTGCGATAGGTAACCATGATGTGGTTTCCTGAGCGGGTTCCGAATCGTCGGTTTCTACGGGTGCGGAGTCGGCGGCCTTGATCTTTGGTGCGTTTGTGGCGGGAACGGCAGCAGCGGCAGGCGTAGCGGGTGAGGCGGGGGCGGCGTTCGCGGCGGGTGCAGGGAGCGCGGCGGGTGCGGAGGGCGCGGGGAGCGCGGCGGGCGGGGCGGTTTTCGGGGATGGAGGGACGGGATTATCGGCCATGGTTGAGCGAGGATATCGAACACCAGATGTGCCGAGTATGGGGTATTACCCGCCGAGGGGAGGAAAAGGCTGCAGGCGGCGCGCTCCTTCGCAGTCGTGGGCACGCTCGCGAGGGGGGCGAATTCACCTCGGCTGCTGCGCCGTGACCATGCAACCGGGGCATTCCGGCGGCTCTTTTCAAGATTTCTGACCTGTCCCTTCTGGCTCTCCTCGCCGGGGTGGTGGCCCAGACCGAGAGAATTCTGCTCCGTCTGGGCCTCCTTTGGCTGGGGCCTTGCCTCGCCCGTGATTCACCTCGCCCGATCAGTCCACAAAACACTTCTGCAGGCGCGCATCGGAGCGAAGCAGGTTAGTGATTTCCGGCAGGCAGTCGCGGGCTGAGAGTATCGTGTAGAAGTCCTCTTTGATCGCCGGCGTTCGCCTCGCTGCATCCAGCCATTCGGCACGGGAAAACGGTGCGGCCTCGATTGCTCGCCAGAAACCCGTGGCCTCGAACAGCCCTTCGATCACTTCCGTGTGGGCGCCCTGCAGCCGGCTGATGAGATAGGTGGCGACGCCGACCTGCAGCCCGTGCAGACGCGGTTGCACACTGAGCGAGTCGAGTGCATGCGAGATCAGGTGCTCGCTCCCGCTGGCCGGGCGCGATGAACCGCAAATGGCCATGGCGATGCCGTTGAGCATGAGCGCGGTGCCGAGCAGCTTTACTCCCTCGAGATCGCGAATCGGCCGTGCGATGAACTGAAATACGGTGGCGTCCGACAGCAGTGCGGCGAAGTCGTCCACCGGTGTGCCGCGCGCATGGAAGGCGAGTTTCCAGTCGGCCACGGCGGTGAGCTTGGCCACGAGGTCGCCCACGCCCGAGAGCCAGAGATCCGCCGGCGCCGCGAGGCACACCGAGGTGTCGAGCACGACTCCGTACGGTATGGCCGACGGCAGCGAGCGTCGCCGGCCGTCGATGGTGAGGCTTGACTGCGGGCTGCAGAAGCCGTCGTTGGAAAGCGATGTCGGCGCGGCTACGTACGGCAGGTGCGAGAGGAACGCCACGTACTTGGCAACGTCGAGCGCCTTGCCCCCGCCGATACCGAGTACGGCGTGATCCTTGCCGGGGAGTTCGCGGAAAATCTTCTCAGCCTGTTCGAAACTGGCCTCCTGCACCGGCAGGTGTTGCAGCACTTCGATCTGCTCCGCGGCCAGGGCGGCGTCGAGCCGCGCGAGCAACGGCGCGAGCAGGTCCGAGCTGTGGAGCACGACGATGCGCCGGAACCCGGCCCGCTTTGCGTAGATTCCCACGCGGTCGAGGGCGCCGGGCTTCACCCGGACCAGCATGGGAATGGTCACCTGTTTGAGCGTCAGCATGGGGAAGGGGTATCCAGCAATCGGTTGGTTAACTGTGTCCAGTTCTCGAACGGCTGAAACCCTTCGCCGCGGGCGCGCAGTTCGCCAGCCAGCCAGCCGCGGGCGAACCGGCGCGCCGCTGGCACAAGCAGCGCCGCAGCCAGATCGGGCCGGCCGTCCCCGGCAAACGCGACCTCAGCGGAGTGCGCGAGTGCATCGCGCACGACGGCCACCTTGTCGATGCCGGTGGTGCGGGTGAAGAAACGCGAGTGTTCGGGCAGTCGCAGGTGCAGGCCGCCGGCAGGGGAGAAATCGCCGGGATTGGCGTGAACGGTGAACTTGAGGCCAGCGCCCTTCAGGAGACGCAGCAGGTACCATTCGCAGCCGGCCGAGGCGACGACGACCTCCCAGCCCGCGGCGCCGATTCGGCGCGCCGAGTCCGGCAGCGCCGGGTCCAGCTCCATGCGGCCCACCAACGCTAGCAACGTGGCCTCTTCGCAACGGATACGCCCGAAGATCGCGGCCAGCGCCTCGAAATGTGTGCAGCGGCCCGCGACGTAGTTTTCCCACGGGTCGTCATTGGGCGGCAGCGGCCACTGTCGGCGCACGAGATCGTAGAAATCGTGCTTTGTCATGGTGCCGTCGAAATCCGACACGAGAATGTGTCGTCCGCGGGCCGGCGCTTCAGCCTCTGGGCGTGATTGTTCGCTGCTCACGCCACATCAGACCCTCGCCGTACCGAACCCGCAAGAACCATGCGGATGCTTTGGGCCGAATCGCTCGGTGCTCCTTCGCCAAGGCAGTTTTAGAGCGAGTGGAATCACGGTGTCTATCGGCGCCAGTTGGGTTGACATGCACCCACCCAGAATGCCCCCTGCGGCAGGCTTCGCTGACCCTAAATGGAGCAATTCACAGAAGGAAACGAAGGGAACGAGGAAGATGACTGAGATGAACCAGTCTTACGCCGGAGCGAACCAAGGGTGAACGCGCAGAAGGTTAGACGCGGAGCCCACTACCTCATTCTTCGTGGCCTTCGTGAACTTCTGTAAATCGAACTTCTGCGTTTAGGCGTGAGCCGACGTATCCGCTCCAGCCCGGAGGTGAGTGCCGGTGATAACATCCGTTGCCAGCCGGCCTTGGCGGCTTTCACCCAGCGGGCCAGCGCAGACTGAGTTGGCCCGCGCACCAGGCTGCACTCCCGATGCTGCGGCGGTACCGTGCGAAGCCCGGTTCGGGGTGGAGTTAAATCTCCCTGCCCCCTACGTTCGTGTGCCAGCGCAGGCCCCGCGCGGTTGCCCTGTTTTGCTGGCTCAGGAGGCGATCCACTTTGTCAAAGGTTCATTGATCCTTGGGTTTGCTCACTAGTCGCGCGAGTTCGATATGCGCCATGCGATATTCGTGGAAAGTGAAGACTCCAGTTTCGACGCATTGAGTGAAATACGCCTTGGCGGCCGCGCTATCCTTGCTCAGCAGGCGCATCATTCCCGCGTAATAATAGGCTTCGCAGCGATGCTCTCGAACAGTATTCGCGGCTCCTTCGGCTGCGCTTTTGAATAGTGCGTCTTCGGTTATCTCGCCCAGCAGGAAACGACCGACCGATTTGGTCCACCCGGCAGGCCAGCCGCGCATCGCCTTGGAGAGCCCTGCTGGGCCCTCACTGCGATTTTGCAGGCGGAGGACCAGAGTGAGGAAGAACCGGACATAGTCAGCTCGCCATGGTTCGGCTTCGATTCCCTGCGTGTAGGCCACCTGCGCGGCGGCGAAGTCTCCGAGAGAATATTTCAGCGTCCCAATACCTACATAGGCGAAGGAATTGGTGGGGTATACAGCGATCGCCTGGTTGAAATCGGCGAAGGCTCCCTCGATGTCGCCCTTCTCTTGCTTCGCGAGGCCACGATTGTAGTAGGCGGCCGTATCTGTGGGAAAGAGAAGAATAGCCCGGTTGTAGTCAGTGATGGCCCCGTCGAGGTCCCCGTTTGCCCGTTTCCACATGGCGCTGCTCATTAAGGACCGCTCGATGTTTGGCTCCAGTTCGATAGCCTGATGTGTGTCCTCGGTGGAAGCCTTCAGGTTGCCTTGGGCTCGCTTGGCTTCGGCGCGGACCACGAAGGCGAAAGCGTTCTTGGGAGTGAGGGCGATGGTCTGGTCGAAATCTGCGATGGCCCCCGCGAAGTCGCCATTCTTCGACTTCCCGATTCCGGCGTTGAGATGGGCCTCTGCAATACTTGGGTTGCCGGCTCGTGCTCGGCCATCTTGCGACGGGTAAACAGGAGGTTCTTTCGATATTTGCGAAATAATCGATGGGAAGTTTCGAAGGCCCGGGATTTGGTCTGAAACCCATTTCTTGTCCCGTTCCGCAGAGTTTTCCACCTTAATGGATGAGGGGAGGCTTTCGCGAATGATGGAGTCGTGTAGGATGTTCGCACTCGCGTGGATAAGCCTAGGATTCCACAAAGCGGAAAATTCGATTGATCCCACATAGTTCACGGCGTCGGGTGCAACATGGAACACGTATTTGCCCTCGGTTGGCTGCGTGAAATTGAAACTGTAGTCGAATGAGTCGTTCTTCCCCCCGTTGTACTCGATCTGCTCAAGCACGTAGTCGCCCGGAGCTAAATGCAGCGTGAGTAGGCACCATACGGTATCTCCGGCGACCGCAGTCAAGTAATCCGGTTTGCTGTTGCCAAATGTTTTCGAGACGACGAATTTGGTGGGTTTATTTGCGGATAAATTTCTTACGGAGATCGAATGGATCGGCATGGCAATGCCGTTTGTCCCAAACGAGATGCATACGGCGGGCAGGATGCTTGCATCCACATTCTGTTGGCCACGTTTAGCCGCGAGACCGGAGGCTGTTGCCATGCAGCCAAGCGTCGCAAAAGCGACTATGCAGACAAGTTGCCGAATTGGTGAAAACGAGATCATCGTGATCATGGATGCTGTATGTGCCGGCTCGGAAGAGCGGGTCAAACCCTAATGTTGTGGTGTTCCTGCTTCGCTGGGCCGAACTGGAGCTCTTTGTTCTGAAGGCGGCATCGCTTGCACGCAGGATCCTTTCCTTGAGACCAAAATCACAGGCAGTGGGGGGGCTTTTGCTGGCCGCCAGCATGGTGACTGCGCCATGCTAACGCCAGCCCGGAGCATGCGACATCGACAGCAACGGGGCCCCCGGCCACGGATCTAGGTGCGGGATGTGGACGACCACTGATCGCGCTTTTTGGGGCGGATTTCGACCTGTTCAGGGCTCCATGGAGACCTTTAGCCGGCCAAATAGCCGAGGTTGATCTCGCGGCAAAATCGCGATGCGTGTCTCGGTCCCGGGTGTCGCAGCCTCCACTGTGTCACCAACAGGGCTCCAGTGCTCTAGATCGGTGGACATCTCTACCGTGCAAACGACAGCGGTCGAGGGAAGAACGCGGGTATAGCGAAAGATGGGTTGACCGTTCTCAAAGACCACCCCGGGCAAGGCTGCCCCAGGAGCCGGAATACGGGGATCCATGCCCAGCACATATTTGACCATATTGGCCATGCCATCGCCGCTGAGATTGGCCATGGGGCCCGCGTCGAGGCCACTCAATTCGTAATAACCAGCCCAAGCGGCAAAAGTACCCACGGGCTGGCAACGGTAACCATTCCAGTAGGGACTGGTATAACCGGCGGCCAGGGGGTGATAGTATATGGTGAAATCCAAGGCGACATTGTCGAAACACGCGCCGAGGCTATTGGGGTAGATTTTTGGCGCGCCCCCATGGAAATAGGCGCTGCTCAAACTCGGGCAATTGCTAAACGCCCCGCCCATTACTGCCGTAACACTGGGGGGAAGCGCAATTGACCGGAGTGCGCGGCAACCGGAGAATGCCTCAGGATTGATCGTAGTCACACCATTTGGGATCTCCACACTGGAAAGGCTGGCGCAGCGATAAAAGAGATTGCCGGCGACCTCTTTTAGCCCCAGCGGCAGTTTGATGGTGCTCAGCGCGCTACAGTCCATGAATGCGCAGGCACCGATAGTGGTTAGATTGCCCGGTAAATCGACCTTCGACAAGGAGGTGCATCCCATGAAGGCATAAGGCTCGATGGTGGTGGTTGTTGAGGGAACTCTAAGGTCGACCAGGTTGCTGCACAACCCGAAGGCAAATGCACCGATCGTGGTGACGCTATCCGGGGGCGTATAGGCAGCACGGGGGCTTCCCGGTGGGAAACGCAGCAACTGTGTGCGCAATTTATTGAACAAGACACCGGCATCACTGGTAAAGGCTGCATTGTCGGGATGGACCTGGATCGCCGTCAGGCCAGGACAGTCCTCAAAGGCAAAGGCGGACGCCGACGACACACTGCTCGGAATATCGACTGTTTGCAGCGCCAGACATCCCGAGAATGCGCCATCCTCAATCCGGATCACCCCTTCCGGGATCGCGTAATGCAACAATATCGAACCAGCCGGATATGCGATCAGATCCGACAGAGCCGTATCATAGACCACTCCATCGCGGGAGACGAAGAAAGGACTGCCGGCTTCGACATGGATCGCTGTCAGGCTGCGACAAGCCGCGAAGGCGTCCGCTGCGATGGACGCCACTTTACTGGGCAAGGTGACATTAGATAGAGCGGTACATCCATAGAAGGCACCCCTGCCAATTGAGGCAACTTGCGGAGGAATCGTGACACCGCGCAAGACTGCACAACCCGAAAATAGGGAGTCCGGAATACTCGCAAGGCTCACCGGCAGGCTCACTGCAGTCAGAGCGGTGCAGTTTGTAAATACGCCATAGCCCAGGAAGTTAACTGTTTCGGGGATAATGGCTTGCTCGAGTGCGGAACAACCAATGAAAGCGTTCGCCTCTATAGCGGTAAGGTGATTCGGAAAGTCAATCTGTGTCAGCCTAGTGCAGTTTTGAAATGCCGACATACGGATGCGCGTAACGCTAGGCGGTACGGTGTAGGTGGTAGCCGCGGCAGCGGGTGGATACCGTAGCAATGTTGACGCCGACCTATCAAACAAAACCCCGGCACTACTGGAATAGTAATAACTGCCTGGGTCGACGGAAATGGACATCAGATTGCTGCAATCGGAAAGGGCGCCTGCATCCAGAGCCGTAACACTGCGTGGGATATGGACGGTGGCCAAACTGGAACACAGCGAGAAGCAACCTCCTTTTATGGTGGTTACACCTTGGGGGATAGTGACGTCATTCAAGGCAACACAGCCAGAGAATGTATTGCTTTCCAGCACCTCGATGCCAGCGGGCAACTCGACGCGGTGCAGGCTAATACATTTATAGAATGCCATACTCCCAAGCGTGGAGAGGGTCTCAGGCAAGACGATTTCGGCCAATTTACCACAGCCGTAGAACGAGGCATTGCCGATCGAGGCGAGTCCCTGCGGCAGCGTCACGCTCGCGAGGTTGCCGCAGTTACTAAAAGCAGCGTTCTCGATGGAGGCAATGCCGGCGGGCAGGACGACACTCACCAGATCGGTACGCCCAACAAAGGCGAACTTGCCGATGGCGGCAACGGGTTTACCGCCCAACACAGCAGGGATTTCCAGATGGCTTTGGCTCCCACGGTAACCGGTGATGGTCACCGATGCGCCGCCCACCGCCTCCGCATACTCATAGTCACCCGATGTTAACGCACGCGCCAGCGGGCCGCACAGATGCAGACTCAGGATAAGCAAGCATAGGAATCGTGTGGGCCGGGAAAATGTCTGCCGAGGCGCCACCGGCAGTATGCTGGGGACGCCCCACCGGGGGAGCCGCACGGAGGCAAAAGGGTGTATAAAGTTCATTTGCGGAAGATCGGTTACCGAAGAGAGCTTGGTGAATGCCTATGATTGGGGTTTGGCGGCAGTCTTGTAAACAGAGGGTGCGGCCGGGCGCCAAGGTGGAACGGACGGGAGGTGTGCACAATCCGATTTTTCAGGGCACAGTTGCCATGGTTTCGCCGCAACCGGCTCCACTCGGGACGGCAATCCTAGGCTCCGGTAGCGGTGGGCGGGTGTTGCGTGGCGGTGGTTGGCTGTGTGACGCCTTTAATGTCCGTGTGTCGCTGCGCTACTCTTCAGACCCGGAGGGGCGTGGCATGGTGGTCGGCTTCCGGACTGCCCGCAATGCAGTCCCGTAGAGTGCCGGGCGCTGGCGTGGCACGGGATAAGGCATCAGCTCGAGAGCGGTCTAGATATGGGCCAGCGCTGCGGGCGCGGGACCTCTAGACCGCGCAGCCGAAGAGGCTCCGGGCACGAATGAGGGCGGCGGCTTCCGGGGGCACGAGGAGCTCCCAGCCTGGAGTGCCAGCTTGGATGCGGCGCAGAATGTCGCGCGAAGGGATGGCCATCGCTGAGGGGTCGTAGTGGGACACGCTCACGATGTGCCGGTTGGCCAGCAGGTGGGCGTAGAGATGGTGCAGGTGCGGGGCGACTTGGAGATTCTCCGCAGTGTATATAGACGTGCCGGCCAACGGCGGCAGGAGGCAATAGGAGGCAAGGGCGTCGCGGTGCATCGGATAGACATAGAGGCGCACCTCCTCGCGAAATAGCCGGCCGATGGCCTCAAGGATGCCTCCGGGGAGATTGGCGTAATATTGTTCGTCGAGCACCCCTAGAAGGGTGTTGATGCCGAGGACGACTCCGATGGGTTCCTGCGAGTAGCGGCGGAAGTATTGGGTGAGCCGGAAGAAGACCGAGTAGTTGGAGACGAGCACATGCAGGCCTACGGCCCCGAGCAGGTCGGCGCGGGCGAGAAAGTCGGCGGCGTCGAGCGTACCGGAGGCTAGGAGGTTGTGCATTGTGAGCTCGGCCAGCACGACGGTCTCGGCTCGGGCCACGGCGGGGTCGGCAGCGAACTGCTCGCCGGCGGCGCGCAGCATGTCGAGGTTCACGTTGGTGACCGGCCGGAAGCTGCCGCGCTCAACGAGGATGGCTTTCTTGCGGAGGGCCTCGGAGGGCTGGAGCACTTCGCCGGCGGGGCTGAAAAGGACGGCGTTGGTGAGGCCGGCCTCGACGAGGAAGAGGGAGAGCAGGCGGTTGTCGACGGCGGCGAAGGCGGGGCCGGAGAACTGCACCATGTCGACCTCGATACGGTCGGTGCCCAGGTTGTCGGCCAGCGAGGCGACGAGGGCTTTCGGGTCCTGGTGGAGGTAGGCGACTCCGTAGAGGAGATTCACCCCGATGATACCGAGGGCCTGCTGCTGGAGCACGTTCTCCTTGTCCCACATGCGCACATGGATGACCACATCGTTGGGGGCCTCGCCGGGGTTGATCTGGAAGCGCACGCCCATCCAGCCATGGCATTCGTTGGTGCCCTTGAAGTTGCGGGCGGCCACGGTGTCGGCGAAGACGAAAAAGCGCGTGGAGGACCCGCGGGCGGCGCCGAGGCGCTCGGTGAGCAGCGCGTACTCGTGGTCGAGCATTGTGCGTAACCGCTCGCGGGAGACATAGCGGGGGGCCTTGCCGTAGATGGCGTCGCTGAACGTCATGTCGTAGGCCGAGATGGTCTTGGCCACGGTGCCGGCGGCGCCGCCGACTTGGAAGAAGCAGCGGGCAACCTCCTGGCCGGCGCCGATTTCGGCGAAGGTGCCGTAGAGAGCGTCGTCGAGGTTGACGCTGAGCGCCTTGCGGTTGGAGGTGAGCAGTTGCTTGGGCTCTGGCGTAGTGGCGGTAGGCATGCGCGAGGGCGAGGATGTGCAGTGGCGGGCCAGAGGCAACGGTGGACGCGGTGGGGGAGCGGCGGCGGCCGGCCGGCGGCGGACCTAGTGCGGTAGGTAGAATGAAGAACAAAGAGCGCAGGCCGCGCAGCAAGGCCCGAACCAACGGTCCGCCGCCGCTGCCTCAGCCGTAGCGATTCTGTCGTAGCAGGAGCGTGCTTGCACGCGATTCAGAGCGCAGATCGCGTGCAAGCAGGCTGCTACGGCGGACAAGTTCATGCACTGCCAGAGCGCAAAGCCGGTCCGCAAGCGCCGACTCAGCCGGGGCCATGCAGACCAGAGCCGAGTGGCGAGGGGCGAGAGCCGACCCACCAGTGAGCGGCTCAGAAGCAGGCGTGCTTCCGAGCGCTTGCCCGGTAGGCCCTCGGCGCTCTGCTCTGGTCTCTCGACCGAATGGTCACGCCTCAGCGACGCGGCTTCGTTGCCCTCAACTGTGCCACGGCGGGGAATACACGTTTGAAGACGGAGTTGCGGTATTGCTCCATGAACTTGATGAACATCGTCGCCGACTTGTTGCCGAAGTCGGCCACGGGGTCGGTCTGCGCATAGCTTTGCAGTTGGGATCCTTCCTTGAGGGAGCTCAGTGCCGTGATGTAATCCCGCCATGACTCATCCAGATTGCCCAGCAGGACCATCTGGTCGAAGAGCTTCCGGTCGAAGCCCAGTTGGGCCGCGCATTGCTCGATGGTGGCCCGGTACGCGCCCACCAAGGACTCGGGCGTGTCGGCGGGCTCCTCTTTGAAGCCGATGGGGAAGGTGTGCTTGAACCAGTCTAGGCCGGAGCGGCCCTCCTGCTTGAGTTCCGCGAGGTGCTCCTGGAGGGCGTGCTCGATCGACATCGCGCCGTCGATGATGTCGTTGCGCATGGCGAAGATTTGGAGGCGCTGAGTGGCGACTATGTTGTCGAAGGACACCAGTTGCTTGCGCGACGAGTGGTAGTAGCCCGAAAACGTCGCCTGCGTATCCTCGATTATCTTGTTGAGGTAGAGATGGTGGATACCCGCATCGCCCGCCTTGAAGAACCGCATGTAGCTGGCTACGGGGACCTTGCCCTCTTTGAGAAGGTCGTCCTCCAGGGAGATGTAGAACTGGATCGAGCCGGGATCGCCCTGGCGAGCACTGCGGCCGAGCAATTGATCATCGAGCCGGCGCAGGTAATGCCGGGTGGTGCCAACGATGTGGAGACCGCCGAGTTCCACGCTCTCCCTCGACAGCTTGATGTCGGTGCCGCGGCCGGCCATGGAGGTGGCGATGGTGATGGCCCCCTTCTGGCCCGCCTGGGCGATGATCGAGGCCTCCTTGGCGTGGTTCTTGGCGTTGAGCACGGTGTGCTCCAGGCGCAGAGCCTTGAGCCGCGAGCTCACAAGCTCGGATTCCTGTACTGAGGAGGTGCCCACCAAGATGGGCCGCCCCTGCGCATGCACCTGCTGGATATCCGCCACGAGCTGGTTCATCTTCGCGGCCTGGCTCATGAATTGCAGGTCGGGGTGATGGCGACGGATGCACTTTTTGTGCGGCGGAATCGGGATCACATCGAGCTTGTAGGTGGAGAGAAACTCGTCGGCATCGATGCTCGCCGTCCCCGTCATGCCGCCGAGGTACTTGTATTGCCGGATGTAGTTCTGGATGGAGGTCTCGGCGAGTACCCGGGATTCGGGCGACATGCGCAGGTGTTCCTTTAGTTCCATGGCCTGGTGCAGGCCATCGGAGAGATGGCGGTCGGGCATGAGCCGGCCCGTGTTGGTGTCGACGAGGACAATCGCGGAATCGCGCACGATGTATTCAACGTCCTTGCGATAGAGGGCGTAGGCCTTGATGAGTTGCTGGATCGCGTTGAGTTGCGCCGCGATGGTGTCGACCTCCATGGAAAGGGCCTCCCGCTGCCTCTCCTTTTCCTCGGCTGAGAGTTCGGTGCGCTCCAGCCGGTTGATCTGCTCCGCCAGGTCCGGGATGACCAGGGACTTGCCCAGAAGCTTGGAGAACTGCTCCTGGCAGGAATCCGAAAGATGGATCGAGTGGTCCTTCTGGCTGATGGAGTAGTAACCGCTGTTGTGGAGCCGCGCGGCCTCCAGCGGGCTGGACTCCGCCTTGGTCTGGAATTTCTCGGTGCGGTTGCGGATCGTAGAATCCTGAAGCCACTCCTGCAGGCGCTCGTTGTTGGGGTCGGCCTGCTGGATCAGATAACAACTACGTCCGAGTTCCGGGTTTTCGAGATCGCCCGAGGCGATGAACCCCGCGACCGACTTCTCCAGTTCCTCCACATACTTGGCCTGAAGCTTGTGCACCTCGCGCACCGGCTTGTGCAGCTTGGTGTAGAGCGAGAGGTCGGAGTCCTTCCTGCCGGAGATCACGAGGGGAGTGCGAGCCTCGTCGATCAGCACGGAGTCGGCCTCGTCGACGATGGCGAAATCGCGGCCCTGCTGGAGGCGCTGATCGGCGGCGGTGATCAGGCCGTTGTCCCCGAGGTAATCGAAGATGAGCGCCGAGGAGGTGGCGTAGAGGACATCGCAGCGGTAGGCGGCCTTGCGCTCCGCCAAGGGCTGCTTGGGCGCAAGCAGCCCCACAGAGCAGCCGAGCTTGTCGAATACCGGCTTCATCCACACAGAGTCGCGTTGGGCCAAATACTCGTTGGCCGTGATTACATGGACCTTCCGCTTCTTGAGGAAACTGAGGTAGGCGGCGAAGACGGCCGAGAGGGTCTTGCCCTCGCCGGTGGCCATTTCGGCAACCTGGTTGTGGAAGAGCACGAGGCCGCCCAAGATCTGGGAATCGTACGGCAGGATGTGCCAAACGAGGTTCTCCCCCATGACCGGGAAGGACCGGCCCTTGATCTGGTCGCAGGCGACGAGGACGTTGGCGCAGGCGTCGACTGTGTTCAATTCGGGCTCTTTGAGGAGGGCGGCAGTGAGAGCCGCCGGATCGGAGTCCCGCAGGGATTCCTGGCGGCGCCGGATGGCGGGGAGCAGGGCCTTGTACCGGTTGAGGATACGCTGGCGTGAGAAGTTCGAGAACAGGGAAAGAATGAAGTTCATCTGGTATGTGGTGACCGGCAGGGCGGCAGGAGCCTGGCTCCCTGCGGGTCCAATGAATGGTTACGGTCGAGGTGCGCCCCGCATGGCGTAGGCGTGTTGGATCGGCGAACACAGGGAGGGGCTCCCTGTGAGGCGTGGGCGGAGGGCCGTTCGTGGCGGAAGCCACGCACCGGCCCGGTGCCCGTAATCAGAGCCGCAATTCAAGCATGCCGGCCTGGCCCAGACGGCGAACGGTGGCGGGGGCGGCGCGGCGCGCCTTGAGTCGTAGGGGAAGCAGGAAAACCGGAGCGGCGAAGAGGACCGAGGCGGGGGAGTCCACCAAGTCCCTGGCTTTGAGGAGACGGAACGGCGCGCAGCCTTGGGTGTTGGCCAGGTCAAGGGAGGCGAAATCCCCCGCGAGTTCGTTGGCGGCCGTTACCCGCTGCTGGCTGTCTTGGCGGCCAGCGGGCTTACCTGGTGCCGGTCCCCCGGCCAGCAGGAACACGAACACAGTCAGCCAAGCGAGCAGGCTGGTGGTCGGGGGCTGTGGCGCACGCATACTAGAACTACGCTTGGGGCAGGGCGTTGTTGTCAATCGTCTGCCGTACCGTTGCTGCCGGCTCCGGGCCGGGCGGAGCACTGCTGGTGTAGTGACATTTTGCCGGCGCGACGGGCTTCGCGCTCAAGTTTCGCGAAAAGGATTGAACTCGTACTCGTGGTTGAGTGTCTCGGGGCCGCGCATGTTTCGTTCCCGCCGAGTCCTCCTGTGGTTGCTGCCGGTCCTGCTCTTTGTCGGCGTGTGCTTCCCGTTGGTGGATGTATTGGACGGTCCAGACCAGCTCGGCGCCCGGGGCGATTTCACCGCGGAGGAGCATCTCCATTCCAGCGCCAACCACGGCTGCCTGGCGGCAGAGAGCGGGCGAGGGGCGCGCCGGAAGGCGCCGGCCTTGGTTGCACGGGTGGCCAAGCGCAGCGCGAAGAGCGTGCCCGCAGCTCGCCCCTCAATCCGCAGTGGCGACCCCTCGGCGAACGAGGCGGTTGTGATACTGGAGCGGAGTTGGCCGTTTCTTCGACGGTCGGCACCGGCGCCGCGCGCGCCGGATCGGCTGGTGTGATCGCATTCTTGCGACTGTGAACGGGCCTCGCCGGTGCGACCGGCGGGCCGTACGTGCAAGGATTCCGTCTCGGCGCCACGCATTCGGCCGCCGGGGTTCGTGGCTTCCTTACGGAGCCGCCACGCGGTCTGCCGACCGCCTCTTGTCTCTACTCTGGTCGCCCGTGTCCAAACGGGCCGCCCTACGCAGGTCCCCAGCCCATTTCCTCCTTGGACCACATCCGCCTCCTCGGTTTCGAGCCCGGCCACCACTCCGCCCTGTTGGGGCGGTGGCTGCTGCAGCCGCATGTCGTGGAATGGTGGGGGCAGCGCACCGTGGCGGAGGTGCTCGCCCCGGGGAGCGCGGAGAACCTGCGCCTGATCGCCTGCGGCGAGCGGTTGCTCGGTATTATCCGCTGGCGCCGCTCGACCCGCTCCGAGCTCGCCTCCGCCGGGTGGCACCCGATTGCGGCTGGTGGTGTCAACTTGGATCTCTTCATCGGCGAGGCCGGTGAGCTGGGCCGGGGCATCGGCCCGGAGGCAATTCGCCTGGCGATTGCCGAGCTCAGTCAACCCGAGCCGCCGCCCTGCTACTTCCTTCGCACCGCACTCGCCAACGAGAGGGCCCGGCGCGCTTTCCTGAAGGCCGGGTTCACTGCAGAAACCGTGTTCGACGAGGGGAACGGCCCGCAGCGCTTGATGGTGCGCACAGGCGAAAGCCCCCGGGCTATCGACTCGGCGCCGCCCCGGCACGCCCCGGCGTTCTCGCAGGAGCTGCGCGAACTGATGGGGCGTCTGGGTGACTCCAGCTTGTCGATCCGCGAGGTTCTGGCGGCCACCCGGGGGAGGGGATTCGAGCTGCTCCTGCTGCTGGCCAGCCTGCCGTTTGTGACGCCCATTCCGTTGCCCGGCCTTTCAACTCCCTTGGGCTCGCTCGTCTTTCTGGTGGGCACGCGGCTGGCCCTGGGGCGCAGGCCGTGGTTGCCGGACTGGGTACTGGACCGGCGGATGCCGCCGCGTTTCCTGGGGGCCGTGCTCGGGGCGGCGCGGCGCATGGTGCGGTGCCTGGAGGTGCTGCTGCGCCCGCGGCTGGAGTATCTCCACGGCGGCCGGATCGTGGGCCACGCCATCGGTATCATGATCATGGTTTCCGGTGCGCTGCTCCTGCTTCCGCTTCCGTTCCCCTTCAGCAACGGCCTGCCGGCGTCCACGGTCATCCTGCTCACGGCGAGCGCGATGGAGCGCGACGGGCTCTGCCTGATCGCCGGCGTAGGCGCCTTTGTCTGCACCATCGCCTACTTCGCCCTGCTGGTATTCGGCGGGGCGTGGCTGCTGGAGTGGTGCTCCCACGCAGTAGGCCTTTCCTGAAACATTATTCTCCTATGCCCTCGAACCCCTCCGGTCCCACCCTTGACGACAATCGCCGCTGCCTGGTGTGCACGGCCGCTGCCGCGTTGCTGAGCGAACGCACGCTCGACGCCGTGCTCCTAGACCTCGGCAAACGCTGTGTGGCTGTGTCCGCAGCCGATCCGGAGGCGGCGCACCGCTCCGGGGCGCGGCTCGCTGCGGCGGTAGGCGCGGCGGAGGCGGCTCGGTTGCGCGAGGGGTGCGGCTGCGAGCCCGCCGCTCGTGCCTGCGCCGAGTGCACCAGGACTGAGGCGGAGGTTCGCCGCCAAGGGCTGTTCCTGCGCCGGAGCCGGGGCGGTGTTGAACTCTCCCGAGCGGAGAACCTCCCGGAGCGCGCAGCGTGGACCTGGCACGACTATTCGGCGGCGGCTCCAAAAGCTTGCGACGAGCCCGTCCCCGAGGCCGAGGAGGATCTCGACGAATGGAAGATGCAGGCGGTGGCGGCCGCGCTTTGCGGCGCCCTCGGCCTGCTGGCGCATTTTCTGCCCGGCGGGGCATGGACAGTGCCGCTCTTTGTCGGCGCCTTCGTTTCGGGCGGATGGTACGCCGCAGGTGAAACGTGGGAACGGCTGCGCGACCGCCGCCTGGATGTCCATTTCCTCATGCTCACCGTCGCCGTGGGCAGCGCGGCGATCGGCGCCTGGAGCGAGGGCGCGATGCTGTTGTTCCTGTTCTCCACCTCGGGTGCGCTGGAGCACTACGCGATGGGGCGCACCCAGCGCGAGATCCGCTCGCTGTTCCACTCCGCGCCGAAGGTGGCCACCGTGCTCGCCGCCGACGGCTCCGAGCGCGAGGAGAAGGTGGAGACGCTGCGGGTGGGTCAGCGGCTGCTCGTAAAGCCCGGCGCCCAATTCCCGGTGGATGGCGAGGTGGCCCGCGGCAAGACGGCCTGCGACGAGTCGAACCTCACCGGCGAGGCGACGCCCGTCGAGAAGGGCGTAGGCGACTCCGTGTTGGCCGGCACGATCAACCTTTGGGGGGCGGTGGAGGTCGTGGTGTTGCGGCCGGTGCAGGAGAGCGCGCTGGAAAAGATCATCCACCTGATCAAGGAGGCGCAGCACCTGAAGGCGCCGTCGCAGAGGTTCACCGACAAGTTCGGCACGCGCTACACCTACGGCATCCTCGCGCTGTCGGTGGCGATGTTCTTTGTGTGGTGGCTGGGCGCCGGCCTGCCGGCGTTTGTCTCCTCCGATACCGCACGCAGCGCGTTCTACCGCACGATGACCCTGCTGGTCGTCGCCTCGCCGTGCGCGCTGGTGCTCTCGATTCCTTCGGCTGTGCTGGCTGCCATCGCCTGGGGGGCGAAGCGGGGCATCCTCTTCCGGGGCGGCGCGGCGGTGGAGAAACTGGCCGAGGTCGGCGTCGTCGCGCTCGACAAGACGGGCACGCTGACCACCGGCGAGCTGGAGGTGGAGGCCGTCGAAAGTTTCCCTCCCGGTCGGGCGGCCGAGGTCGCGCGGCTGGCGTTCTCCATCGAGCGCTTGTCCACCCACCCGCTGGCCCGAGCCATCACCCGGCACGGCAAGCAGCAGGGGCTGGAGCCGGTGGAGTTCGATCACCACGAATCGGTGACCGGGCTGGGGATACGGGCGGACCTCGGGGCGCGGCGCCTGAATTTGGGCCGCCGGGAATGGCTGACGGCCGAGCTGGGGGCCGACCCCCGCTGGGCGGAGCTGGCGCAGTCGACGACGGTTGCCGGGCTATCCGAAGTCTGGATCGGCGACGGGGACCTGCTCGGGCGGGTGCTGCTGCGCGACGACATCCGGCCGCAGGCCGCGCCGGTGCTGGCGCGCTTGAAGGCGATCGGTGTCCACGTCGTGGTGCTCACGGGCGACCGGCCGGCCGCCGCCCAGGCGTTGCAGCGCCAGCTCGGGCTCGCCGACGTGCGCTCGGAGCTGAAGCCGGAGCAGAAGGTCGCCGCGATCCGCGAGTTCATGGCCCAAGGGAAACGCGTAGCGATGGTGGGCGACGGCGTGAACGATGCACCAAGCCTCGCCGTGGCCCATGTGGGCGTGGCGATGGGCGCCCGGGGGGCTGACGCCGCTCTGGAGCAGGCCGAGATCGTGCTCATGCACGACCGGTTGGAGAACTTTCTCGCCGCGTTCCGGCTCAGCCAGAACGCCCGCCGCGTGATCCGCCAGAACCTCTTCGTCTCGCTGGGCACGGTGGCGGTGCTGGTGGGCTTCGCCACCCTCGGCCAGATCCCGCTCACCCTCGGCGTGCTCTGCCACGAGGGCAGCACGGTGATCGTTGTGCTCAACAGCCTGCGACTGCTCTTCATGCGCTCCGATGTGCCGAGCGTCCCGGGCGTGGCCGGTGCCCCCGATTCTTCCCAACCCCAAACTGAACCATCATGAAATGTCCCGTCTGCAATGAAACCGAACTGGTGATGACCGAACGCCAGGGCGTTGAGATCGACTATTGCCCGAAATGCCGCGGCGTGTGGCTGGATCGCGGCGAGCTCGACAAGATCATCGAGCGCTCCGTCGGGGCACCTGGCGCCGCGCCTGCGGCCATGCCTCCCCCGGGATACCCGCCGTCGTACGGCCACCACGGCGACCATCATGGGCATCAAAGCGGTCACCACCGGCGCAAGTCGTGGCTGGGCGAGCTCTTCGACTGAGCCGTTACCATGCAAGCGCACATCTTTGCGGCCTGGCAGCGCACGAATTCTGGTGTCCGCCGGAGCGTGCTTTCACGCGGTCTGCGCTCTGATTCGTGCGCAAGCGCGCTCTACGGCAGAATGGTTACGACTGAGCGGCCATGAGCCACCACTCCCACATCCCGCCGGAAGTCGACGAGGCGATACGGGGATTCATCCGCCGAAACAAACGCGCACTGCGCCGGCTGCTGCCGGTGCTGCTGGTGGCGGTGCTCGCCGCGCTCGGGCTCGGCGCCTGGGCGCTGTGGCGGGGCGCTGCGGCGCTGGGCCGCTGGGGCCTGGGCGAGGCCGCAGGGTTGCGTGTCCCCATCGCCTGGGAACGGCCGCTGGGCGACGCCGCCCTGGCCCAACTGCGCGGGCAGATGCGTTTCGTGACCGAGGCGCGGGCGACTGAGGCGCTCAAGCGGCTCGCGGCCCCGCTGCAGGCGAGCGCGCTGCTCAAGGGCGAGCGCATCACGGTGTTCCTGGTGGACACGCCGGCGGTCAACGCGCTGGCTTTGCCGGGCGGATATGTAGTGGTGTACCGGGGGCTAGTTGAGCGGGCCGGCTCCGCTTCCGAGGTGCAGGGGGTGCTCGCCCACGAGATCGCCCATGTGGTGAAGCGCCACGCGGTGGGGCAGCTCGCCAGCAACCTTGGGCTGGAGGTGCTGCTGCAGCAGGTGCTCACCGGTGAGAACCGGGCGCTTGATCGGCTCATCGGAGGTAGCGGGCAACTGCTGACGCTCAAGTTCAGCCGCGACCAGGAGCGCGCTGCCGACGATCTCGCATGGGAGCTGTTGGTGGCAGCCGGGATCGACCCCGGCGGGTTGGGGCGCTTCTTCGCTGCCCTTGCTGGGCCGGGCGTGGAGAAGGAGCCGGGCGCGGCCCCGCTCGCTGAGTTGCTCCGGACTCATCCCGCACCGGCTGAGCGGCTGGAGCGGCTGCGGCAGAAGGGCGAGGCGAGCGCCCCCTTGGCCGGCTACCGCTCCTATGAGGCGGACCTGAGCGCGCTCAAGGGCGCGAGATGAGCGCTTGGCCGTACCCATGCAAGCGTACAGCTTTGCGCTCTGGCAGGGCACGCACTCCGGTGTCCGCCGTAGGAGCGTGCTTGCACGCGATCTGCGCTCTGAAGCGCGTGCAAGCGCACTCTGAATGAATAGTCACGGCTTCGCTGGCGGATACAGGAGAGTCCGCCGGCGCAGTGGCGTAAGTATTCCGCTTGCGGACGTGGCTGGGGGGCTCTGCGGGGCGGGCGGTTACTTCTTGGTCTCGGGCTTCGGGGCGTCGGCCGCCGGCTTGGCGCAGTCGCACTTGTCACCGCAGTGCTTGTGGCACTCCTCGACAGAGGGGGCACCGCACTTGCAGGCCGGCTTTTCGGTAGGGGGGACGCAGCCGCTGCCGCAGGAGGTGCCGGCGAAGGAGGCGGAGGCCATACCGAGGGCGAGGAGGGGAAGGATGAGGAGCGATTTCATGGTAGCGAGGGTGACAAGTTCGGAATGCAGCGGGCCGGGATGACCCGTTGCCATCACCTACACCGTGAATTGGCCAAACCCTCCAAAAGCTTCTTTTGGAGAGGCAGAATGGGCGCAGGCAGGCTGCTGATACAGCATAGCCCGAAGATTTTTGTGGATTTCGCCCGGGGAATATGCGTTTTGTTGAATCCTGTCGGGCGATTAGCTCAGTTGGTTAGAGCACCAGTATCACACACTGGGGGTCACTGGTTCGAGCCCAGTATCGCCCACCATTTTCAATGGTGGCTTCGACAGAGGAACTGCCCTGATGGGCGAAAGCCGCTTGCCTCCTGCGCGGGCTGCGCGCTCTCTCCGGTGTCATGCCGAAAACCCTCTGCGTCTACTGCTCCTCCAGCGACCGGCTGGACGCCAAGTACTACGCGGCCGCCGAGGCGCTCGGCCGCGCGATGGTCTCCGGCGGCTGGGGCTTGGTCTACGGCGGCGGGCGTACCGGATTGATGGGGGCGCTGGCTCGTGAGGTGAAGGCCGGCGGCGGGCGAGTGGTGGGGGTGATACCGGAGTTCATGAAGGTTAAGGAACTAGCCTTCCTTGAAGCCGACGAATTGGTATCGGTGGTGACGATGCGCGAGCGCAAGCTGCTCATGGAGTCTCGGGCCGACGCCTTCGTGGCGCTACCGGGCGGCTGGGGCACGCTGGAGGAGATGCTGGAGATCATCACGCTGCGGCAACTCGATGTGCTGAGAAAGCCGTGTGTGTTCCTCAACCAGGACGGATTCTACGACGATCTGCTGCGCCTCTTCGAGCGGATGATCGCAGAGCGCTTCAACAAGCCGAGCAACCGCGACCTTTTCCGCGTGGCGCGCTCGGTGGAGGAGGTGCTGGCCTTGGTCGATGGAGGCGCGGTGACCGCGGAAACAAAGTGGTTCGATACCCGATGACCAAGCCAGACTCACCAGGCGGAACGGCAAGCCGTCCCGCTACGAGGGCAAACCCGAGATCCGATTGCCGATGAACCGCACCGCCGTGTTGGAATTGCTGCGGGCGCATTTGGCCCGCCCGGTCGATGCCAACGAGGCGGAGATGACCGCCGACACTATCCGCTTTGTGGAGGCGCATGGGGATTGCTTTCTTCGCAGTTGCAGCACCGGGCATCTGACCGGCTCGGCCTGGGTGGTGGACCCGGCTCGTACTCAGGTGGTTCTTACTCATCACCGCAAGCTCGACCGATGGCTCCAGCTCGGAGGCCACGCCGACGGCGACCCGGATCTGCTGGCGGTGGCGCTGCGGGAGGCCAGGGAGGAGGCGGGGCTGGCGCACTTGCGGCCGCTGGGCGTGGCGCCGTTCGATGTGGATCGGCACCGGATTCCGGCTCGCGGCACCGTGGAGGAACATTGGCACTACGATCTGCGTTTTCTCATCGAGGCCCACCCGGCCGAGCCTCTGGTGGCGAGCGACGAGTCGCACGCCGTGGCCTGGGTGCCGCTGTGCGAGGTGGAGCGGCTCAATCCGAGCGAGTCGATGCTGCGGATGGTGCGCAAGACGTCTGCGGAGGTGGGCCGGCCGGCAGGAGCCCCGCGTATGGCTACGGGATGGACGTCCGAAATATCCGAACTAAGCCTTGCTCGCTCCCGAGCCGTGGCTAATCCTCCGCCATCCTTTCAAGTCCCATGAAACTGATCATCGCCATCATCAAACCGTTCAAGTTGGAGGAAGTGAAGGAGGCCCTTGCCGGCATCGGCATCGAGGGCATGACCGTCACCGAGGTGAAAGGGTTCGGCCGCCAGAAGGGCCATACCGAAATCTACCGCGGCAGCGAGTACACCGTGGATTTCCTCCCGAAGGTGAAGCTTGAGGTCGCTGTGCGCGACGATCTCTGCGCCAAGGTCGTGGACACGATCGTGAAGACCGCCCGCACCGGAAAGATCGGCGACGGCAAGGTCTTCGTGCTTCCGGTTGAGGAAGTCATCCGTATCCGCACCGACGAGCGCGGCGAAGCGGCCGTCTGAGTGTTGTAGCTTTCAATCCGCCCTCACCGGCTGCCCGCCTTCGTGCGCAGCCCCGCGTGACGGGCGGTTTGTTTTGTCCCCAATTTTCCCCGTGGCCAAAGCCGGTTACCAAGTCATCGCCCGCAAGTGGCGCCCGCAGGTCTTCGACGATGTCGTGGGCCAGGACCACGTTGTGCGGACCCTCAAGAACGCGATCACCCGCAACCGCATCGCCCACGCCTACCTCTTTGTGGGACCTCGGGGCACCGGCAAGACCTCTACTGCGCGCATCTTCGCCAAGGCGCTCAACTGCGAGAAGGGCCCGACTCCCTCCCCCTGTGGTGAGTGCGATGCCTGTCGCGACATCGCGGCCGGTACCCATTTGGATGTGATCGAGATCGACGGCGCCTCCAACAACGGCGTCGACCAAGTGCGCGACCTGCGCGAGACGGTGCAGTACGCGCCGGCCGCCGGCCGCTTCAAGGTCTACATCATCGACGAGGTGCACATGCTCTCGGCTGCGGCGTTCAACGCGCTGCTCAAGACCCTCGAGGAGCCGCCGGAGCACGTGAAGTTCATCTTCGCCACCACCGAGGCGCAGAAGGTTCTGCCCACGATCATCTCGCGTTGCCAGCGTTTCGACCTGCGGCCGATTTCCGATGAGCTGATCTCCGAGCGACTCAAGCGTATCGCCGAGGTGGAGAAGATCGAGGTGGCTCCGGAGGCACTCGCCAGCATCTCACGGCTCGCCGACGGCGGCATGCGCGACGCACAGTCGATCTTCGATCAGATGATAGCCTTCTGCGGCTCGAAGATCGGAGAGGCCGACGTGCTGGATGTCTACGGACTGGTCGGTGCCGAGCAGGTGGCGAAATTGGCCGCAGCCGTGGCCGGTGGCGATCACCGCAAGATTGTCGAGATGGTCGACGAATTCGATGCCGGCGGCCGCGACCTGTTCCGCCTGTTGGCCGATCTGCAGACTGTCGTGCGCCGCGCGTTGCTTGATGCGATCCGGCAGGGCGGCAAAGGCAAGACTTTGGGCACGGAGATGACGACCGAGCAGCTTACCCGCCTTCTGGATGCGCTGCATGACGGCGAGGGCGGTGTGAAGTTCGGGCTCTCCGAGAAGATCAATTTTGAGATCACTCTGCTCAAGGCCGTGGAGGGCAGCCGCTCGCGTGCCCTCGACAGCGTGCTCAAGGAAATCGCAGCTCTGGCCGAGGCTGCGCCCGCCGGCGAAAAAAAAAAGAGCTGACACCTGATTGTGGCGACATCACGGCCGGCCCGCCGGGAGGCGGCAGCGGCGACCGCGTAGAAGGCGGCGCCCAAAGCGGTGCTGCGGATGGCGCCGGTGAGGAAGCCGAGGGCGAGCGTATGGTCGCAGCAGCGATTGGCGGTACGGTGGACGACGGCGAGCCCGTGGGGCCCAGCGCCGCCGATGAGGCCGCAATGCTTGCCGACGACGACATGCCTGCGGTCACCCCGCCGCCGGCCCGTGCGCGCAGTGGCTCGGGACCGTTGCCCTCGCTCGACAGTCTGGTATCCCGCATCCCGGCACCAACGCGCTCTGCGCTCGACGAACGGCTGCGTGCCCGCTTTGTGCGAGTGCGCAAACTCAAGCCTGGCGAGATGCTGTAGGGCGGTGCGGGCCGTGGGGCTAGTTGCCCGGCTCCGACTTGGCCGGCGGGAAAAGTGGGGACATCGCGATGGACTCCTGCGCGGTCTCGCCTCATCCGTGACGATGCAATCGTACCGCTTTGCGCTCTGGCAGTGCACAAATTCCGGTGTCGGCCGTAGGAGCGTGCTTGCACGCGATCTGCGCTCTCAATCGCGTGCAAGCACGC
>CAJCBL010000068.1 GCA_903960515.1 uncultured Verrucomicrobiota bacterium
GGCCGAGCGTCCCGGCCGGAAGCCGTAAGAGCAGTCCAGAAACTCCTGTTCATAGACCGGCTCCAATAGCATCGCGACCGCCCGTTCCAGCACCTTGTTTTCCACAGTTGGCATCCCGATAGGTCGCGTCTCCGTGTCGTTGTCAGCGGTCACTCAAAACCAGCCACTTCGGGTCGATTCAAAACCGGCCACTTTGAGCGGTAACATTGCAGCCGGTGCGGGTCCTTCCGCACAAGGGCGCGATGAACCTGCTCGAAGTGAACCATCAACAAGCAATCCTCTCGCTGCGCGCCCGTGGCTGGTCGCAACGGCGCATCGCCCGTGAACTGGGCATCCACCGCGAGACGGTGGGCAAGTATTCGCGCTCGGCGCAGGCAATTGCGGTCACCACCCAAGCCATCGCCGAGACGATCGTCGCCGCCGAGGAGTCCGCCTTGGCCGAGTCAAAACCGGCCATTTCGACCTCCGGTTCGGATACGCCCACGCAGGCAAAACCGGCCAGCATTTCGACCCCCGGCTCGCCGCCGGACGGCGTGGCCGGTCGCCGCAGTCTGTGCGAGCAGTTTCGCCCGGTGATCGAGTCGGGCCTACAAGCCGGCTTGTCTGCACAGCGCCTCTTCCAAGATCTGGTGACCGAGCACGCCTTCCCCGGCAGTTACCAGTCGGTGAAACGCTTCGCCCGCCAGCTCGCGCAGAGCTCCCCGTTGCCCTTCCGGCGCATGGAGTGCCTGCCTGGTGAAGAGGTGCAGATCGACTTCGGCCAGGGCGCCTGGATCGAGGTCGACGGCAAGCGCCGCCGCCCGCACCTGTTTCGCGCCGTGCTTAGCCACTCGCGCAAGGGCTACACCGAGGTGGTCTGGCACCAGGATACCGAGACATTCTTGCGCTGCATCGAGAACACCTTCCGCTATTTCGGCGGGGTCACCCAGACGGTGGTTATCGACAACCTCAAGGCGGGCGTGCTGCGCGCCGATTGGTACGACCCCGACCTCAATCCGAAGTTGGCCGAGTTCGCCATCCACTACGGCACGACGATCCTGCCCACCAAACCGGCGATGCCCCGCCACAAGGGCAAGATCGAGTCCGGCGTAAACTTCGCCCAGGAGAACGCGCTCAAGGCCCGTCGCTTCGCCAGCCTGGGCGAAGAGAACCGCTTCCTCTCCGAGTGGGAACGCAGCGTGGCCGACACACGTATCCACGGCACGGTGCGCCAGCAGGTGGGCAAACTCTTCGAGTCAGTCGAGCGCCCCGCGCTCCTGCCGCTGCCCGCCAGCATCTTCCCCTGCTTCACCGAGGTGCGCCGCAGCGTCCACCGCGACGGTCACGTAGAGTACCAGAAGGCCTACTACTCCGCCCCTCCCGAATACGTCGGCCGCGAGGTCTGGCTGCGCGCCGACTCCCGGCTGGTGCGCCTGTTTAACCAGCGTATGGAGACGATCGCCACTCACCTGCGCGTGCAGGCCAGCCGCTTCGCCACCGCCGACGAGCATCTCCACCCCCGCAAGCGCCACCCCGTCGAGCGCGGCGCCGACTACCTGCTGGCACGTTGCCAGTTGTTGGGGAACAACTCCGGCGCCTGGGCCCAAGCCATGCTCCAAAACCGCGGTCTGCTTCACCTGCGCGTCCTGCAAGGCTTGTTGCAACTGGCCGGCAAACACCCCGTCGCCCAGCTCGAACGAGCCACCGGCGCGGCCCTCCACCACGGCGCCTTCCGCCTGCGCGATGTGCAGCGCCTCCTCGAGCAGGGCGAGAGCGTCGTGCAAGCCGACTTCCTGCAGGCCCACCCGCTCATCCGCGACCTGAGCGCCTACAGCGTCGCCGCTTTTCCCTCCAGCGAACCATGAACCAAAACCTCCATACCAACCTGCGCCAGCTCCGGCTCTCCGGACTGGGCAAGACCCTCCAAGTGCGTCTCCAAGAAGCGGGCGCAAGCCGGCTCACCCACATGGAATTCCTCGAACTCATCCTCGAAGACGAGCTGTCCGTGCGCCGCCAGCGCCAACTCGACGCCCGGCTGCGCGTCGCCGAGTTTCGAGCACTCAAGCCGCTGGACGACTTCGACTGGCGCTTCAATCCCGACATCCCCCGCAAGCAGATCTTCGAACTGGCCGCCGGCCACTTCATCGGCCGCCACGATGATGTGCTCTTCGTGGGCCCGCCCGGCGTGGGCAAGACCTTCCTGGCCCAAGCCATCGGATACGAAGCCCTCAAGCAGGGCTACCACGTGCGCTACCGCTCGATCTTCGATCTGGTGCGCGACTTCCTCGAAGACGAGGCCCTCTCGCAGCGCGACCGGGTGCTGCGCCAGTACCTGAAACCCGATCTGCTCATCATCGACGACATGGGCCTGAAGGCCCTGCCCAAACAATCCGGCGAATACCTCATGGAAATCATCGTACGCCGCCACGAGACCCGCTCCACCATCATGACCAGCAACCGCCC
>CAJCBL010000069.1 GCA_903960515.1 uncultured Verrucomicrobiota bacterium
GCCATTCCGTCGTAGGAGCGTGCTTGCACGCGATCCCTGCGCGGCGCCGCTCCCCCGCACCTTCCGTCGTAGGAGCGTGCTTGCACGCGATCTCTGCGCAGCGCCGTTCTCCCAATCCATCGCGAGCAAGCTCGCTCCTACACCCGAACCGTCTCCGCGGCAGGCCGGGCCTTGCGTCCGCACCTTCCGTCGTAGGAGCGTGCTTGCACGCGATCCCTGCCAGAGTTCTTCTGGGTTTCCGCCTTCAGGTTTCAACCTTCAGCCTTTCCGGCCCTCCTCCTTCAGCCTTCAGGTTTCAGCCTTCAGCCTTTCCCGTCTCCTCGGTGACCCATTTTTGATGCTTCGGACACTACCATGAGATCCAATTTCCTTATCTGCGTCGTCTTTTCCCTGGCAGCGCTGCTCGGCTGTCAGCATCAACCGAGCAAGGCCCCGCAGCCGTTCACGCTGACCATCGCGCACCTCAACGATACGCATTCCCATCAGGAACCTACGCTCGTGAATCTGGTGGTCGATGGCGTGAAACATCCCGTCTCGCTGGGCGGCTTCGCACGTCTGCAAACCGCAGTGGAGGAGTTGCGCGCCCACGATCCCAACCTGCTGCTCTTCCACGCGGGCGATGCGGTGCAGGGCACTCTCTATTTCAGCCTCTTTAATGGCACCGTGGACTTCGATGCGCTTAACCGGCTGGGCGTGGATGCCATGACCTTTGGGAATCACGAATTCGACCGCGGACCAGCTGCCATCCCCGCTTATCTCAAGCGGGCGAAGTTCCCTTTCGTCTCCTGCAATATTGATTTCTCAGGCGAGCCTTCGATTGCACCCCTGGTGAAGCCTTGGATCGTTCGCGAAATCGACGGACAGAAGATCGCAGTCCTGGGGGTGACCACCGAGGACACTCCGATCTCTACATCCGACATCGGGAACGTGAAATTCGAAGATCCGGTGCGTGCAGTAGGCCGCAATGTAGCCGCGCTCGAGCGACTGGGCATCCACAAGATCATTCTGCTCTCCCATCTCGGCTACGGCGAGGATCTGCGCCTCGCCTCCCGCGTTTCCGGCGTAGATATTATTGTGGGCGGCCACTCCCACACTTGGCTGGGCGATGCCAGCGCCATGGCGCGCCTCGGATTGAAGTCCGACGGCCCCTATCCCACCGAAGTGGTTTCACCTTGCGGCGAAAAAGTGCTGGTGGTGCAGGCGGGGCAGTGGGGCGAGATGCTGGGCGAGATGAAAGTGCGTTTCTCGCCCAAGGGCGTGGTGGAAACCTATGAGTCGCTCGAATCTTTGATCGTGGGCGAGGATGGCATCCCCCTTCTGGCCGCTCTTGAAGCCTCGGGGATGGCGCGCATCCAGCCAGAATCCAAAGCGGCAGCCGATGCCCTGCGGCCCTTCACCCAACAACTCAAAGCCTATCGCTCCACGGTGCTGACTTCGGCTGGAGGGGAACTGGTGCGCAGCCTCAATGGTGGCCCGGGGCCGCTGATCGCCGATTCCATGCGCGAGGCGGTGCCCACTTCCTGCATGGCCATCCTCAACTATGGTGGCGTTCGCCGGGACCTGCTGGCGGGGAACATATCGCTGGGCGATGTGATGGAGGTGCTCCCCTTTGGCAGCACATTGCAAGTGCTGGACCTCAGCGGAGCTGAGCTGAAAGCGGCGATGGAAGAAGATATAGAATTTCTCCGCAAGAAGTTCGCCGGCGCCGCAGCGCTGCCGTTGCCCTATGTGTCGGGCGCGCGGTATACAGTGGATCACCGAAGCCCCGCAGGCTCACGCATCCGCTCCCTCGCCATCCTCGAGGCCGATGGCCGATATTCGGAGGTGCTGCCCGCCAAAATCTATCGCATCGTAGTAAACAGCTTCGTAGCCGGTGGTGGTGACGGCTTCGCCACCCTCAAAGCGGCCACGCGCTACCGCTTCGACACAGGCATCATCGATGCGGATGCCTTCGCCTCGTTCCTGAAGAAGTCAGGAACCGTCGCGCTGCCAGTGGAATCGCGAATCACGGTGGTTCCGTAGGCTCGATCCGCCTCGCCTCTTCCGGCGTAGGTTCGGACCTCGTGTCCGTACCTTCCGTCGTAGGAGCGTGCTTGCACGCGATCCCTGCGCATCGCCACTTCCCAAGCACCGGAATCGCGAGCAAGCTCGCTCCTACATCGATCCACGCCTCCCCTCACGGCCCGGATTCGCGAGCAAGCTCGCTCCTACACCCCATCCACGCTGCGCCGCGCGCTATTTCACGCATTCCCCCTATTTCGC
>CAJCBL010000070.1 GCA_903960515.1 uncultured Verrucomicrobiota bacterium
CTTCCGCATCGGCCGCATCAAGGCCGCCGTGTGGGAGAACGGGACCGACCAGAAGAAGTTCTACAACGTGACCTTCGCCCGCACCTACATGGACGAGGCCCGTGTATTCCACGACACCGACAGCTTCGGGCGCGACGACCTACCTCTCGTCGCCACCCTGGCCGATCGGGCCCACTCATTCATCTATGAGCGGCTCGCGGAGCTGAGGACTGCAACCAGCGAGTGATACTCGCGCCCATGGGCGGCCGGCATTGCCGGCCGCCTTTCTCGTGCCCTCCGCCGCAAACCACGGGCAACCGGCACAATGACGCGATCGGGGGAGGGAAAGGCCGGAGGGGATTCGGCGCCGATTCCTTAAGAGCGCGCGAGGGGCTCGGCGGGAACAGGCTCGCGGTGCGCTCCGTTTTGGACGGTTTGTCATCGGGTCGGGCCCGAGCCTCAGCGGCACCACCATCGCCCCGAAGGCTTTCACGGTGTTCCGAAGGGCCGCGGCAAAAGGACCAGCTCCCTCTCTCCACGGTGCCGCGTTGCCGGGTACGCTACTTCACCGATTCTGCCGTGCTGGGCTCTCAGGCCTTCGTCGCCTTCCATCTCGCCGCGTATCGACGCCGCTACGGTGCGCGCGAACGCAGCGCCCCTCGCCCGCTCCTGCCCATCACCGATTGGGGAGGCCTCACCGTGCTGCGCGCCCTGCGCCAGAACCCCTTCGGGTAGTCTGCCGGATGAAAGGGCGCGAGCGGGGGCGGTTCAACTCGGAGCTACCGACAGTGGACCTGGGCACTCGCTTGATCTGGTCGAGCTGCATCCCCGATCATCCGGCTGGCGCAAATAGATGTAACGGCAACGACCAGACGTTGCCCCCATGCGATAAAGCACACACGCCGGGGTGTATAACTACGGCTAGTGGGACCTCTTTATGCGCGTTGGCAAAGCTCGCTTGGAAGGTTCGCAAGCCGCGCAGATCGTCCTGGGTAACAGTAGGTGAGGACTTGATTTCCATCGCCACCAAGTGCCCATTTTGCTCCAGCACAAAATCGACCTCAGCCGCTCCGTCCCTCCAAAACGAAACGGTCCGGCGCGGGGCTTGGACCGCCCAGGCTTGCAGAGTTTGGTAGACGAGTTGTTCAAGCCAGAACCCACTGTCGGGGCGCGTGCGCACCGTGGAGGCATCCACTCCCGCCAGCCAGAGGGCCAGCCCTACATCGCCCCAAAGCACCTTGCGCGCCTTGTTCAGGGAACTTGTAACGCTCGCGCGGTAGTTGGGCAATCGCGTGATAAGATGGCCGGTTTCTAGCAAGTTGAGGTAACGATGGGCGGTAGCCCCGGGAATTTGTACATCCCGAGCGAGGTCGGCTTGGTTGAGCAGGCGAGCGCTGCGCCCGGCGAGGAGACGCATGAGGCGTTTGAAATCTGGAAGGTGGGCGATGTTGGCGAGCTGGCGCAAGTCCCGCTCCAGATAGGTATCTACATAGCCACTGAACCATTCGTCTCGGGCCGCGGGATTGCCTTGGGCTAGAGCATCCGGGTAGCCGCCCCGGACCGCCCAGCCCTCCCAGTCGGTTGCTCCAGGCCTCCATGAGGCCGCATCGAACTTGGCCGCGAATAACGAATCTAAAGCACTCAACGCTTCCGAGGATTCCAGCCATTCGCCGGGGCAAAACGGGGCCAAGTGCAGATAGGAGGCCCGGCCTGCCAAAGACTCGCTCACTCCCTCCATGAGTGCGAGATTGGCCGAGCCGGTGAGAGCGATTGCCCCGTTGATCGCTTCGCCTCGCTGGCGAGCTTCGTCAACCCTCAGTTTTACCGCCAGCAGCATCCCGGGTGCTCTCTGGATCTCATCGATGGTGAGCGGAAGGGAACGCAATAGTTCTTCCGGCGCGCGCTTCGCGAGATCCAATATATCCAGACGATCCAGCGTATAATACGGCCGCTCACGCAATTGCTCGGCCGACCTAGCCAGGGTTGACTTGCCGGTTTGGCGAGCGCCGGTGATCACAACCACCGGAACGGCCGACAAAGCGGCACCCAAGCGCGCTTCAATCCAGCGTGTTTTAAAGGCTCCCATGTGGTGGATGAAATTCTTTCACGGCGTGAAATCAAGCCAAAGCCTGCCCGAATTTGTGTGCGCGTCCGGGGTATGAGAGTGGGGCGCACCCACTTCAGGACGATGTCCGCTGCTGTCGTAGGCGGTGGCGGTGTTCGCACAGCTCGACTGGCCGGGGCGATGGACGTATTCGAGCCGAAAGGTGCGTAGGATCTCGTTTGGGTGACTCTGCCACAAGTCCCCCCGGCGAGCATGTGGCCCAATCCAAAACCCGGGGGCAGCAGGGCGGGACGAACCCTGCGCTGGGTGAACACCGGCGGAGCGGCTGCGGGCACACGGCGACCGGCAATCCCGCCCACCGGCGGCGCAAGCCGACGCTTGCTTGGGTCTCAGCAGCGCGAGAGCCGAAGAGCGTGCCCATCGGCCAGCGACGAGGGGGACGTCGCGTCCGTCGGTCTCGTGGACGGGCCTCCAGAGGGTGCGGACAAGGTCACGAAACGCACTTCTCGGGCCCGTTCTCCCACTCGCCGCATGATCGCACACGGTGCCGCGGTGGTGTCGGGTTTTGGAAGAGACGTTCGCTGTTGCGTGGAGTTGGCGATTTTGCGCGCACCTCTGGCCGTCCCTTTTTGCCGGGGCGTGCTTGCTCTCCCTGGCGGATCCTCCGGCCGGGCGCCCTGCGGGCCGGGCTGGTCGCGGGGCACCCCTGAAGGGA
>CAJCBL010000071.1 GCA_903960515.1 uncultured Verrucomicrobiota bacterium
CCGCCGTTGCGGGCCGCCGTGAAAACACCAAACGCCGGTGCGTATGGCCGGCATATTACACATGCAAACCACAACATCCGAACTCCCGCTGAATGCATCGCTGCCCGAGGCGCGGCCCTCCTGCCCGGACCCCACAATGGACGAACTTGCCCGGCTCAAACACCAACTCCTCCAAGCCGAGGTGCGCCGGGCCAGGGCTCGGGCTGCAATGGCGGGCGCTGAGGCCGACGTGAAGGTGCTCAATTCGCGCCTCAAGGCGCTGGCCAAGTAGCGCAGCGCGCGCCGAGGACCCAACCGGAGGCTGGGTCCTTGGCGGATACTGCTGGCTATGTCGCCGGGCGCTGTTGTATCACAACTAACAACACGCAGACGGGTCGCCTAGGTATTGGAGGTTCCGTTCCCCTTGCCATTGCCGTGGTCGAGGCAGCGCTGGAATCCGGGGCGGTAGATTTTGTCCGAAGTGAAGTGCACATAGCCCTTGTGCAGTGCGTAGCGGATGAGTTCACCCTTCTGATGCACGTGCAGCTTGCTCATGATCTTTTTGCGGTGCGTGTTGATCGTGTGGGTGGACAGTCCGAAGCGGGCGGCAGCCTCCTGATCGTCCGCCCCTTCCCCGATGATGGACAAAACCCGTTGCTCTGTCTCCGTTAACCGGATGGCCGCGCCGTCTTCGGGCGGGTTGATCAAGGACAGGAAGGTGGGGCTCACGTAGGTGCAATGATTGAGCGCCTGTTCGAGGGCGGAGGAGAAGTTGTCCATGCCCTCGGCGGAGGCATCGTAGATACCATCATACCGTACGGCCCGCAGCAGTGCGAAGGAGCGCTCATCCTTGCAGGAGGTCACGATCAGGATGGGCAGATCCCGCCCCACGAAAGGCTCAAGGTGTTCGAGCCCGTCCATGTCGGAAATCCGGACGCCCACGACGAGCAGGTCCGGGACCCGGGACTGCATCGTGCGCAGCGCCTCCAGGCCGCGCTGGAAGACCTGCACCTGCGCCTGCCTCCAGTGCGAGCGGATACGCTCGCAGATCAGCTCCCCATAAAGCCGCTCCGCCTTGAGGACCACGACGTGCAGGCTGGAGGGGCGCGGGCTCATGGTCAGAGGTGTGCTTGGCCCACGTCGAGCCGGTTGCCGTCGGGGTGGGGACGCAGCTGGCCGTCACCGTTTCCACCGCACAGCAGGTTGCGCGCAAGGGCGTTGCGGATGAGCAGTTCGGCGGCGTCGCGCATGGGCCGCGCGCCCAGCCGCTCGTGATAGCCGCGCTGAATCACAACGGAGGAGACCGGCTCCGACGGGGCCAACGCGAAGCCGCGGTCCCCCAGGGCGGCGCATTCCCGGGCGACCAGGCCGTGGGCGATGGTGCACTGGGCGTCGTAGTCCAACTTCGCGAATACCACCGCCAGGGTGATGCGCGCGAAGATCTCCGGGCGCAGCTCGCGCTGGGCATCCTGCAGCACCAGCCGCTCCATGGTCTCGTACTTGGATTTGCGCAGCGTCATGATGCGCGGCCCGCCGATGTTGCTGGTGAGCACCACATACCAGTTCGAGAAATCCAACACGCGGTTGCGCCCCGTGGTCAGGCGCGCGGCATCGAGGAGCTGCAGCAGCACGTCGAGGACCCGTGGATGCGCCTTTTCTATCTCGTCAAAGAGCAGGGTCCCGCTCCCGGCGCAGGCGTCGAAACCCTCCGCTACGCGGCCGGGCTCGTCTGCAGTGCCCAGCAGCAACCCGAGCCGCTCGGCGGTCTGGTATTCGGACATATCCAGGCGCACGACCCGATTTGGGCCGATCAGGTCGGCGGTGAATTGGAGCGTTAGCTCGGTCTTGCCCACCCCGGTTGGGCCGAGGAAGAGGAAGCTGGCCTTCGGCCGGCCCGGAGCACAGAGGCCGAGTTCACCGTGCTGAAGCCGCTCCACCACCTGATCGATCACCCGGTCCTGGCCGGTGATGATCGCCTTCAAACGAGAGGGCAGGGTTTGAAGCCGTTCGCGCTGGTCGTTCCCCAGTTTCATGACGCCCTCCTACCATTTTACCTCCAACGCCGGGGTGCCTCCGGCGGCGGATGGCGTTTGGGCGGGGGCCTCCACCGCCGGAATAGCGAGCACCCGCCGCCGCTCCGTCTCCAAGTGCTGGCGCAACCCCATCACCTCGGCGCTTTGGCGCACGAGCACAGCGTACTGAGCCTGCATCTGGCACTCGGTTTCGGCCATCGCTGCCTGCATCGAGCGCAGTTCCGCTGTAATCGTTTTCTGGATGGAGAGCTCGGCGGCCAGCTCGGTGCTCTCGGGCAGGGGGGAGTTGGCGAGGGCCGGGGCCGAGGTGCGCGGGACGGTTTCAAAACTATTGGCGGCTGGGGCCGGCACCCGCGTTTGGCGGTAGACCGCATGCGCCTCGTGGCGGAGCTGCGGGGACTCGCGATAGCCGCCCACTTCGTAGCGGGTCTCGACCAGCCTGGTCGGTGCTACCGCCGCGACCGGAGGACCCTGCGGTTGGGCGGGCGTTTGCACCACCGGAAGGTGCGTGGCGCAACCGGCTACGACTATCGGGATGGATATTATCCAGAGTGGGCGCATGGTCATCCTTTCTTTGGGATAGGCGGCGGGATCGGCTGGGCGGGGGCATTCGCAGCGCTCGGGCGCAGCCTTGCCCCGGCCAGACTGGCCTTCTGCGGATCCACGGCTTGCAGCACATAGAGGTAAAACTCCTTACCGGCGGCCACGCGCACGAAGATGCCGTTCTCCTCGATGTCCTTGAGCGTGCGCTGCGCGTAGAGCTCGAATACCTCGCCGGCTCCCTCGCGCACGCCGTTGGATACCGACCCTGTCACCGTAGAGCCATAGGCGCCCAGGGTGCGGTCCTGAGTGCCGCGGGCGAAGCCGCTCAGTGCGGCCGCGGCGAGCATCTTCAACTCCTGCAAATCGTCGGCTGCGAGCAGGCGGCCCTTGATCCCCGCCGAGGCGTCGGTGATCCCGTAGCCGTCGGTGTCGTGCTCATACTCGCGGTCCAGGGCCACTCCGCCAAACGCCAGCTCGCGGCCGTCCTGCCAGACAAAGCGCCACGTGCCCGTCGCCGTTATGCGGTCGCGCAGCCGGCCGGCTCTCGCGGTGCCGTGCACCAGGGTGTTGGCGGGGATGACCAGCCGGCTGTTCTGCCAGACATCCTCCAGCAGGAGGGCGATGATGGGCGTCTCCATGTTGGCACTGTCGAGGGTGTTCACCAGCTTGCACTTGAGCAGGGTGCCAAACGGGATGAAGCGCTCCGGCGGGGGCTGCGCCGGCTCTGCGTTCGCACCGGGCGCATCGTAACCGGCGAGCAGCGACGAGTACCGGACCGTTCGCGGCTTGGGCTCCTTGCTGGGGCCGGGCTCCGGCCTTGCCGTGGCCGGTGCCGCGCGGGCTGGGGTGACGACTGGAACCGGCGGGTGGAACGGCACGATGCCGTTGCCGGCGAATTCCTTGTCGTTGCCGGGGTCCGACGACGATGACACCTGCTGGGGCACCCCGTCCTCCAGCCCCTGATTGAGCGGCAGCCGCACCCGGCCCAGTTCGACCTTCCTTTTGCTCTGCGCGGCGAGCTTTTGGGCCTCGCGCTCCTGCTCCTGGTGGGTGCCGTAGATCCAGAGCCCGGAGAAGAGCACGATGATGAACACGATGAAGAGTCCGAAGCGGCTTTTGAGAAAATTGCCGATGTTGCGCGGGTTCATGGCGCGGCCTCCGTTGGCGGTGCTGCCGGGGCGGGGGCCGCAGCCGCCGGCTGACGGCGGGCGGTATTGATCAAAATGGTAAACGCGTTGTCGGCGCTCAGGTCGTTGCGCGTGCCGTCGGGCAGGCCAACAACCGCAAACTCGGCCTCTGCGCTCTCGCCCGGGCCCAGGGTGCGCGGACCGTTGGCTATCGCCTGCTCGAAACGCTCCTGTGCGACGCGGGCGGCCAGACTGCTGGGCGCCAGATCGAGCACGCAACCGGAGGTGTTCCTGAGTCCAAGCAGAAAAACCACAGCGTCCTCCTTGGGGAAGCGATACACTTCCTGCACGGTGATTTCGAGGTCGGGGAGCACGACCTTGCGATTTTGCGCGCGCAGGGTGACGCCCTCGACAGCCTTGGGCAGCGTGCGCGACAACACAGGATACGCCCTCGCGCGGTCCAGCAGGCTGAGCCCGATGCGCGGCGAAAAGCGTACCGGCTCCGGCGGCCCGGCCACGCGCTCGGCGGCGGGGGAGCGACTGAATATCGCGCTGGCCACCGAGCCGGTCAGGACGGTCCGCAACTCCACCACATACGCCGAACCCTGGTAGATCGCCGTCAGGCGACCGGTGGCTGCGGGCAGCAGGCTGCGCACAAGAAGGAAGTTGGCTCCGGGCGCATGCGTGACCTGAAAGCGAAGAGGCGTGGATTCGTCGACCTCCGTCGGCTCCCTGCCGCCTTCGATGAGCATGTCCGCACCGGCCACTGCGGTGATCGGCCCCGGGAATACAACGGTGGTGACTTCGCGCGACACCGGCAAGTCCACCGCTTGCCGTGGATCGAGATCGAGGTCACGGATCGTCTGGGCGCCCAGCGCAGCGGCTGCGCCGAGCGATAGCACTGCGGATTGCCACATACAGCCTCCTCATGTCTTTGCGGGTTCGACCTGGAATGCCGCGACGGCTGTGGGGAACCGTCCGTTACGAGTTAGGTCCGGGTTGACCAGAAATTTGAATTTCACGCGGTAGCGCAGCACCTCCGTGATCGGGGCGCCCTGGTAGGCGCCGACCCGGATGAGCTGCACGTCCGCCGAGGTGTAGAAGGCGTCGTCGCGGGTGCTGAGCACCTCCGGAGCCCCGACCTCGACTTTCTGATGCAGCGACTTGGCCTCGAACTCGGGCTTGGTCTTGGTGAATACGGCTTGGGCCGTCTGCGCGGCGTCCCGCAGGAAGAGCTGCCGGAACAGCTCGGGGTTGTCGAGGCCCTGTGGGTTGCGCTCGAAGAGCGCCTTGCACGCGAGCTTGGTCTGCATCGCGTGCAGGTCCTTGGCCTGCTGGATGTCGACGACAGGGGATACGTAATACGTACCCAGGCTGTCGACCATCACCACTTCGCGGCGGCGCGTGAGCTTGTCGACCGTACGGTTGTGGTCCCACGCCGCCCAACCCCAGGCGCACACGGCGATGAGGAACCAAAGCAGGGATTGCCGGCGTTGCCGGTCGAAGACCGCCAGCAGCGTGGACTTCGGCCGCCCGAAGACCGGAGCAGGGTGGGGGGAACGCGGAGCGGGCGGATCGGCGTTCGTTGTCATGGAAATTACCTCGGGTTTGGAGGAAGTGGGGGAGGTTGGGCTGGGGTGCGAGGCAGGGGTGGGGGGCGGGGAGCGGTGGACTTTGCCGACGTTTCATCCAGGGCGATCAGGTCGAGGAACGTCCGCATAATCTGCTGCTCAGCGGCGGTGAGTCGCTGAGTGGCATCCACGTATTCTTTGGATGCTACCTCAATTCTGTGGGCGAAGCTTGTCATAGGATTCAGTGTTTGGAGCCACTGGCGTTGATCTGGGAAATTCGTGCTAACGGCGGCTATCGATATCGATTGCAGCCTGATTCGGGTCGTCTTCGTGCGGTTGATGGTCAAATCCGCTCCGGCTCTGCCGCTGACGAACATATCCGGAAAACTCCGAAGCGAACGCTTGGGCCGCTGCGGTTCGCTGACGTTGCGCTGTGGCTGTTCCCTCGGCCGCCTCGGTGTGACGTTTAGCCAGCTTGCTTGCGGAGAAACCGGTGAACCCTCGTGCCGCAGTTTCTGTTGTGTGCGCCGAGTCACCTCCGCGGGCGGCTGACTCCGCGCCGGCCATCATCACTCCTCCGGCTGCCGCCGCGATCACTCCAGGTGCCGCTGCCCCACCAGTGGCCGCGGCAATCGCCGCTCCTACGCCCCCGGCAAACGCGGCCTGAGCCACTCCGCCTATGCCCTGAGCCAGGGCCATCGCGGGATTCGCGCCCATCAGGAAAACCTTCGTGGTGATCCACGGGGCCATGACGGAGCTGACCAGCATCCACGAGCCGATGAGCAGCACGGTCAACGCGGGCACTGCCAGTGGAGCTCCTGCGTTGAATACCGGTACGAGGTTGGCGCTGGCGGCTGCCTCGAGCATCGCGTTGGTCACAACCGCGGCCACCGCCCAGCCAAACGGCCAAAACACCAGCGCCACCAACCCCATAAGGTATTTCTGGGCCACGCCGGAC
>CAJCBL010000072.1 GCA_903960515.1 uncultured Verrucomicrobiota bacterium
TGCCAGGTGCATGGCGGGAAGTGGCAACAAGCCCACGCCGCCCACCGTATCGGGCTGTTTGGCACCGGTTCGGTTCCTCGGCTCTGCGGCGCCATCATCACCCCGGCGGCTTTCAGCGAGGTACTGCGGCAAAAGGGCCAACTCCCGATGCCCACGGTGTTGCGTTGTCGGGTACGCTACTTCACAGATTCGGCGGTGCTCGGTTCTCAGGCCTTCGTCGCCTTCCATCTCGCCGCGTATCGCCGCCGGTACGGTGCGCGCGAACGCAGCGCCCCTCGACCGCTCCAGCCCATCACCGATTGGGGCGGCCTCACCGTCCTACGCGCCCTGCGCCACAGCCCCTTCGGGTAGGCCGTCGACGGGAATCGCCGGGTTGCCCGAGGGCTGTTGCCTTGAGTTGACGGCTGTTGTCGTGCAAGAGAATCAGGCAAGGATCAGCCGGTCTTGCTCGGGCGATACAACCAGCCGACCGCAGCCGCTATGGGCATCAAGGAGGCTTCTGGTTATCGCATCTTGAAGATAGCGCTCGACGGTCGAGCGCATGGGACGGGCTCCGAGGGTCTTGTGAAAGCCACGCCGAATCAGGAACTCGACCGCCTCCGGTGTCGCTTCCACGGGGAACCCGAGGCGATGCAGTCGGGCCTGCTCGCGAGCGATCATCAGTTCGCAGATCTCCCGCTGGGTCTCGAACTGTAGCCGGGCGAAAACGATCTTCTCGGTGATGCGGCCAACCAGCTCAGGGCGCAGTTGCTGTCCTACCCGGTTGAGCACGGTGCGCTCAACCGTCGCCATCGGGGCGGAAGTCATCCGCATCACCTCGGCGGATCCGATATTGCTGGTGAACACGACGTAGAACCGCGACAAATTCCTCCTTTCGCCGGTGGCGAGAGTGATGCTGGCGTCGTCGAGAATTTGTAAGAACAGGTCGAGCACGAGCGGATGGGCCTTTTCGACCTCGTCGAAGAGCAGAGTTCCATCCTCGACGTCCAGCAGCGCGCGGCCGAGCAGACCGATCTCGGACACCTCGTAGCCGATCAGCTTCTCGACCGATGACTGGTTCTGATACTCCGACATGTCGAAACGCACTGGCTTGCGGCCGTCGAACAGGTGCGCCGTAAATACCTGGGTGAGCTCCGTTTTGCCAACACCGGTGGGGCCAACGAACAGGAACGAGCCTTTGGGCCGGTCCGGGTGCGCGAAGCCCATTTCGCCCCGTGTTAAAACGGATACAACCCTCTCCATGAGATGACCTTGTCCGCGGATATTCGCCTCAAGATGCGCCCTCAAACCCCGAAGGCGGTCCATCACGGTTTCGGTGGAATGGAACGAAGGTGCCGAGCGAAGCACAGTCATGGTGTTCAAGCTTTGGAGCGATACCAGGCCGGAATCCGCCCATTCGTACCAAGAGGCCGAATATAAGTCCGACGAAAGCCCAAATCGCAGTGCTGCACCACAGCATGGAATCTCCGCAGCCGGCGGAATTCGTGAGGCTCGATATAGTAGCGATCCTCTTCCGTCAGCGAGGTGGTGCGTTTGCCGCCGGTCCAGCCGGTCGTGCGCCGCAGCGACTTGCGTTTGCCCAACGTATCGGCCGCGATCTTGGCGGAGTCTTCATCTGCGGCGCAGAACGTCACCCGGTTGGCCATGTTGGCGATGAACACCTTGGCCTTTCTCTCGTCGCCCATCGGGGGAACCAACGAAGAGTACGACTGCGTCGCCGCCACAACCGTAGCCCGCGCTTCGCGTATCAAGTCCACGACGTTGTAGTCGCTCATGCCGTCCTCCGATGCAGTGACGATTTTCTGGGCTTCGTCCGCCCAGAAAATCAAGAGATTGTCGTTGGCGCGCGCTACGGCCGGCCGGTCGTAGCGGTGCAGCACGTGCGAATAGAAGGCCAGTTTCAGCAGCGTATTGATGTACCTACGCTCGACCACAAACCGCTGGGGCATCGCCACGCAGATGATCTTCCCCCGGTCGATCACTCCGAACTCGAACGACGATTTCGCCGGGCAGAATACGGCAGCGATGTCTGGTTCAGTGAACGGTTTTAGGTAGTTGGCGATGGTCGTTTTTACGCCGCCGAGCTGCTCCGCGGGCTGGGAGTTGAAATTGAAATGGTAGTGGTCCGTCAGAGCCTGCGCCTCGGGCGAATCCACTTCCGCCAGCTTCGCGATCACCCGGCCCTGCTCCTTTTCCGATGTCAGAAAGGCGTAGGCACTCGCCAGCGTGACTTCGTATCCGGCGCAGGCTAGCGTGCTGAACGCGAATTCCATCTGCACCTGAGCCTGCATCCGGAAGAAGCTCTGTTCGGTGCGCTGACCAAGCGAGGCGGCAACGTCACATACGATCTTCGCCTTCGCGGCGTAGGGCAGGTGCGGGTTGTCCAAGAAATTGAACCGTTGCGCCGGTTGCCAGCCTAATGGCGCATTCTCGGGACGCACCTGGAGCAGGATCAGATCGGAGGACCGACCGAGATTGCCCAGCATCGTAGTCAAGGTTTCCCAGTACACTCCCTTGTCGTCCACGCAGACGCCGCCCCAGGTGGGGCAGTTCTTTGACACCTGCCAGAGCATGGTATTGATCGCCGCCACAGTCTTCCCACTACCGACCTGTCCGGTGATCAGCCAACCCCGGCAGAAATCGAACACATCCCAGGAAAATCCACCCAGGCGGAGCACGACTTGGCTGCGCTCTTCCCGATAGGTCAAAGCGCAGTAGACCTGCCAAAGCGCGAGGGCGCCGAAAGAGTATGCACCAAGCTCAAAGCCGACCCGAATCCAAAGGATCAGTGCGAGTGCGACACTGCAAAGAGAGAGGAGCAGATTAACCGCCATAACACACCTCCGAGTCACCGAATGGCGAATGCTACGCGCGAAGAATACCAGATCTCCGTGACGCCGACTTGGACAATTGTGCTCTTCTTCAGGACAATCCAGCGATGTTTCAGGGCGGAGCATTCAGTAGCCTGACGGAAACGCTCCGAACGTGCGGGACCTTGTTGGGCGGCTGAAATCTGCAATCCGATGGATGCTGCGTCAGGTATTCGATCCTGCATGCGGCAATCTCCTTCAAGAGCGAACCAAGCCGCAGTCCCTCGATGACGATCTCATGTTCGGTGAACGACACGACGATCCGGTCGCTGGCAGGGCTTCGGAAAAGCCGGGCGCCGACGAAATTCGACCACGGGATGGCCCACTGCTCTTCTGTCGAGGTGAGCACCTCAATCCCGGCTGCTGGCGTTTTGGCGAGAATAACAACGGTTGGCGCAACGTCGGCCAGTTGCCGGCTTTCGAGCGATTGTTGCAGGCTGCTCATAGGTGAATTCCAATGTGTGGGGTTTGATTGGCGACAAGTTGCGCGAGCCGATGGTAGCGGCGGTGGCGCTCACGATTGGCGAGGATTCGTTGCGCCCTAGCGGAACGTTTGCAGAAAGCAGGTTTGATCGGCGCCAAATCTAGTGCCAGGTCGCGGTCGCCACTGCGGGCAATGTTCTCACGCAACTGCGCCTTGTTCCCGGTGAAGACCACCACGCGCCTTTTTCCCCGGGAAATCGCCACGTACCATTGATTGGCGTTGGTCGCCGCACGGCATCCGGAGTCCGCGATCAACACCGTATCCACGGTCTTGCCTTGCGAGGCGTAGGAGGTGACCGCGTAGCCGCGCACGAAATGGCGTTGGCTGGGTTCAAGGGTCTTTCGCACTCCCGCACGATCCTCGACCACCAGGGCACCATCGGCGGGCAATTGCCGAACGGTTACGAGTTCGCCGTTCGCAAACTTCAGGCCTTCGCGGGACTTCCCGTTGGACTTGAGTTGCAGCCGGTCCCCAACGCCGACTTCCATTTCCCGCTCATTCGCCAGCGTCACGCGGCCCACGTAGGCATAGCTCATGGTCGAGCGCCGGCCGTTCTTCGAAAGGACCAGCCCGCGGTCGCTGGCCTCGACGATGGCGCAGCACTCGCCCCGCTTGAACCGGCCGTAGTTCTTTTGGAAACAGGCGAACGATCCGGCGGGGATGAAGCGCGGATCGCGTTTCTGGGCCTCGGTCAGATCGACGGCTTCGAGCGCCTTCAGCACCGTTCCGGCTTCGACCTGCCCGCTGGCCCGAAGCGCACTTCGGATCGCGTCGTTTGCCCGGTGCACTTCGTCCCAAGTCTGGGCCACCACCAGCGTTTGTTCCCCGCGTGCGGTGCTTTCGAGGTAGTCGCGGGTCAAAGCGGCCATGCGGTCGGTATCACCAATTTCCCGGACGCAGCCCATTCGCTCCAGCCGGTCGAAGGATTCATCTATTCGACCGGCGGACGCCGCTTTCACGGCGGACCGGTAGTTGCGGATAAATACGCGCTCGGCTGCGTCCTTCGCGAACGCCGGATCCTGCCGGCGAATTTGCCGCAGCACGGCGGGTTTTAGGCCGGCATGCTTTTCGATGGCCCGAAGGATGTCCGAAGCTTCGACGGCCCCATGTTGCCGAGTATCGCCGGACAAGATCAGTCGTCCGCCCCGGGCATCCACGGCGGTGATCAGTTCATCCATCTGACGCGCGCCCACTTGTCCCGCCTCATCCAAAAGCACGACCGAATGTCGCGGCACCTCCTTTGCTTCGAGAAAGCGAGCAAGTGTTGCGGCAGGCAACCCATCCGCTGAAAGATCGGCGGCCTGTTGGCGTTGAGGTGCAAGCACGACGACCGGGAAGCCATTTTCCTTCAAACCCCGGACGACCTCTCGCAGTGTATAGCTCTTCCCGGTACCGGCTGCACCACGAAACAGCGTCACCATCCCACGGCTTTTCAGGATCTCGGCGACGGCCCGACGTTGCTCGTCCGAAAGGTCCGCCGAAGGCTGAAAGTCCGGATTAAACGGACCGAATTCGTAGCGCCGGTCACGAGCTGCCATGACAACCGCGACCTCGTGACGGAGAACTTCAGGCGAAGTCAGCTGCCGGCCGTCGTTGTCCCGGAAGTAGCTGCGACGGTCAATTTCGGCCCGCAAGGCGGCCAGGCCGAAATCGCATCCCCGACCGCGAGCCAAAGCCGTCGAAAGCAGTTCGGAACTATTCACTACGGCCCTGCGTTCGAATAGGTGCGAATCGGCCCAAGTCACAATCGCCGGCAAGTCCACCGCCACCGATTCTCCGGTTGCCCGACTCCGAAGCGACCCTAAGGCCCGTTGTTCATCGAGAGGCATCTGCGCCTGCCAGTCCGGTCTCAGCCGTTCTGCGGTCGAATTGCCCTGTTTCCTGCGACGCTTCGAGTGCGCAATCAATTCCCGCAGTTCCGCGAGGTTACCATTCTCGCCATCACGAGAGATTTGCCGAGCCGCCTCCTCATCGATCTGCCGATGCCGCTTTGAAAACCGCTCGATCACGCTGACCGGCACTCCCTTGATCTCGAAGTCCCGGCGGTTGTTCTCGATCTCGTATCCGAGCGACCGCAGTCCCTTCGCCAGTTCGTGATAGTACAAGTTCTCCGCAAGTTTTCGCGCCCGGTACATTTCCAGCGTTTCTAGTGCCTTCCAACGCTTCTCCGCTTGGTCATATGTCGCGTTGAAGACCACACAATGAGTGTGCAGATGCGGATCGAGCTCCCGACTGGTATCATGCCGAAAGCATGCCGCCACAATGTTTCCGGTCTTCCGTTCGCCGTATTCTCCGGACGCCCGCACTCGCGTCTCCGCCAGCATTTCGAGTTCGGCCATCGCTATCCGTACCGCCCGGTTGTGCAACTCGACGATTCGCGCGTCCTGGTACAACGCGACCACCGAAACACTCTTCGGAGGACTAATGGTGAAGTCATAGAAGATGCGTCGATTTGGCTCAATGGAATCACCTTCCCGTCGCGTCGAATTCAACCTCGCAGTCAGTCGCTCACCCGACCGTGGATCGATTCCGTTACACAATTCCAGGAACTCCTTTTCCCGGACCGCCCCAGCAAGACCCAACATCCCCGCACCGGCACCGATCCACTCGCCCTTGATCGTCTGACCCGCTGCGTAGTAATCACCCACGCACAAGTGTTCGCGGAAGTAATCCCGCGCGTTTTTCAGATTCGTCTGTGCCTTGGGTCTCAGCATCGCACCTGCGGTTTTTGACCGACTTCCGATCTTCACTTACGAAACGAACCCTCGTTTCGATTGGAGGAAACGCCTGACTCCTTGCCAGGCGGCAAGGTTTGGAAATCGCGTAAGTCGCGCTCCCGTTCACCCAAGGACTGGGGTCAACCAAGGTGCGCTCAGTGAGCCCTGCAATGGCGGCAGGGGCCGCGCCGGCAGCCGCCGTTCTGCCGACTCATCACGCAGGCTCGCCGGCCCGCGCAGCCCCGGGCCGGTGCGCCCTCGTGAAAATCGGAGGCCACTTGCGGCACTCGCTCCGAGACTCGGGCGCGTACGGCGCTGCTGGCGACCGTCCGCCTGCGCGGGCCGACCCACGGCCCGCTGCGGCTCCCGGCCGCCCTTGCTCCTGCCGGCCCGAGACTCGTCGCGGGCCGGATTGGCACACTCGCTACCGCAACGACGAGCTTCCGGTGAAGCCGCCGCCCGAGCTACCGACTTGCTGGCATCGCATCTCCGGCTGCCGGTTGAAGAGACTCGCCGACTCGGAATAGCGAGCCCCGCAAATCAGGAGGAATGAGGCGAGCGCGAGGCGCTGTTGAAGCAGCGCATAGACAGCGGCACGACGCGGACGCCCGCCGCTGGCCACCAGTTCCGATCTGACGGCCCGTGAAATCGCGATGGACGAGCCATAGCGCGCACCCGGTGTGACCATCCTTCCGACTGATTTCCGTCCACGGGGTGCGCTTTAGCTGAACCGACAATTGGCGGGTTTTCGCCCGGCAAACCTATCACGTGGCATCGTCCTCCAATAGCTCCGCTGCGCTTTACCAACGTTTTGGAGCCGGAGGCCGGAGCGCGTCGATGGTAGTGTTCGGTAGGCGATTCGCTTTTAACTCCAAGAGCACCCAGCCGCTTTCCTTCTGCAGGAACCCGACGATGCCGGCAATAGTGTATTCGGTCCCCTTGGGCACTACGACGTTGCCGGCAAACGGGCTTGCTGTGAATGCATACATCGGACCGCCGCCAAGCGGGACATCTTCACCGGTGCGCAAGGTTGCCGTGTAGGAGAGCCAATAGGCCGGCGTTCCGAAGACTTCGGCCTTCTGGCCGTCGGTCTTGGCGAAGGAAACGACGGCGATCTTGCCGGCCGTCTCTTTCTGTACTTCAGCGCGGAGCGCCGCCTCGCCCTGGGCAGGGGTCGGCGTCGATGACGATGGTGAACATGCTGCGACAAATGCCGCAGCGATCATAACAAGAATGGGTGAATATCGCATGATGAACCTATGGCGTTCAGGACAACTGAAGAGTCTCTGGGTCCTGCCTGCCGTCCCAGATGCGTACAATTTCAACGGAGCTGAGGGCTTCGTTGATCTGGTAGAAAAGCAGGTAGTGTCGGTGTGTGAGCTTGCGCAGGCCTGGGCGCTTGCGAACGCGCCCACCCCGACGTGGCAACGTGGTCAACGACCTAGCCACCGCAATGATTTCCAAACCGATGCGCTCGGCGGCTTCGCTGCTGTTTTGCGCGAGAAAAGAAACGGCGGCCTCCAAATCCCGGTCCGCACGGACTGTAAAAATCACACGGTAGCCCATCGGCGGATTTTCTTCTCCACTTCCTCGATGGGAATGACGGGCTCCGTGGCGAGCGATCGGAGCCCTTCGTCGATAAAGGCCAGCATTTCGGGTGTTTCTTCCTCGGAGTCATCGAGCCATGAACGCAACGCCTCACGCTCCTGAGGCGGCAAATGCAGGATGGCGTCTTGGATTTCGACGAGCTTGGTCATGCGAGGTTGACCTAAAGCAGTGCTGCTTGCTTGGCAACTTCGGTTTCCTTTTCCGGTGGGGCAACCATTGCCCGCGGACAAATGGGAACGGTCGTATGCGCTAGTCGGTGATCTTGAGCGCGGTTTGTCCGGCCTGCACTTCGGTAAACATGTCGCCAAGGTGTTTCCAAAATGTGGAGTCGAAGGTGATTTCAGAGTCGGTCTCGCCATCCCATCGCGGCCTCGTGTGCGTGGACTCGAGGACTTGTGCCCGTAGATCGCCGGAGGCCCGTTTCCATTGGTCCCGGACCAGGTCATTCTTGGGTCATCGAGATGCGCGAATCGTGAATTCAACACCGATGATTCAGCGCCCCAACCTTGATCGTTTCAAATGAGAATCACCTGTCGCTCTTGGCATCGAATTCGTTTTGGGCCCCATCAAGCACACGTTCCCGGAATGACCCAAATTTCGGGTAGGACTCGGCATCCAACCGCCCCTCGACCACCGTTGCGCTCGCCTGTGACGAGGGTACGTCCCGCCGCGTTCACCCGAATGGCGGAGCCCCAAACCCGCTCTTGCTGACGGGCGACGCGAACGAATCCAGCCAGCTCTCCGCGCAAGTCCGCGATAAGCGAATGGAGCACGAGGTCGGCGCTCATTCCTGCCAAGTTGGCCTCCTCAATGAGTACTGCTTTTCTAAACGCCGACTCCGGCTTCTCGGTCGCCAGGTCGAGCACCTTAGCTCCGTCGGAACCCGGATCGAAGCGGTTCCTCAAATAGGATTTGGTGGTTTCGTAGGCAGCGCTCACCGATTGACTGGCGACGGCGCTATTCGGCTCCCTCAGCAACCGGGCTGCATCAAGCAGGGTAGTGATGATTGCTTCTGTATGCATGGCGCCCAACGGCGCGGGTCAACCGGACGCTGCCGGGAAAGCCCCGGGCAGTTACGGGCTGCGGCGGTGGTGCGACTGCGCGAGGCTCCCCGCACAATCCGCCAAAGTGCTCACGCCTTCCCTGCCCACTGAAGCTGGCCACGCCTCAGCCGAGACCCGATTATGGCCCCTCCTGCGTTGGCAAGGACACTACGCCTTCGGCGTTCCTCCTTGCCAACCCCTCCCGGGGCGGTTCGAGACCGCCGCCGACAAA
>CAJCBL010000073.1 GCA_903960515.1 uncultured Verrucomicrobiota bacterium
ACCGAAGAAGCCGTTCATGAGACCGGCCCCGTCGCCCGTACCGCCGCCACCACCACCGATGACCAGATTCTCGGGGATGAGCTTGAGGTTGCTGGCTGCGATCTTCTCCACGACGCGTATCTGCCCAAACACGTCCTTGCCCATGGCTTCGACTTCGAGGCGGTAGGCTTCGGCATTGGAGCGGCCCTTGGACAGGATGACCTCGGCCTCGGCGTTACCCACCTTGGCGGTGGCCTCGGACTGCGCGCCGGCGGTCACCTTCGTGGCCTCGGCTTGGGCGTTGGCCTTGAGCTTGATCGCCTCCGCTTCGCCGGTGGCCTGGAGGATGGCGGCGGCCTTCGAGCCCTCGGCCTCGCGTACCTTGCCCTCGGCTACGTTCTTTTGGATCTCCACGTTGCGCTCGGACTCCACGACCTTCGGCTGCATCGCCGCCTGGGCGGTGGCGTTCTCCAGGGCGCGGCGCTCGTCCTGCGCCTCCTTTTGCGTGGCGTAGGTCTTCTTCTCCTGCTCGGCGATCTGGCGATTGGTTACAGTCTTGGTCAACTCGGCCGGCAACACCACGTCGGCGATAAGGGTGTCCTTTGAGTCGATGTGGTGGACACGCAGCACGCCGTCGATGTGGGCCTTCGCCTTTTCCTGTAGTTCCTTGCGCTCGGTGTAGAGGTCGAGGGCCTTGATGTACTGGGCGGCGTTGCGGAAATGGGAGCTGATGGCGGGCTCAAGCACCTGCGAGATCATGTTTTTCACCGACCCGAGGTTGGCGATCACCTTGGGGGCGTTCTTGACGGGGATGTGGATGATCACGCTCACATCCATGCTCACGTTGAAGGCGTCGGCGGTGCGCAGGGTGATCGTCTTGAGGTTGGAATCCAGTTCGTGGGCACTGGAGCGGCTGTCGGCCCAGTTGAGCAGGATCTGGGTGGTGGGCACGATATCCACCTTGAGGATCTTGGTGTTGAGCGGGTGCTTGCCGGGCTGGAGCGGGTCGGCCCAGATGCCCTTGTTGCCGTTGGCCACGATCTTGGCGTTCACCGCCTCGTCGGTGAGGTCGGCGCCCTCGGGCCCCACATAACTGGTGACAACGCCGCAAAAACCGATGTCCACGCGGATCATCGGGGCCTTCTCCACGGAGGCGAACCAGGGGTTGATGGCGTAGTTGCCGGCTCGCAGCACCGGGATCTGGAGACCCTTCTGGCCGCCGGCCGCCAGGAAGGCGGCGGGGTCCTGGAAGTTGTTGTGCGTGCCCAGCGGCAACTCCTCGGCGGCGATCTTGGAGGAGTCCACGATGGGCTTGCCCTCCAGGATGGTCACGATGCCCACCTGGTCGGCCTCGATGTTGGTCCAGTCCACCACGCTGATCACCTTGAAGAGCGCGGGGTTGAGCCGGTAGCGGCCGGGCATGAGCACATCGAGCTGGCGGCCCTTCTCGCCGCCGTTGCGGATGAAGCCCTCGCCGTCGAAGAAGTTGTTGTGTCCTTGAACCTTGAGGGCAAGCAGGCGCCCCTCGGGGATACGGGCGCCGTCCGTGGCCTCGACCAGCCCTACTTGGCCGCCCTTGATCTCGGTGATCGGCCGCTTCTCCACCCGGAAGAGGATGGTATTGATGCGGTAGAAACCGGGGGTGAGGAAGAAGACCTGCGGGCCCTTCTGGCCTCCGTTGTCGATGAAGGCCTGCGCATCCTGGAAGCTGTCGCAGGCAACCGGGGAGCCGAAGTTGCCGCCAGGGCGCGTCACGGCTTGGCCGGCGATCGCCTCGACATAGCCCACCTCGTTGTCGTCGATCATGATGGCGTCGACCACCGCCACATCGAAGAGCTTCGGGTTGATCTTGTATTCACCCTCCGGGAGGATGGCCAACTGCGGGCCCTTCTCGCCGCCGTTGCGCAGGAAGGCCTCGCCGTCCTGAAAGAGATCGCAATCGATGCTGCGCGCCATGAAATTGCCGGAGGGGATGGGCGCACCGGTGATCGCGCGCACCACGCCCACCTGGTTGGGCGGGATGACCAGGAAGTTGCTCTTCGAGGTCCGGTAAAGGAAGGGGATGAGCAGGTGGAAGCCCGGCCCCAGCACTCGGGCCTGCACGCCCACCTCGTTGCTCAACGCCACGGTGCGCCCGTCCGGCATCTGCCGGCCAAACCACTTCCGCTCCAGAGTGATGATCTGGTCACCGCCGGCGATGGTGATCGAATTGAAGAGCAGGATGAGCAACAGAATCCCAATCACGGCATATCCGAGATTATGGACGATCAGTTCGTTGATGGGCATGGGAGGAGCGGGCTCGGGGTGGGGTGCCGATCAGGACAGCAATGCCGCCGGCGGAAGACCGGGGTTGTCACTCCTGAACTCGGAGTTCACGGATGGCACAGAGCCGACCTTGCAGCCCGGATCGGCCGAGGGCAATTCCGTTTGCGCGCCCTCCCCACCACGGCGAAGGGGGCCGGGACCATGCCGGCCAATGCCCTCAAGCGATCTGCTCCGGGGTTGGCTGGCGAGCCCCCTCCGACTGCCACGGCATGCCGCGGCCCACGCACGCCCCAACCGGCCTGGGCCGGATACCGAAGCCTCGGCGGCGCGGGTTGCGCGTTTCGCTCTCGCGGCACCTCATCCAAACCGCTTCGATCCACCTCCTATGTCGGGTGCGCTGCCCTCATCCCTTGTCGCCAGTCTCAGTTTCCTTGGACGCAGCGGCGGAGCGGTGAAATCGCTCGCCGGTTTCCAGAAGGGTCGCCACACCCTGCCCACTGCCGCCAACGCCACCACCAACGCGTTCCTCGCCAAGCTCTGCGCCGCCGAGCTCGAGGCGCAGGCCGAGGCATTTTTCCAACACGCCCGCAGTGCCCTTGGATACAAACGCCTCGAGCTCACCCTCCAGTTCGCCAGCCCCGCCGCAGTCCTCACCGCCAAGGACTTCACCTTCGAGCTCGCCTATGCGCTCGAGGAGGCCGATCCGTCCCGCTACTCGATCACCCAGACTTTGCGGGAGTTGCGCTGCGCCGAGCTCGTGCGCCGCCCGGAGTTCGCCGCCGTATTCGCCGGCCTGTTCACCGAGCTCACCCTCGCCCTGCGCAAGGGGCTCAGCGTCGAGGCGGTGATCGACCTGGTCGAGGCTCTCGACGCCGACGCCGCCCTCGCCGTGGCCTATCCCTCCGACTGTAGCGAGTGCACACTCACCATCCCGAGTGTCGATGCCGCCGTGCGCTGCACCAGCACATCCATCGACCTCGTATTCCCTGCCGCCGGCTCGCCGGCGGAACTGCTCGACGGCTTCGCCGCCGTGCGCACGGCCTTCGCCCTCAGCCCCGGCCTGGCGGAACTGCTCCGCTGACCGCCCCCCTGCACAACCCCAGATGAATCCGATTTCACGTCCGGTTCATTCACGCTTCACAACCACCTGCTACTCTCTCGCCATGATCCACCGCCTTCTGCTCATCGCCTGCCTCGCCCTGATCCCCTTCGGCGCCGCCGCCACGCCACTGGCCGTAGACCCCGCCTCGGTGAAGATCGAGGTCGCCGCCAAGGCCACGATGCACGACTTCACCGGAAAACTCGCTACAGCCAGCGTCACCCTCGATGGCGATGCCGCCGCCGGCACCATCTCCGCAGCCACCGTCCGCTTCGCCTGGACAGATCTGAAAACTGGCGACACCTCCCGCGACAAGGAGATGCTCGCCTGGGCCACCGCAAAGAGCCCCGAGGGCGTCTTCCTGCTGATCCGGCTCACCCCCACCACCCCCACGACCTTCACCGCCACCGGCTCGCTCGCGCTCAACGGGCAGACCCGCGAAATCAGTTTCCCCGTGACGATCGCCAAATCCCCGGCCGGCTGGGCGGTATCCGGTGAGACCACCTTCGACCACCGCGACTGGGGCCTGCCCAAGATCCGCAAGTTCGGCATGCTCACCGTCAACCCGGTCGTCACCATCCGCTTCTCACTTACCGCCAAGCCCGAGGCCTGAACCATGACGGCCGCCCCCCAATCCAAGCGCCAGCCCGCGCCAGCACCCGAGGCCTCGTCGCTCCTGGCCCTCCACTCCCCGGCCCTCGCCGGGCTCGAGCCGCGCCTCCACGGCGTGCTTACCGAAGCCCTCGCCCACCCGGGCTCGCTCTTCCGCCTGAGGCTGGTGCTCGCTCTCGGCCGTGCCCAGGATTTGGACGACGGGGTAGCCGGCCAGCTCGCCGCCGCAGTGGAGTTCTACCACACCGCCTCGCTGCTTCTCGACGACCTTCCCTGCATGGACGACGCCGCCCAGCGCCGCGGGCGCCCCTGCTCCCATCTCCTCCATGGTGAAGCGGCGACCATCCTCGGCGCGCTGGCCTTCATCAACCGCGGCTACGCACTGGTCGCCGAAGCCACCGCCGCCCTGCCTTTCCACCTACGCACCGAGATCAACCGCACCCTCGACCGCTGCCTTGGTCCCTCCGGGCTGGTGGGTGGCCAGGCCCTCGACCTCGCTTTCGCCCAAAGCCCTCGCACCACTCGCGCAGTGGGCCGGGCCGCACTGGGCAAGACCGCCGCCATGCTGCGCCTCGCCCTTGAGCTTCCCGCTCTCGCCGCCGGCGCCTCCCCGCTGGAACGCCGCCAGCTCCGCCGCCTCTCGGTGTACTGGGGCCTCCTCTACCAGGGGCTCGACGACCTGCGCGATCTCCGCCTCGCCGCCGCCACCAGCGCCCCGAAGACCGACGGCCGCGACTCCGCCCTCGGCCGCCCCAATCTCGCCCTGGCCTCCGGGCTGCCGAGCGCCCTCGCCCGGCTCCACCATTTGGAACGCCTCGCCGGCAGGTCCATCGGCGAACTCGTAGCCTGCGGACGCTTCTGGTCCATCCTCCAGGTTTTCCACCGCCAACTCTCCGCCCCGCTGGACTCCGCCTGAGCAAGCGCTGGCATTTTCGATTTGGGATTGCCGATTTTCATTTGCCTCACAGCCGCTCACAAAGCCAGCCGCCCATCTACCGCCCGTCCGCCTACTCGTTCCCGTTCCTCCGATACTCCGCGCCACCGCTCCCGCGCCTGCGCCTACTCACTTCCCGCTCCTCGCTACTCGCTACTTCTTCCCATGACCTTCTCTGCGCTGATCCGCGTTAACCTCCGCCGCCACTGGGTGCGCACCGGCATCGGCGTGGCCGGCATCGCCTTCGGCTGCGCCGCGATGCTCACGATCCTCTCCATCGTCCTGGGCGCGGTGAGCATGTTCGAGCGCATCCTGGACACGGATTCACAGGTGCTCGTCTTCGAGCGCGACGTCTCCGATCTCTTCTTCAGCAGCGTGCCCACCGGCTCCGCCGTCGAGATACGCACCCTGCCCGGAGTGGCCGCGGCCAACCCGGTGCTCTTCGGCATCGTATCCGCCCCGGACCACCCGATCATCACCTGCTTCGGTGTGGAGAACGACAACCCCCGCCTCACCGGCGCCACCTGGCTCTCCGGCTCCGCCGCAGCCTTCGGCACCTCCGATGGCGCGGTGCTCGGCGAGCGCGCCGCCGCCTTCCTCAAGGTCGGCCCCGGCGACTCGCTGCCGCTGGGCCACTCGACCTTCCGCGTCGTCGGTGTGGTGCGCACAGCCAACGGCTTTGAGGACGGCGGGGTCTTCCTCCCGCTCAGCGCAGCGCAAACCTTCTTCCACCGCGACGGGCTCTCCTCCGTGGTCGCCGTGAAACTGACCGACTCCTCCGGTGCGGCCGCCATCAAGGCCGAGGTCGCCCGCCGCTTTCCCGCCCTCATCGCTCTGGAGAACCGCGAGTTCGCCCAGGGCTATTCGCAGTTCCGTATCCTCAAGCTCACCGGCTGGGCGGTGGGCATCTGCGCGTTCCTGCTCGGCGGCCTGGGCGTGGCCAACACCATGCTCATGTCGGTCTTCACCCGTATCCGGGAGATTGCCGTGCTGCGCGTCTGCGGTTTCTCCAAGCTGCAGGTCGCCCGTATCGTCGTCACGGAGGCCCTGTCGATGGCGGTGGTGGGCTGCGTGCTCGGGCTGGCGCTGGGCTTTGCCATCCTCGCGGCCATCCAGGCCGTGCCACAGCTTCACGGGTACGTGCAGGCGGTCGTTCGCCCGGTCGTGCTCTTCGGCATAGTCACCACGGCGCTGTGCACTGCGCTGGCCGGTGCGCTCTACCCGGCAATCTACGCCACCCGTATCGAGCCGGCGGAGGCCCTGCGCTATGAATAACCGCCCACCCTCTGCCCGTAGCGAAACTCGCAAGAGTTTCGTCCCACCGCTTCCCGTAGCGAAGCTCGCTAGAGCTTCGATCCCGCTGCCTCTTCCCGTAGCGAAGCTCGCTAGAGCTTCGATCCCACCGCTTCCCCTGTTCCCATGAGCGACCGCCCTCCCTCTTCCCGCAGCGAAACGCGCAGGAATCCCCTCCCCGCCGCCGCCCTCGCCGTCCAGGTCACCGGAGTTTGGAAGTCCTTCGATGCCGGCCGCGTCCCGGTGCTCGAAGGCGCCGACGTCACCGTCGCGCCCGGCGAGATGGTCGCACTCTGGGGCCCCTCCGGCAGCGGCAAGAGCACCCTGCTGCACCTGGTGGGCGGGCTCGACCGCCCCGACCGCGGCGAGATCCGCGTGCTGGGCCAGCCCATCGACAGCGAGGCCGACCGCGTGCGCCTGCGCCGCAGCCACCTCGGCTTTGTTTTCCAACTTCACAACCTCATCCCCGACCTCACCGTAGCCGAGAATTGCGCCGTCCCCGCGCTGGCCGCCGGCCGCCCGGCCGCCGCCACCCGCGCCCGTATCGACGAACTCACGGAAGCCGTGGGTATCGCCCACCGCCGCGGACACCGAGTGCAGGACCTCTCCGGAGGCGAGCGCCAACGCGTCGCCATTTGCCGGGCACTGATGAACAAGCCCGACGTCATCCTTGCCGACGAACCCACCGGCTCGCTCGACGAGGAGACGGCCAACAAGGTCTTCGACCTCATCCGCAACCTCGTGCGCCGCGAAGGCTCCGCCCTACTGGTGGCCACCCACGAACGCCGCTTCGCCGAAGCCTGCGACCGTATCCTGCGCGTCACCCACGGCCGAGTGCTGCCACTCTGACCGATGCCCCCCATCGACCCCAGTAGCGCGGCACACCCCGGCGGAGCCTCGCAGCCACCCCGCAGCGCGCAGGCTCCCTGCGGTCCCGCGCCCACCCACTCTCGTACTCGTTCGCACACTTCGTCTGCCGAACACACCTCCGGCCACAGCCCAGCGGCCCCCGATGATCTCATAGCCCGTTTCAGCCTGGGCTGGCTGGTGGCGGCCAATCTTGTGGGACTGCTGCTCGCTTCCCTCCTGCTGTGGCCGGAGTTCAACGACACGCTCGCGCCTTTCACCTACGGCCGCTGGATGCCCGTGCACCACAACGCCCAGCTCTACGGCTGGTGCGCGCTGCCTCTGGTGGGCCTGCTGCTGCGCGCCTTCCTGGTGCCCGGCCCCGCGGCCAGCCGCCACACCCTCTTCGCGCTGGTCTCCTGGAGCGCCGCGCTCGCCTTCGGAGCGGCCTCCTGGCTGGGCGGCCAGGCCAGCGGCAAGCTCTTCCTCGACTGGGCCGGCTCCGCGCGTATCGGATTCCCCATCGCCCTCTGCGCGCTGTGGGCCGTGCTCGCCCACCACACCTTCGCCCGGCTGGCCGGCGGAGTTCAAAGTTCGAAATTGGAAGTCCAAAGCACCGTTACGCCCTCCGCCGCTCCGTCCCCATTCCGCAATCCGCAATCCACAATCCGCATTGCGCAGTTCCCCCACCTGCTTCGCTTCGCCCTGCTCGCCATGCTCCTGCTGGTGCCCACGGTGATGCACTTCTCCGCCGGGGCGCGCACCTTCCCCCCGGTGAACCCAGATAGCGGAGGAGCCACCGGAGTAAGCCTCTACGGATCGACCCTCGGCCTGCTGCTCGTCTTCGCCGGAGTGCCCTGGCTGGTCGCTCTTCCGCTGCGGCCCGGCACCCGGCGCTCCTGGCTCACCTGGCCGGTGCTCGCCGCCGCCATGGTGGTATTCGCAACAGCCAACCACGGACACGGCTCGCACCACGACCGCGACCAGATCCTCACTCTCGCGCTGCTCTTCCTCGCCCCGCCGCTGCTCGCCTGGGACTGGAGCCGCTTCGTGTGGCGCCCCCAGGCCCGAGGCTGGCTCATCGCCTCGCTCGTGTGGGGAGTGCTGCTTGTCACCGATGGCTGGATAACCTTTTTGCCCGACAACTCCGAGAGGCTCAAGTTCACCAACGGTCTGGTTGCCCACTCGCACCTGGCGATGGCCGGCCTGCTTACCAGCCTCAACGCCGTGTTTCTCCTGCACCTGGGCGACTCGCCCCGAGTGCAGTCCGCCCTCGGGGCCCGCTCGCCGTTCTGGTTGTGGCAACTCGCCGCCGGCCTCCACATCGCCGTGCTACTCGCGCTCGGCTGGCAGGAGGGGCCCAGCCCCTGGCTCGTCCATGGCGGCGGCGACCTCTTGCGCCACTCCTACACCGTCCGCCTGCTGGCTGGTGCCGCCATGACCGTAGCCAGCATATGGTGGCTGATCGCCTTGCTGCGCCGACAACGACCATTCAACCTCCCCGCATGACTCCGCAGCGTCGCCGCTCACTCACCATCGCCTACACCGCCCTCGCCGGCGGCATGGACGCCGTCACCGGCCCGTGGCTGGTGCTCGCCCCCGCCTCCGCTCTGGCCGCCATGGGAGTGGACCCGGAGCCCGACGCGATCTTCATCTCCTTTGTCGGTGTCTTCGTGGGCGCCGTGGGCTGGAGCTACCTCTGGGCTCTTCAGCGGTGGTTGACGAACGGCGACGTCGCCTTTCTCCGAGCCGTGTGGCGGGTAACCATTCTCTTCCGCCTGGCCGCCGGCACCTACTGCGCCACCCAGATCGCCCTCGACAACTTGGCGCCCGCCTGGGCCAGCGTGCCGTTGGCCGACTTCGCCCTTGCCGCCGCCCAACTCTGGCTGCTGCGTGCCGGTTGGCCCGAGACCGAGGAAAAGGCAAAACAGAGATGAAACTGGTCACAGAGAGCACAGAGGCGGAGAGAGGACACAGAGCACTTGAGATATGCGGTTTCCTTTCTCGCCAGATCGAGTCCCGGGTAAGGCAGGATTCCGCTTCTTCCGGTTCAGGGCTCTGTGTACTCCTCTCCCTCCGTGCCCTCTGTGACCAACTACCGCTCCTGAATTGAGCACTCCAGCACAGTCCCGCCCGCTGCCGGTGATCGCCGTCGTCGCGGCCACCTACGTATTCTTCCTGCTCTTCGCCGAATTCGCGCTACTCCACCTTATGGAGGCGCGCGCCACCGATTCGGCGTCGCTGCAGTTTGGACTCGCCTGGCTCGGAGGCGGCGGAGTGCTCGGCAGCCTGCTGGCCGCACGCCTCGCAACCTCGTTTCCCCTACGCCGCGCCATCGTCTCCGGTTTCCTCGCCTGCGGAGCCGCCGCCACGCTCGCGGCGCTGATGCCAGCCACCGCCGCGCTCGAACCCGTAGCCGCTCTTACAGGACTCGGGCTGGGCTGGCTCACCGTGAACCTCGCCGGCAACCTGCACCGCCTGCTCGCAGGCGCACCGCTCGGCCTGTGCACCGGAGCCGGCACCGGGCTGGCCTACGCCTTCTGCAATCTGCCGCCCGTCTTCGCGTCATCGCCGGTCGGCCACGCCTGGATCAGCGCCGCCGCCTGCACTCTGGGCGCGCTCGCCGCCTGCGCACTTTCGCCCGCCGAGCCGGCCGCCACCGCCCCGGGGCCAGAACAGCGGTCCACCTTCTGGTTACTGCTGGGCGCCTGCGTAGCCCTCGTCTGGCTGGACTCCGCGGCATTCCTGCTGATCCAGGAGCGGCCGGAGCTGCGGGCGCTCACCTGGGCCACCGCCCCCCAGCTCTGGACCAACGCCTCCGTGCACCTCGCCGCCGCGCTCCTGGCCGGGTGGCTGCTCGACCGGGGACTGCTGCGCCTCGTCCTGGCGCTGGCCGGGGCCGACCTGCTGGCGGCCTCCTTTGCCCTCGCTCATGGCGGGACGGCTGCAATACGCCTCCACCTGCTCTACCCACTGGGTGTCTCGCTCTATTCCACTGCACTGGTCGCGTTGCCAGCGCTCAGCCGCAGCTGGCCCGGCAGCCTGCGGCCGACCTGGAGCGCCGCATGGCTCTATGTCATGGCTGGCTGGATCGGTTCCGCACTGGGCATCGGCATGGCCCTCGACCAGCGAACCATCCCCGGGGCCTTCCTGCTTGCCGCCGGTGGCAGCCTGTCGGTTGTGCTGTTGGGGTCGTTGCGCGGTCGCCGCGCCAGCGCGACAGCGGCCGGCGCCCTCGGGCTCATGGCGCTTTGCGCTTCCGCTCCCCGCTCACTCGGCGCAGATCGGGCCGTGCAGGCAGACCAGTCGGATCGGGAGATCATCGCCGCCGGGCGGGCCGTCTACATCGCCGAGGGCTGCATCCACTGCCACTCCCAGTTCGTGCGCCCCGGCCCCACAGACGAGCTCTACTGGGGCCCGTCCCGACCGCTCTCCGAGATGCTCAAGGAGGAGCCTCCGCTGCCGGGCAACCGTCGCCAGGGTCCGGATTTGCAAAACGTGGGCAACCGCCGCTCGCCCGACTGGAACCGCATCCATCTCCAGGAGCCGCGCACCCTTGTCCCCGGTTCGGCCATGCCCGGCTACGCCCACCTTTTCGGTACCGGCGACGTGCGCGGCGAGGCGCTTGTAGCCTACCTCGCCTCCCTCGGGGCCGACACCACCGAGGCCCGCGCCCGCTTGGTCGACGCATGGGTCCCTCCAAGCGTCACCGGAGCTCCGGCACGCGGAGCTGCCCTCTTCGCCTCGCTCTGCGCCAGTTGCCACGGCCCGGGTGGTCGCGGCCGCGGACCTCTCGCCCAGCGGCTGGCCGTCCCGCCCGCCGACCTCGTCACCGGTCCGCGCCCACGCACAACCCGCAGCACCGCCGAGGCGACTCGGATTGCCCTCGCCCGGGTCGTGCGTTTCGGGGTGCCAGCCACCGCAATGGCAGGCCACGAAACCTTGCCCGCCGAGGACGCAGCCGCGTTGACCGCCTTCGTCACCGAACTGACACTCCCCGCCTCCCCGAAATGAAAGTACTCATCGTCGAAGACGACCGGAAGGTGGGCTCCTTCATCCTTAGCGGGCTCGGTGAAGCCACCTACACCACCAAGCTGGTGCGCACCTGCGCCGAGGCGCGCGACGCCCTGGCCGACGACCCCTTCGACGCCGTGATCCTCGACCTCGGCCTGCCCGACGGCGACGGCCTCGAGTTGCTACGCGAGTGGCGCGCAGCAGGCTTCAACGAACCCGTGCTCATCCTCAGCGCCCGCGACGCCGTGGCCGACCGCGTGAAAGGCCTCAACCTGGGCGCCGACGACTACCTCGCCAAGCCCTTCAGCTTCGACGAACTGCTCGCCCGCCTGCGCTCGCTGCTGCGCCGTCAGGCCACGGTGAAGACCACGGTGCTCGAACACCGGACTATCCGCGTGGACCTGCTGGCCCGCACCGTCACCGCCGCCGGCAAACACGTAGAGCTCACCAACCGCGAGTTCGCCCTGCTGGAGTTGTTCCTCCAGAACGCAGGCCGCGTGCTCACCCGCACGATGATCACCGAGCGTGTCTGGGAGGCCAGCCACGAACTGGAGACCAACCTGATCGACGTCTATGTGCGCCGCCTGCGCCAAAAGCTCGAGCAGGAGGGCGACACCCCTCTCATCCGCACAGTGCGCGGCACCGGGTACCAACTGGCCTGAACTCCCCGGCCCATGTTTCGCATCCGTAGTTTCGCCACGCGCCTGGCATTCACCTACGCGCTACTGACCACCGCCACAGTCGGGACTGCCCTCGTCGCGGGCCGGTTGGTGGTCAGCCATCAGATGATCCACGGCGTGGATCTGCTCAACGCTGCCGAGTTCGAGGAACTGCGAGACCGCATCGAGCCGCCATCGCAGCCCTCGCTTTCCCCACACGCGATGGAGGCGCTGCAAAACCACGCGGTACTCGACGCGCCGATCTACCGCTTCCAAGTCTGTGCTCCCGACGGCACGGTACTCTTCCGCTCCGCCAACCTCGGCAGCGCCCGGTTGCCGCCACCGCATGCCAAGCCCGGGGACCACACCGCCCGGCTGAAGGGCATCGGGCCGGTCCGCTACGGGGAGTACCCATTGGGCGCGGTGCGCGTGCAGGTAGCCTCCTCGCTTGAGCAGGTGGACAAGCTCGTCGAACAACAGGACCGAACCCTCCTCGGGCTTGGTATCCTGGTCTCGGTGCTCAGCATCGGCCTGGGCTACGCCTTCAGCAGGCTGGTACTGCGCCCAGTGCGCACCATCGAGCAGACCGCTGCCCGCATCGGGGCCGAGAATCTCTCCGAGCGCATCCCGGTTCCGGCCGGCCGCGACGAACTGGCCGAGCTGGCCCTCCTGCTCAACCGCACTTTCGACCGGCTCGAGGGCGCCTTCACCCAGGTGCGCCGCTTCACCGCCGAGGCCTCGCACGAGCTCAAGACCCCCCTGGCTCTGGCCCGGCTCCACGCCGAAAAGCTCGCCCGAGCCCCGCTGCCCGAGGAGCAACTCGCCCAGACCCACTCACTCCTCGCCGAGCTGCAGCGTCTCCAAAAGATCATCGACGACCTGCTCCTGCTCTCGCGCACCGATGCCGGCGAGATGCCGCTCAACCGCCAGCCCCAGAGCATCCATGCCTTCATCACTGAGTTTGCCGAGGACGCACAGGCCCTCGCCGAGGATCGCGGCCTGCGTTTCACCATCGCCGCCAACCAGGCCGGGGCCGGTTCCGCCGTGTTCGACCCCGCATGGCTGCGGCGCGTGCTGCTCAATGTCCTCAGCAACGCCCTGAAAGTTTCTCCTCCCGGTGGGGCCCTCACGCTGACCTCCGAAGTCGGCGAGCACCACTGGCGCGTAGCCATCGCAGACGAGGGCCCGGGCGTGCCACCCACAGAGGTGGAACGCATCTTCGAGCGTTTCGTGCAGCTTGCCGGCCGCCCCTCCGGCGCGAACGAAGGTGCCGGCCTCGGACTGGCCATCGCGCGCAGCATCGTGTTGTTGCACGGTGGACGCATCTGGGCGGAAAACCGAGCCGACCGCTCAGGACTGCGCCTTGTACTCGAACTTCCAGCCGCTCCCGGCCCCGCGTAGTTTGCCGGGAATCGGCCACCCCGATCGCGCACTATTATGAAGATTTCCCCTTCGCTCGCCTGGGAACACCCCCGCCGCCGGCGTTATGCCCGGGCGCACCAAAACCTGATTACCTCGCCATGAGCCTCCGCAACTCCGCCCTGTTTGTCCTGCCCCTGCTGCTCGCGCTGCCGGCCTTCCCTCAGAACGCCCGGCCACTGCCCGCCGCCACTCCTGCCGCAGCCGGCTTCTCGACCGAGCGCCTCGAGCGCCTCCACCAAAACCTCGACCGCTCCGTCGACGATGGCTCTCACGCCGGATACATCCTGCTCCTCGCCCGCGACGGCAAGATCGTAGACTGGCGCGCCCACGGTTTCACCAACGCTGTCACCAAGACTCCAATCCAGAAGGACTCGATCGTGCGGCTCTTCTCGATGACCAAGCTCGTCACCTCCACCGCGGTGCTCCAGCTCGTGGAGGAGGGCAGACTCAAGCTCACCGACCGAATCGACCAATACCTGCCCGCCTTGAAGAACCCCAAGGTCTTCACTGGAGGCACCGCCGATGCTCCAGTTCTCGAAGACGCCCGCGCCCCGATCACCGTGCGCGACCTGCTCACCCACACCAGCGGATACTTCTACAACTTCAACGCGCCAGCGGAGCTCATCACCCTTCAAAAACGCGCAAATCTCTGGGCCGCTCCCAACCTCACGGAGTTCGTCGCCCGCCTGGGCACGGTTCCGCTCGCCGACCATCCCGGCACCGCCTTCCGCTACGGCGTCAGCACCGACGTACTCGGGGCCCTCGTGGAGAAGGTCTCCGGCCAGTCACTCGACGCCTTCTTCCAGGAGCGCATCCTCGGCCCGCTTGGCATGGTCGACACCAGTTTCTGGGTGCCGGCCGAGAAGCGCGCCCGCATCGCCCGAATCCACACCCCAGATTCTGGGGGCAAACTCATGCTCGACACGCTAGAGAACAGCGACGAACGCTGCGGTGCCGACCACGGTCTGCGCATGGGCGGCGCCGGGCTCTATTCCACCGCCGGCGACTACGCCCGCTTCGCCCAGATGCTCCTCAACGGCGGCCAGCTCGACGGGACCCGCATTCTCGGCCGCAAAACCGTAGAACTCATGACGCAGAACCACCTCTCGGGCCTCGCCGCGCCGCATCCCTTCGGCAACCGCGAGCAGGGCTTCGGCCTGGGTGTGCGCGTGATAACCGATCTGGGACAGAGCCCCACACTTGGCTCGGCCGGCAGCTTCGGCTGGGACGGCTACGCCACCACGACAGTGCTGATCGACCCGCGCGAACGCACCGTTGCCCTGCTGCTCTACCAGCACCTGCCCTACAACGAGGGCGACGTCTTCACGCTCTTCACCAACGGCTGGTATTCGGCGCTGGAAAACTGATCATTCTCTCCGGCCTCGACTCCGCATCCTTCCGTAGCCATTACTGCGCCCACTACTTGGATCCGCGTCCATGGGCGCCACGGCGCCAGCAACTGACTACATCCCGCGCAACATCATGGCCCAAGCGAAGAGCAACGCCTGGTACGGCTGGAGGCCCGACAAGCCCGATGCGCGCGACAGGCTATACCCGGCGATCGCCTGCCCGCCCAAGCGGCTCCCCCGCCGGGTAGACCTCCGAGCGCACTGCCCGCCGGTGGAGAACCAGCGCTCGATCGGCAGTTGCACGGCCACCGCGCTGGTCGGCAACCTCGAATTCCTCGCCAAAAAGGCCGGCCGCCGTATCCAGCACCTCAGCCGCCTTTTCCTCTACTACAACGCCCGGGTGTTTGAGAACACCGCCGACGCCGACGAGGGGGCGACAATTCGCCACGGCGTAAAGGCGCTCGTGAAAATAGGGGTCTGCACCGAACGGCTTTGGCCGTACAAGGTGCGCCGTTTCGCACATCGCCCACCCGACGAGTGCTACGCCCAGGCGGCGATGCACCAGGTGAGATCCTACCATCGCATCCGTGGACTCGATCAGATGCGCCAATGCCTCGCCGAGGGCTACCCCTTCGTATTCGGCCTCAACATCTACGAGTCCTTCGAGTCCGCTACGATCATCCACACCGGCGTCCTCCACCTCCCCAGGCACGGCGAGAAGGACTGCGGCGGCCACTCCGTGTGCGCGGTCGGCTACAACGACGAGACCCGCCGCCTGCTCGTGCGCAACTCCTGGGGTGCAGCGTGGGGCCGGGCGGGCCACTTCACCGTGCCCTACGACTATGTGGCCAACCCCAAGCTGGCCGAGGACTTCTGGACCATCCGCGCCTTCGAGCACGTATAGTGCGAGCCGGTGTCATTGTGCAGAAACCATATGCGTGCTCGCACGCGATCCGGCACGCTGCGTCACCGGTCCCCAAGCCATCGCGAGCAAGCTCGCTCCTACACCCGAACCACACGCCGCCTCCGTCGTCGGGTCGGACCTTGTGTTCGCACCTTCCGTCGTAGGCGCGTGCTTGCACGCGATCCGGCACGCTGCGTCACCGGTCCCCAAGCATCGCGAGCAAGCTCGCTCCTACAGCCGAACCACACGCCGCCTCCGCCGTCGGGTCGGACCTTGTGTTCGCACCTTCCGAGGTAGGAGCGTGCTTGCACGCGATCCGGCACGCTGCGTCACCGGTCCGCAAACATCGCGAGCAAGCTCGCTCCTACACCCGAACCACACGCCGCCTTCGCCGTCGGGTCGGACCTTGTATTCGCACCCTCCGCCGTAGGAGCGTGCTTGCACGCGATCCGGATCGCCGCGTCGCCGCGAGCCAAGCCATCGCGAGCAAGCTCGCTCCTACAGCCGGCCCTCCGGCGTCGGAGGTGCTTGCTCGCTATTTCCACGCCGGCTAGCCGGCGTGGTGACTCCCGCGCACAACAGAGCCGCTTCAGCGCGGCAAATCCTTCGCTCGGATCACACATACCGCGCTGCTGCCATCGGCCAGCACCGGCCACTCGAAGGGCAAGCCCGGGAACTCGGCCACCAACACCGTGCGCAGCCCGCCCAACTCGATCGCCAGCACGCCCTGCGGCGCGAGGTGGGCCCGGGCCTCGCGCACGATGCGGCGCACCAGGTCCATCCCATCGGCGCCGCCGTCGAGGGCCAGGCGCGGCTCGTGCCTAAGTTCCGGCGACAGGTCGTCGCAAAGCGCGGACGGCTCATACGGCGGGTTGGCCACGATCAGGTCGAAGCGTTCGCCCTCCACCGCGCCGAAGAGATCGCCCTGGCGCAGCTCCACGCGGCCGGCGAGGTGATGCTCCTCGATATTGTGCTGCGCCACGTCGAGCGCGTCGTGGGAGATGTCGGTGGCCGACACCAGCGCGCCGGGGAAATATTGCGCCAGCAGAATCCCAAGGCAGCCGCTGCCGGTGCACAGCTCCAGGATACGGCGGGGCTTACGCGCACCCAGCCAGGCGCCCAGCCCGGGCTTTCCCTGGATCAGCTCCACAAAGTAGGAGCGGGGGATGAGCGTGTGCTCGTTCACCGCGAACCTCTGCACGCCCAGCCACGCCTCGCCCGTGAGGTAGGCCAGCGGCACATGCTCGGCCACGCGGCGGGCGATCAGGTCCTTGACCTCGGCGACCTCCGTCGGCGTTAGCCGTGCTCCGAGGAATGGATGCACATCCTCGTCGAGGTGCAGCGCCCACTTGAGCAGGGCGAGGGCCTCGTCGCCGGCATGCGGAGTGCCCTGGGCAAACTCGAGCCCCTCGCGGTTGAAGAGCGACACCGCGAAGCGCAGCCAGTCGCCGATCGTGTCGAAGGATTCGGTACCCTTGAAGAGGGTGGCTGCGCGCTGGGCGGGACGGCGGGGCGGAGGAGGCATGTTGCGCGCAATCAAACGCAGCCGTCCTCCCGGGTCGAGCCTGCGGGTGGCTGATGGTTCGCGATGGGGCTCCGTCCCCACTGCTCCCCGCAACGCATGCACGCTGGTCCAACCCCATACCAAGCCCCGGAATCCAATTGGAGCCCCATCCCTGCCGCGCCCCGACGCAGGGCTCGACCGTTTGGGTTCACGACCGTGAGGGCAAACGGTTTGGGGGCATCCCGGACGTGACGCCTCCTGTGGGGTGGATCCTCGCCCTCAATACACCAAGCCAAACCACCCGCCAACCGGAGGGCTATAGCCCTGTTCGCCAAGGCTCTTGGGGCCAATCGCATCCAAGAAGCATCCACGGAGGCAGACTCCTGCCCCGACACACTTGCCGCGGAACCTCCAGCGCCTAGCATCGTCCCACCTCGGCTTCCATGCCCTTTAGACCATGAAAACCACCAAGCTTGTGTTCCTCCTCGTCATCCTCGCCGTGCTCCTCGGCGGCTATTTCTACCTCGGCGATCTGCTGGGGCGCGGGGCCACCGTCGCCGTCAACAAATACGGCCCGCCACTCACCGGCACCCAGGTCACGCTGGGCGGCGCTCATATTTCACCCTTCACCGGCGGCGGCTGGATGAAGGCGCTCTTCATCGGCAACCCCGCGGGCTTCAAAACGGCCAAGGCGCTTTCCGTGAACCGCGTAGCCGTAAAAGTGAAACCGCTCTCCCTGCTGCGCGACACCGTCGACGTCGAGGAGGTCATCGTCGAGCAGGCCGAGTTCACCTACGAGACCAAGCTCATCTCCTCCAATCTCAGCACCATCCTCGACAACCTGGAAAAGAGCTCCGGAGGAACTACGCAACAGCCGGCCACCACAGCCAAAGACCAACCCGGCAAGAAGATCATCATCCGCCACTTCGTGCTCGAAGGGGCGAAGGTCACCGTATCGCTGGGCGGTACCGAACTCACCGTCCCGCTCGCCCGACTGGAGCTTACCGACATCGGAGTAGCCAAAGGCGGCGTCACCCCCGGCGAAGCAGCGGCCGAAATCATGCCGGAAGTGCTCAAAATGGTAATGCAAACCGCCATCGCCACGCTGGGCGACCGGGCCTTCGTGGACCGCGCCAGCGAGATGGGCAAGCAGCTCGGCGGCGCCGTAAAGGACCTCTTCAACCAGGTACGGGGGAAGTAGCGCGTAGTGGGGCAGCGGAGGTGGAGGCAGGGGCGCGCACCCGCCGATCCCGCGCTCCTGCTCATTCTCTTTCCCGTTCTCGTTTACTCAGCCCGCTCGGTCAGATCCTACCGATCGGCAGGATCGGAAAGATCACCACCGCCGCCATGCCGTCACCAAAACCTCCCCATCCTCTGCTCTGGCTCGCAGAGCCCTTGCGCGACAACCCCTCCTACCTCGATCGTCCCATGTTTGGAGGACGGGCGGTGCACTTCGGCGGGCGCTTCGTGCTCTACCTCACGATGAAGGAGGAGCCGTGGCGGGGAGTGCTCGTCCCCACCGAGCGGGAACACCAGCCCTCGCTCATCGCCGAGTTTCCCTCGCTCAGCCCACACCCGGTGCTGCCCAAATGGCTGTATCTCCCGGAGGCTGCCCCGACCTTCGAGCGCGACGCCCAACGCCTCGTGTCCCTCGCCCGAGCCCTAGATCCGCGGATCGGGGTGATCCCCGGCACGAAGACAAAGAAAAGGGCGACGGCGAACTCAGCCCAAGCCGCGAGCCGGAGTTCCTCCGCCGCCGCCAAAAGCAAGCCGCCCCGGCACTTCATGCTGGAGTAGTCCCTCGAACCTGGGGACCGGCAGACCAGCTAGGGCCCTACGTGAGGCTCACGCGGCTACGCTGCCCATCCTCGACGTCTGTCTGTCCACCATTCCATGGGCCGGACTCCGCGACGGCTGCCCTGGCCCCGAATCCCGGGGTGCCCGGGCTGAGACCGGCACCCTCGCCGCCTCGCCGGGCTTGCGGGGGGCGCCAGGATCCCGGAACCTTGGCGCCTTCATGGCCCTCTACCTCGGTATCGACGGCGGCGGCACCTCCACCCGCGCCCTCCTCTGCGACCAACGCGGCCGCGTGCTCGGCACCGGCTCCGGCGGCGTGGCCAACCACCTCCACGCCGGCTGGGACGGCGCCACCCAATCCGTGGACTCAGCGGTATCCGCAGCCAGGACCGCAGCCGGCCTCTCCGCCGCGCCCTGCACCGCCGTCTTCCTGGGCATGGCAGCTACGGCCTCCGACGAGACCCGCCGCCGCTGGGGCGCCGCAGCACTCCAGCTCGCGCTCGCCGCCTCGCCCGAGGCGATCGGAGTGGACCACGACATCCGCATAGCGCTGGCCGGTGGGCTAGCCGGCCGGAGGGGCATCGCGCTCATCGCCGGCACCGGCTCCGCCTGCTACGGACGCAACGCCGCCGGCGCCACCTGGCAGGCCGGCGGCTGGGGATCCATCCTCGACGATGGCGGTGGCGGATACTGGCTGGGCCTGCGCGCCGTGGGCGCCGCCATCCGCGGCGACGACGGTCGCGGTCCACCCACGACGCTGCGCGAGCGGGTGCTAGCCCGCCTCGGCGTGGCCAACCTCCGCGAAATCGTCACCCGCCTGCACGACGGCACGCTAGCGCGCCACGAGATGGCCCGCCTGGCCGAGGACGTCATGGCCTGCGCCGCCGCCGGCGACTGCGCCGCGCAGGAACTGCTCCAACGCGGGGCCGGCGAACTCGCTGCGATGGTGCGCGCTGTCGCCAACAAGTTGTTTCCCTCCGAAGCGCCCGAGGTGGTCCTGGCCGGCTCTACCGCCACGGCACCCCAGTTTGCTCCGACAATCCGAGCCGCCCTCGCCCTCGCGGTGCCGGCGGCTCGGGTGGAGCCCGCTGCACTGCCGCCGGTCTCCGGTGCGGCGCTACTCGCGCTGGAGCTTGGCGGAGTCGCGGCAACCCCGGAGATCGTCGCGGCGCTGAGGGCTGGGGAGAACTGCCCCGATCGACGCGGCTAAACCGTAACCATGCAATCGCACCGCTTTGCCCTCGGACAGTGCCCGAACTCCGGTGTCCTCCGTAAGAGCGTGCTTGCACGCGATCTGC
>CAJCBL010000074.1 GCA_903960515.1 uncultured Verrucomicrobiota bacterium
GTAACCATGCAGTCGTACCGCTTGCACTCTGGTCGTGCACGAACTCCGGTGTCTGCCGTAGGAGCGTGCTTTCACGCGATTCAGAGCGCAGATCGCGTGCAAGCACGCTCCTACGAATGAATGGTCGCGCTTCAGGCCGCCGCCACCGGCTCGGGGCGGGCCGCTGCCTTTTCCTGCCCGCTGCGCAACCAGGTGGCATAATGCCAGAGCGATTCCAGCGGTCCCTGCGGGTGATGGCGAAGCCACCAGCGACTGAGCATCAGTTGGGCTGCGGCAAGTCCCGCGCCGATGAGCAAGCAATAGGTTGCTCCAGTGTACTGGTAGAGACCCAGGCCGTAGCCGTAGTAGAGAGTGGTGCCCACCAGCGATTGCCCGATGTAGTTGGAGAGGCTCATGCGCCCGATGGGAGCGAGTTTCTCCAGGATGCCGTGGAGAAGGCGGGTCTGGTAGAGCAGTACGAACCCGGATACCAGCACGAGCATGAAGGCCAGGTTGCTCCATGAGGAGCCGATGGAGGTCAGCGGCCGGCGAATGGCCTCGCTGGGAATCCAGCGGGGAAGGAGGGCCACGGAAGGGTAGAGGGCGGCAAAGCCGATCGCCGAGCCGACCAGGACCCGGCGCCAGAGCCGAAGTTGGGCGGCGCCGGCGGCGAAGAGGCCCAGCCTGCCCGCGAGCAGGCCGAGCATGAACAGCGCGCAGGTTTGCAGAACCCGGCAGTTTTCCCAGGACCAGAGGATCACGGCAGTGCGGCCCGTGGTCAGGTTTCCGAACCATGTATTGAGTACCGAGCCACCGGAGAGGTACTCGTTCGTCTTTCCGAAGTACGCCCACGAGAGCGGGTCGACCATTTTCATGCCCGGTTCGCGCAATCCTTCGATTACCTGGACCCAGTGGAAGGGCTGCAGGAGCAGCACCAGCGCGACGGCGAACACGGCGCGGTTGCCCAGGCGCGCGACCGGCAGCAGTGAAAAGCCAAGGACGGCATAGAGCATGAGGATGTCGCCCTGGTAGAAGGTCGAGTTCAACAGGCCGAAGAGGAGGAGCAGGGCCAGGCGCCAGGCGAAACGTCCCCGGAAATCCCGTCCCTTCCTTTCCTGGTGGGTGCTTTGAATCCAGAAGGTGAGTCCAAAGAGCAGGGCGAAGATGGCGTAGGATTTGCCGCCGAAGAGAAAGAAAAGGGTGTCCCACACCCCCTTATCCAGGATCTTCATCCAGCCCGGCAGAGTTTCCGGGCTGTAGTAGAAGTCGAAATGCTCGATGTTGTGCAGGAGCATGATCGAGAGGATGGCGAAGCCGCGGAGTGCATCGACTACATGGAGGCGGGAGCTGGTATTGGGCATCGGGAATTGGGGTTCTTGGGGGATTGAATCCGCTTTCAGGTGCTGGTTCCCGGGCGCTGCCGGTCTGCTGCCGGGACACGTAGCCCCGGGGCACCGTTGGATGGGCCAGATGGTACCAAAACTCCACCCCCCAATGAATCCGAGGAAGTCGCGAATACCTGAAATATCGTCCGATCGGCGAACAGTAGAAGCGGGGGCGTTCGGGGCACCAAGGGGCTGAAGTGTCCCGCTCCGGAAATTTGTTACTCGCTATGCCGGGCCAATCGCCGTGGCGGGAGACGGAGGCGGCGAGATTGCCTTCGGCATCCTGTGGCCACTGATTCGGGCGCATGCTTCCAATTGATCTTTCGGGCCGGCTCGCGGTGGTCACCGGTGCCAGCGGTGAACTCGGGCGCGTAATCGCCCGCACCCTGGCACTGGCCGGCGCCGACCTTGCCCTCACCTATCTCAACAATGCGGCGACGGCCGAGGCGCTCGCCTCCGAGCTCGCTGCAGCCGGGCGGCGGGCACGGGCCTTCCGCGCCGATGTCACCTCCGCCGGGTCGATCGCCGCTCTGCGCGACGCGGTGACTGAGTGGCACAGCGCCCCCGACATCCTGGTGAATAACGCGGTGATTCAGTATCCGTGGAAGTCGGTACTGGAACAGCCGCTGGCCGACTACGAGAGCCAGTTTCGCTCGTGTGTGTTGCACAACGTGCACATGGCGCAGGCGTTTGTGCCGGCGATGATACCGCGGCGATGGGGCCGGGTAGTCGCCATCAATACCGAGTGCGCGATGCAGAACTTCGTTACGCAGTCGGCCTATGTCGCGGGCAAACGAGGGATGGACGGCGTGCTGCGCGTGTTGGCGAAGGAGGTGGGCGAGCACGCGATCACGGTCAACCAGGTAGCCCCGGGCTGGACGGTGAGCGCGAAGGACCGAGTAGCGGGCACGGAGGTGAACGAGGGCTATTCGCGCAATGTGCCGCTGCGCCGCCGCGGCACCGACCAGGAGATAGCCAACGCGGTGGCCTTCCTGGCCTCCGATCTGGCGAGCTATATCACAGGCGCGTATCTGCCGGTGTGTGGTGGCAATGTGATGCCGGCGATCTAGGGATTGCCTGCTCGGGAATGCCGATCGGGTTGGCCGGGAAGCGTTTTCTTCCAAAGGCCGGTGGGGTTAGCCAGCGGCCGGTTGGGAGGGATACGGCTAGATCGGCACGGACGTGGTGGGCGTGTGGAGGCGGGGAGCGGGGCCGGCCGGTCCGCTATCCGCCCCGCCAGCAGGCGAAGCGTGTTCAACTTCGCGGGATAGGGCTAACGCGGGCGGAGAGCGAAGCTCATGCGCGCTTCGCCGCGGCAAGGTAGAGCCGCTGGGGCGGCGGCTCCGCTACCATGCGGGCGGACGGGCGTTAGTTGCGCCGCGCAAGCCGACGGGCCAAACCGAGGGCTGCGAGGGCGGCCACTGTGCCCAGTGACACCGCGCCGCCGCCACCACCACCACCGGAGGAGGGCGGAGTGACGGGCGGAGTGACCGGGGGCCTAACCGGCGGCACGCTGGTGCCGGCGGTGAAGGAGAGCACGCTGAGCGAATAGGGCTCGAAACTGGTGGTGAAGCTCGTGGAGGCGTTGGTGATCGAGGCAGTTTGGATGTCCTTGGAGCCGGAGCCGGTGCGGGCCGCCTCATCCTCGGGGATGCCGTAGGTGTAGGTGGTGGCGGTGGCCGCAGGGGTGAAGCCGGTGAGGGTGATGGCGCTGCTCTGGATCGCGGTAGGGCTTTTGTTGATCACAAGCAGGCGCAGGGTGCCGTCGGCCTTAATGCAGCCGAAAGCGGAGAGCAGGGAGTTGTCGGAGGCGACGCTGACAATTCTGTCTCCCTGGCGGGCGAAGAGGGAGAGGATCTTGAAGGCGTAGTAAGTGGGGTAGGTGTCGTAGGCCGTGGAGGAACCGAAGGTCGAAGGGGTGGACAGGATGCCGTAGTCGCCGTAGGCGCGCCAGCCGTACAGGGCGCCGGCGAGGTTGTTGGTCTTATCCTGGCCGTTGCGCAGGCCCCACCAGTTGACGGCGTTGACCTCGGTCTTGAGGACGTTGCAGAAGCTGTCGGCGAGGAAGAGGGCGTTGACCAGGCTAGTGGTCTGCTTGCCGGGTTTGGAGTACACAGAGTTGTTCTCGGTGACCAGGATCTCGACACTGGCGGCCGCCGTGCCGAGGTAGTCGGTGAGCTGCTGGCGGAGTTTGGCGATGTCGTCGGGCCAGGTCTGCGCCTTCTGCAGGAGGGCGGCGTCGTTTTCCGCATTAGGGGCGCCGTCGTAGCGATGGAGGGCGACGAAGTCGGGGGTGACGCCGAGCGTCTTGAGGTTGGTGAGCATCACGGCGTTCCAGCCGTTCTGGACGATACCGGTGCGGGAGTTGGTCACCGGGTGGTCGGTGTAGGTGGCGTAGTCCTCGTTGGGGGAGGAGACGACGATGCCCACCTTGATGGTGGAGTCGGCGGCCTTCATCTGGGCGATGTAGTCCTTGGCACGCGTGGCGTAGATGAGCGGATCGTTTTTGCGGGCCTGGGCGTCGGCCTCCCAGCTGCCGTAGTTCTCGTTTCCGATTTCCCAATATTTGAAGCCGGCGCTCTTGGTCACGTTGCAGTAGGTGACCCACTCGGCGGCCTCGGCCGGGGTGCCGGTGCCATAGTTGGCGGTCATCACGACCTTGGCGCCGGTCTGCGCGGCGACGTTGAGAAAGCCGTCGGTGTTGGACGCCCAGGTCCAGGTGTTGGCGAGGGTGGTGTTGGTCTTCCAGTGGTACTCGTCGGAAAGGGAACCGCCGGGAAAGCGGAGGAAGCGGACATTGGCGGCTTTGAGCAGGGCGATGGTCTCCGGGGTGTTGAGGTAGCTATCCCAGATGTTGGTATTCACTCCGAAGACGCGCTCGTCCACGGTGCGCACGGTGGTGGTGGCGTTGACGGTGAGGGTCGTGCCGCTGGAGAAGGGCGAGAGGGCGGCGAGCAGGCCGAATACAGCGGCGGAGCGAAGGAGAGAGGTCATTGTTGTAGGTAACTGGCGACTATGGGCTTTTGAAAGGGACAGGCTTTTGAAAGGGGCAGGTCGATTTCGGGGGTAGGGAACTGGCGACTATGGGCTTTTGAAAGGGACAGGTCGATTTCGGGGCTATTTCTCGAGAAACCGGGTGCGTGAATTGTGCTAGTTTTGGTCTGGGAAGGGAAACCGCCGGCACTACACGCAGGACCTTTTGGGTTCCTGTGTGGCGGCATTGGTGCGCGATTGCCCCACGCCCGGCAGGGACGAGACGAAGCTGTTCGCAGGTGCCGGGCCCAGGAGTTGCTCCCAGCGCGCCGCCTCCACCTGCATGGCCGCCAGCTGTTGGGCGGCGATCTCGGAGAGCGGGATGCGGAGGCGTAACATGAAGAGCATGATGTGGGCAAGTTGGCTACGGTCGAAGTCGCGCGGGTCCGCCCAGTGGAGCCGAAGGTATTCGAGGCATTGTGGCAGCCCCACTGTGAGTCGGTGATGTTCGCGGTGCCGGCGGTAGTTGAGACGCAGAAACTCGTCGTGCCAGCGGAGGGCGAGGCGGCGTGAGTTTTGCTCGTCGTGGAGTTTGCGCCCGGGCGAGGCGCTCACGTGATGGAGGATACGGCTGTGAAGGGCTACGTGACAGGAGTAGCCGAGGGCGCGAGCCCGGAAACAGAGGTCTACGTCTTCGCCGCCGTTGCGGAAGCCCTCGTCGAAGCCGCGTAGTCGCAGGAAAAGGTCGCGCTGAACGAGCAGGCAGGCTGCGGTGACGGCGGGCGTTTCCCGGCTGCGCCAAGGGGCCCACAGCCAAAGGCGAGAGGCGTCGTGGCAGGGCTTGCCGGTGAGCTCTACAGCGAAGCCGATGTGGTCGAGTTCGCCGGTGGCGGCGCGGGACTGCACGTTGCCCACAATACCGGCGCGGGGAGCGCGGCGCAGAGTGGCGAGCATAGGCTCGAGCCAGCGGCGGGTGAGGATGAGATCGCTGTTGAGCAGCGCGAGGATGTCGCCGGTGGCCGCGGCGGCACCGCGGTTGTTGGTGCCGGCATAGCCGAGGTTGCGTTCATTGAGGAACACCCGATAGGGCGTGCCGAGAGTTTGGATCCACTCGCGGGTGCCGTCGGTGCTGCCGTCGTCTACGAGGAGGATCTCATGGTCGAGTCCGGCGGGTAACGTGGCACGCAACGACTCCAAGCACGGGCGGGTGAGGTCGAGTCGGTTGTAGAGCGGGATGATGAACGAGACCTTCACGCAGCGCTGGAGGAGGGTGTAAGGAAGCAGGAAACGACGCACTCGGAGCAAGGGCGAGCCGGATAATGGAGTGGTTTTGAGTTTGGGCCGGTGCCCGACTTTGGCCCGCTCAGGGAGCCACTACCCCACGCCGGGCCGTGGGCCGCCAGCGTTCGTTCGCTTGCCGCCCACAGGAGAGCTGGAGGCGTGCAGCGCGAGGGGTGGGCACCAGCCCTCGGGGGCGCATCGGGGCAGGAGCCCCTGGGGCAGTGGAGGCAGGGTTGTGGAGGACTCCCGGCTTGGGCGGGCAAAGGCCGTGTGCTTGAATGCCGGTTGAGCCAGCCTCTACGGGCGGTGCCTGGGCTGAAGCGCGTGACCATGGATGGAGCATTCGAAGTCGAGGGTGGAGGCCTTGACCAGCACTTCCGTGGTGTTTTTGAATACAGTAAAATTGGCCGATTTGCTCCTCCCATGGCCGCAGATCTGGCGAGCCGTTGGAAACCGGCGCATACGCCCGGGGAGGGGGGGGGCGGCACTGGACTTTAGGTTCGGGCGTCGACGGGGTGATCCTTAGGTGGAAGAGGGCGGTGTGGCTGCCCGCCCAATGGGCTCATTTGAAGCCACAGCCACGAAGGTAGGCAGAAGAGGGCGAGGAATGAGAGCACAAGCAGGTGGATGACAATGGCGGTGGCCATGGCGTGTTCCGCCGGCACCCCGACAAGGCTGAAGCCGAGGGTCCAGCCTAGCTCCATCGAACCGATCGACCCCCAGGTATTTATCGGCAGCAACTGGGCGAGATTGCCGAAGCTGGATCCGACAATTGTGGCCGCAGCCGAGACGGGATGGCCGGAAAGACGCATCGCTTCATGAAAGAGTAGGAAGATGAGCAGCCACACCAGCAGGGTGAGGCCCAAGGTTGCCCATCGCTGGACTAGGGGAATGGGTTGGCGGCTTTCGCGACCGATGCGGGCTGTCAAGTTACCCGCACGGGTAGACCAGCGGTGGAGGCGGGAGCTTTCATCGCGTGGCCGGAGGAGGGCGAGGAGCCTTTCTGCCCCGACAAGGATAAGGGGCAGCGAACGTTCGAGAAGAACGGGCGCGGAGATGGTGGCTGTGGCGACTGCAGCGAGGACTGCCCAGTTGAGGCCCCGCCCGGGAGAATGTGGACTCGCTCCCAGCAGGCATAGTGCGACCATGAAGAGCGTGCCGAGTACGGATACCTCCTGCAGTCGTACGCGGAGCAGGAGGGCCAACGAGCGATCCGGCGGGATCTGGCACCAACGTTGAAGGAGGTAGGGGAATGCCAGTTCACCAAGGCGCACAGGCATGAGGTGGTTGCTGAACTGGTGCAGGGAGGTGATGGCACCCATTTTCAGGAACGATGGGCGCGAGGCCACAGGCAGCCCCAACTGGAAACGCCAAGTACGTATCGCTTGGGATGCGGTGTAAATGGCCAGCAACCACAGGTAGCCGCGCCAGCCGAGCAGGATGCTGGTGCGGCGCAACTGGTCCAAGCCTACCCAGCGTACCAGCAAAACAAAGGCAATCAGTGTCGCCAGCAAGGCAAGGAGGGGCCGCAGCCACCGGCGCAGCGGGATTTCTCTCATGGTTTGGGGCGGGCGAGTACGATGGTCCAGGGCAGGGGACGGCGCACCTGAACGATCTCGAAACGGGTGGCGACGAAGCGCACAAAAGCAGCGCTGCTCCAATGGTTGAGGTGGCCGGGCGAGTTGCCCCATCGCGACCAGTATTTTCCGGCACAGAAATTGAGGCCACGGAACAGGGGCTCGTTGGGCACGCTCAGCAGACAGTGGCCCGAGCAGACGGCGGCCAATCGCTCAAGCCCAAGCTCTGGCCGCTCCAAGTGCTCTAGCACCTCGCACGCCGAGACAAAGTCCGACCGGTACCGCTCGTCGAGATCGTATATGCTGGCCGTTTCGAATGGGATCCCGGGGTTGCGGGCACGGGCGACGTCGATGATCTGAGCCGAGAAATCGAGGCCGCGAATCTGCCGCAGGCCGTGGTCGCGCAGCAAAGCGGTGGTCACTCCCTCGCCGCAGCCGACGTCGATAGCGGTGGAGGTTCCGGGGCCGCAGGACTCCGCGAGGCCTGCAAGCGATCCCAGAAAGCGCCGGACCAACCAGCGCTGTAGCGGGTTCCTGCTTTCGTACTTGTTCCACGTTCCGGCCTCGATGCCGTTTTCGACAATTGCGCTCATGAAGCTACGAGGGGGTTCGAGGTCTCTTCCATGACGAGGGAGCGCGGGTCGGAATCTCCCACTCGGCGGACCAGGAGTTCGGCGAGCAGGCCGAAACACAGCATCTGCATCCCGGCAAGAACGCAGAGCATGCCGAGGGTGAGGAGCGGGCGGTTCCCGATCGGACCGTGTCCGAGGAACCACTCCACAGTCAGATAGGCGAGCGTGCCGAGGCCGACCGTGCTGAGTGCGACCCCCATCCCGCCAAACAGGTGGGCCGGACGGGCGAGGTATTGCGTTGTGGCCACGACAGTGAGCAGGTCGAGGAAGCCGCGCAGATAGCGCTTCCATCCGTATTTGGAGACTCCGAACTTCCGGGCATGGTGGGTGACGGCGATCTCCGTGACCCGAAAGCCCTGGGCGTGGGCAAGCGCCGGGATGAAGCGATGGAGTTCTCCGTAGAGACGGAGCTGTTTGGCGGCGGGCAATCGGTAGGTTTTCAGTCCGCAGTTGAAGTCATGAAGTTTCAACTTGGTGAAGTGGGAGACGGTAGCATTGAAAATTCGTGACGGCAGGGTCTTCTCGAGGGGATCGTGGCGCCGCTTCTTCCATCCGGAGACGAGGTCGTACCCTTCCTCCAGCTTGGAGACCATCGTCCGGATTTCATTTGGGTCGTCCTGAAGGTCGGCGTCCATGGTGACGACCACCGTGCCCGAAACGATTCGGAAGCCGAGGTCGAGCGCGGCGGCTTTGCCGAAGTTGCGGCGGAATCTGAAGGCGCGCAGGCGCAGTTCCGGCCGAGTGGCGGCCAAGCGGCAGGCTTCGGCCCATGTGTGGTCCGTGCTGCCGTCGTCGATGAGCACGAGCTCGTGAAGAAGCAGCCCATTGCCTTCGAAGGCCTTGAGAATGGCCTCGGCCAAGGCAGGCAGAGACTCGGCTTCGTTGTAGGCAGGGACGAGGATGGAGACACGTGTCGGCACTGTCATTGGTGGACGATGAAGACGTGGGTGGTTGAGGAGGGCGGCGAGGGGGAGCCGCCGGGTCAGCGCGGATAGTTCTTGCCGTCGCGGATGGACGGCCATTCGGCATCGCGTTCGGGAAAGATCAGCCGGTAGGCCGGGCGGTGCATGGGTGGCGGGAGTGGCGGTCCGATGCCTTGAGGGATCAAGCGATAGCCGGCGATCAAAACCGAGTCGGTACGCCGGACCAGTTGCGAGCCGCGCCATTCCAGCCAGATGAAGTTTCCGTCGCGAAGGACGGGCCAACTCGAGCGGCTTCGCCAGGACGGGGATTGGATCAGCACGCCGTCCGATTGCTGTTCTGCGACCATACCGTCCCATACCGCGTGGACGCGCGGGGGCTTCTTCCACAGGGAGGGATACTCGTTGATGGTCTCAAGGAAGTTGTAGGGGTAGGTGGCCAGCCAGAATACCGGGAACCCTCGGGTGTAGGGGCGGGGGTCGACAGGCGTATCGGTTGGTGGGGCAATATCGAGGACGATCACGGTGTTTTCTCCCGCGTCCGGGGCGAGGGCGATCAACTGGCGCCAGAACTCCCGCTGCTGCTCCCAGTTTTGGACGTACTCGACTCTTTGGATATGGAAGCCCACTCCGACCAGCAGGGCGAAGTAGAACGACAGACCCGCTTGCAGCACGCCGGCGATACCTTGCATATGGCGGCGGCAGGCTTCCGCGCCAGCGGCGAGGACCATGCTGGCGCCGATCGCGCTGGGCAGATGGAGGGCGCTCAATCGCCCCAGCGTGACGATGGGTGGATAATAGTCGGAATGCCACCGGTAGAGGTAGGGGACCAAAACAAAGGCCCCCCCTAGTGAGGCGAACAGTCCGAGGGATCGCCCGTCGAGCCGTTGGTGCGGTTCTTCCTGCGGGAGGGCGGGGGTGCCGCGGAAGGCGTTGTGGAGCCAATGCAGGGTGGCCCAAGCCAAGCCCGTGACCAGCCAGACCGGCCCGCTCCCGTGACGAAGCGCTTCCCACGGGCGTTCAACCATCATCTTCAGCGCGGTCCATGTGCCGATGAACGGGGCGGAGAGCGCCTTGTGGAGATAGTCCGGGAGATGGGCGAGCAGTTCGCCCGAACGCTTCTCCCCCATGTGCCGACGAATCAGGAGAACGGATATCAGGACGACGGCAAGAATGGCCCAATGCCGCAGGAGCTGCCAATCCGGCCTCCTGTGTTCGACCAGAAAGGCAACGAAGGGGAAGAGGGCGAAAAGCAGAAAGTAGGGTTCGTAGGTCAGCAGAACCAATACCGCGAGCAGGTAGCTGATGGGGCGCCAGCGCGAGAGGTAGGCAGAGAGAGCGCCCAAAGTGATCACCAACACCAGGAAGTAATTCGTGGTGTGCATGATGATGGGCTTGGAGGCGTCGACGGGATAGAGGGCGAACAACAAGGCCGCACAGAGGGCGGGACCGCTCGCCACGAACCGGAGGCACAGGCGGTAGACCAGGAAGGCCGCGAGCGTGATCGACAAAGCTAGGACGGCTTGGTGCGCGACCAGCGATCCGGTCTGTCCGCAGAGCCACGCGATCATCGGATTCATAACCCACCAACCTGGACGGCCCTGGGGCCAGTAGGCGATGGCGTTGTGCAGTTGGCTGACCAGCTCCGACCAGGTCCAGTTCGCCGGTGCTAGCAGCCTGTCGGACTTCGAATTTTGTTCAAATTAGTTGCATATTTTGTTGACAGGCAACGGGATGCTGTATTTTCATAGGCCATGGCCGCCCGCTTCTTCAATCTCGACCGACAGACCCCGATGCTCCTGCCCTGCGA
>CAJCBL010000075.1 GCA_903960515.1 uncultured Verrucomicrobiota bacterium
GCACGCGATCCCAAGCGCTCCGGTGTCCGTCGTAGGAGCGTGCTTGCACGCAATCTCCAGGGCTCCGGTGTCCGCCGTAGGAGCGTGCGTGCACGCGATCCCGAGCGCAAATCGCGTGCAAGCACGACCCTACGACAGAATGGTTTCGGCTGATTCCGCATGAGCCTCGCCGCCCATTTTTCCGTAACGATGCTCGCTATAGCATCGCCGCCCCCTCCCGGCCCTCACGCCATGATGTTCCCTCCGGCCCAAACCTTCGCCGCCCGCACATACAAAGGCCCGGACGGCAGAGCGCCGACCGGGCCTTCGGAAATCGCTAGCGCACTCAGAAGGCCTGCACCAACTCGACACGCAGGAAGGTCATACTGTCGTGGTGGGTGTAGAAGTCACCCATCGGGCAATATTCGGCGAGCACCAAGCCACTGAGGGTCTTGGTGAACTTCTGCTTCACGACCGCCTGGAAGAGGTGCCCGCGGAAATTGCTGTCGCGGCTATAGAGCGTGCTCGTGGTGCGGGTGGGCGAATCTTCCAAGGCGAAGAGGGCGTTGTAGGTGGCCGTAACGCTCATGTCCTTCATCGGGACGATGCCCCAGCTCGCGCCCAAGCGGAAGAGATTGTTGTACTGGGAGTTGCGCCCCGTCTCCTGTCCCTGGGCCACGGCCCACACTTCGCTGATGCGCGGGGTGCGGCCCCAGAGCACGTCGAACATCTCGTCCTTGCCCGTGCTGCCGCGCTTGTCGCCGGAAAGGCACTCGGTGATGAGGCTGATCTGGTTGCTATACTTGTCCTTGAAGAGGTAGGTGAGCTTCGCATTGAGTCCGTAGGCGGACACATCGCGTGAGAGCGAACCGTGGGAGGCGAGATTCGCTGCCGGGGTAAAAGAGCCTGAGACGTCGTTGCGACGGCCCCACTGGTAGGCGCCCTCGACCGAGTACTGCCAGTGCTCGGCTGGGGTACCGGAGAACTTCGTACCGACGGTGTAGATGTCGGAGTTATAGCCCTTGGTTGTGACCACGGAGCTCACGGCAGAGTCGGCCTTATAGACAAAATAGCCGTCGATCTGGGTGTTCTTCAGCGACTTGTTCGAAGCATAGAGCACGAGGCCCGTCTCGTCCTGCTCCTGGAGGTAATACTTCTTGCCGGAGAGGTCGGTATCGCGGCCCAGGGTGGGCACCCGATCGCCGGGCAGCGCCTGCTGGTTGAAGGCGATCACATCGAACTTCGTCTTCATGTCCTTGGCGTCGATGGTCACGCGCAAGCCGTCGAAGTGGTTGGTCCACGAGCCGTCGATGGGAGTGCCATCGCTCACCAGCCAGCCGTCGCCGAGCACGATGTCCTGGCGGCCGGCCACCACCGTGATGGGGGTGCCGGAGGATTCAGTGACCCACTTGGCGTTCATGCTGTCGAGGATGACGTACTTCCACTCCGTGCCTTCGGCGGTGGGGGTGGCGGCATCGTACCAATAGCGCGGCTCGGTGCTGATGCGGCCGAAGAGGGTCAGGCCGGGCAGCGGGTTGGTGGTTTCCCAGAGGCGCAGGCGAGCGCGGAAGTAGTCGCGGTCATGCGCACCGAAATTGCGCAGGGTGTGCACGTTGTCGTAGGCCTCGAAGCGGAGGCGGAAGTCGCCGCCCCACTGGAAGACAGGCGCATCGGCTGCGGACGTGCCGGTGTTCTGGGCGAAAGCGCCGGTGGTGCCTGCCGCCAGCAACAGGGCCGCGGTGAGGCTGCGAATCAGTTGGTTTGCCATAGCTATAGGATTATCGGTGGTCGGAATACCCGATCGGAGGGATTCCCCGCCGGTCGGCCCCGAAAACGGGGACGGTGAGGAAAAACAGCTAGCAACGGTCAGGCAACATCCGTTCATCACCGTCGTGCCATGTTCCCACGCGAGCCCCCCGCCGCTCCCCGGCTCCGCCAAGCCCGACGCGCGAACCGCGCCAGCTATGCCGCCTCGGCACAGACCAGCGACCATCCTGCACCCACGCGCGAACCGCTCCAGCGCCCGCCGGCGTACCGCTCTGCGTACAGAGATTGTCCGAGCCTCGGTGTCCGCCGTAGGAGCGTGCTCGCACGCGATCCCTGCGCGTCGCCGTTCCCCAGTTCATCGCGTGCAAGCACGCTCCTACAACTGACGGTTTCGGCTATGCAGTCCGCGTACAAGGGCCGGCCCTGCAATCGTACTGCACGGGTTACCCCGCACTCCGCAGCCATTCTTTCGTAGGAGCGTGCTCGCACGCGATCCCCGCGCGTCGCAGTTCCCCAGTCCATCGCGTGCAAGCACGCTCCTACAACTGACGGTTTCGGCTATGCAGTCCGCGTACAAGGGCCGGCCCTGCAATCGTAC
>CAJCBL010000076.1 GCA_903960515.1 uncultured Verrucomicrobiota bacterium
ATCCCAGGACGTTGGAATTCCGAACGCGGAATCGCCCAACGAAAAACACCAACCAGGCCCGACTAGTGGCGCTGCGTCTATCACTACCCCACGGCGCTCTCATTGAAAATCTATAGCAGCCCACGCGCCCGGACACCGTTGCACCCGGGCGATGGGCTTGGTGATGGATCGGCTCAGAAATACCCCCATGAGAACCGCAACAACGACGCCAAGCAACATCCCTGCGCTGACCATCATTCTGTCGAAGTCCGCCTGCGCAAGCGCATCTTTGCTATAGGTGTTCGCGATTTGATCGTTGATTTGCACGAGCTTGGTGACCAGTTCTTCGGCACCAGTGAACGAATCCCTGAGTGGGCCTGTCGCCAGACCCAAGGCTTCATCCCGTTTGCCCGCCTTGATCAGTTCATTGAAGCGCTGTGAATCCCTTTTCCACGCCTCCCATGCGGGCGTAAATTGCTTCCATGTAGCGGCCTCTTCTTGGGACTGGGGCAGTGGTTCATAGATTTTCCACGCCTTATCTACCCGCGCCCAAATCTCGGTGTTCTTGAGGTGGAAGCGCTCGATTTCGGTGCCGTCTTTATATAACTCGGGAATCAATATGGTTCGCTGGTTCGACTCGATGGCCGTCTGTGCCTCGTTGATTATGTCCAGCGCGGCGATACTCGGCAGGCGAACCTCGGCCACCTCCGTCAGTGCCTTGTCGGTTTGCGCCACCCCCCAGAAACCGATGGCACCCACGATCAGGGTGATCACAGCGACCACAGCAAACGCGCCGATCAGTTTCACGCTCAGCTTCATGTGGTTCATGCTTGAGGCCTTGTGGATATTGTTTGGCTAGCCTTGCATTGCAGTGGCGGGGTGTCGCCGGGCGGGGGCTCGACAACTACTGTAGGGCTAGGAGCTTCCATGCTAGAAATTGGTTCGGCTGGTTACGGGTATACTTGAGGCCAATCGCGGGCGGCCCCAAGGGGAACAGTTACCTATCAGCTGCGGCTGGCTCTGAAAAGGTGGGCGAGTGGCGAGTGCTCGCCGCCCCAGCGCCAATCCCCAAGTGGGAGACCTTCTGGGGGAGTAAGTCGACCGTCCAACCGGGTGGGGGTGAGCTTTCGTGGCTCGACTTTGGCCTCTCGATTGCACGTACGCGGCCCGGCCATCAGGCTACTGCGCTGAAGGAAGATCCGATAAAGACCCCAGCGGCGGAACGTTGGCTGGTGGTGGTGACATTTTGATAGAGGCGCGAGGCGAATTGGATGAGCGGGTTGCGACTGCTGCGCGCAGATTCCTCATCAGCGGCGTCGACATAGACGCTATGCACCTCCACGTAGGTGGGCTTGGTCGTCTCGGCTTCCGGCTGGGCCGCTGCCGCCACACCTTTCGCGCCGCCAACGGACACGGATAGGCCGGCGGGTGACCGAGTCTGCACTACCAGGCTGTTCGCGTTGGCCCAGGGGCTGCGGTACGCGTCGGCGATCTTGCTCTGGAGTAGTTGGGCGTCGGGCCGGGCGGGCGCGGGCAGTGCGAGAGGGCGGTGGTCGGTCAACCGAGTTTCGGCCGACAGACTGCGGGCAAAGGACCCTGCCTCAGTGGACCTGCCGACCGCGGGGTGCTCAGATGAGGGTTGGCCGGGCTGGGGAGCGGCGTTGGGAGCGACTGGGGTTTGGGCTGCCTGGGCAGCGTGGAGCGCCGCAGCCTGCTGAAGCATGGCCTCGTAAATGTCGCCGCCGGAGGTGACGGAATTGATCGTCATGGTTCCTCACGGTTCACTGCTGCGCCCTGTCGGTGTTCGCGACATGGCGCTACCGACCAGCGGCAGGCGGTGGCAATTCCCGAGGGTTAACTGGACCGGTGTTTCCACGTTTGCCGGCGGTGACGCAGGGCCAATGCCAGATTTAGGGGCTCGCCCGTAGAGCTCTAGGGGGTAACAGCATACGAGATCCGGGAGTAGCCCGTGGCTAGACACTCTCTGGCGCAAGCCCTAGGGCTGGAGTATTTTGCCGGGCGGGCGGAACCCCTGCTTTGCCCCTCCACTCCTTTGGCTGACAACTGATGGCGCACTCCTGAACAAGCCAGTTGGACACAGAGACCACAGAGCCGAGGCATGAGAGCACAAGGGAGCCTGAATGGAGACGGCGGAAGCCTGAACGTCCGCCGACAGAAACGCTGACGATTTGGGTGAGTGCTTAGCGGTGACGATGCAGACCGATTGTAGGGGCGGCCCTTGTGGTCGTACCGCATCGCTCATAGACGGCGCGGCGGGGCTAATGCGTCGGGCCTAATGAAGAACGAAGAACACATCGCGCCAGCTACCAAAACATGAGGAATTAATGATCAAATAGACAAAATGAAACATGTTGACGATACCCAGTGGGTAACCACGCCCACCCGAGAAAGGCTGGCAGCCGCTCGGAA
>CAJCBL010000077.1 GCA_903960515.1 uncultured Verrucomicrobiota bacterium
GTAGGAGCGTGCTTGCACGCGATCTGCGCTCTGAATCGCGTGCAAGCACGCTCCTACGCCTGAATCGTCACGGCTAAGCCGTGACCTTCAGTCGAGGGCCCAGAGCCCAGCGCCGAGCGCCTGATCTCCGAGCAAGACAGCGGAAGCACGCCTGCTCCTAGGCCGATCACTATTGCCTCTCGTCACTCGACACTCGGCGCTGGTCTGCCTGGTTACGGCTAAGAGCGAGGCAGAGCGGAGCGCGAGTTGCCAACTGGCCGCGGCACCCGCAGCACCTAGCGCGATTCCGATACGCGTCGTGCAAAACTCGCCACGAGGGAGCCGCGCGTAGGGAAACCGCACTGCCGGCTTGCCGCCCGGCCCTCTCTCCACACCATGCCCGCCATGTGGATCGCATGGACAACGGTAGGTTCTCGCGCGGACGCAGAGCAACTCGCCCGCCTGGCATTGGAACACCGACTGGCCGCCTGCGCGCAGGTCGAGGGGCCCGTCACTTCGTACTACTGGTGGCAGGGCAAACTTGAACGCAGCGAGGAATGGCGGATCATGTTCAAGGCCACGCCCGAACAATTCATCCTCTTGGAAACGCGCGTTCTCGCCTCCCATCCCTATGAAATTCCAGAGTGGATTGCGGTGCGCGCCGAACATGTTGGGGAAAAATACTTGAACTGGGCCTTCGAAAGCTCTTCTCTTAGCCTCTTTTCCAACGACACCAACGCCTAACCGCCCGTACGGACCATGTCCCAGCACAACAGCTTCAAATCCACCGCCACCACCGGTGCCAAACGCAATGTCCTCAAGCGCTTCGAGCGCGTCGAGATCCTCAAGAAGCGCGGCCAGTGGAAAGAGGGCGAGCGCGTGATGGGTCTGCGCAAGACCAAGCCCGACGTCTGAGCAACTGCGCATCCACTTCTTGGGCCCGCCGGCGACGACGGGCCTTTTTCTTGTCCGCCTTCCGCGCCCTTCTCCTCCCATGATCGACCTGGCCAACAAACTCATCAGCTTTGTCCTGCACATCGACGTCCATCTCCGGGACATCGCGGCCAACTACGGTCTGTGGACCTACGCCGTGCTCTTCGTGATCATTTTCGCGGAGACCGGATTTGTGGTTACGCCGTTTCTGCCTGGCGACTCCCTGCTCTTCGCCGCCGGCGCCCTGTGCGCGCCAGTGGAAAGCCAGCTCAACGTGCACCTGGTGGCGCTGCTCCTCTTCGTAGCTGCAGTGCTCGGGGATACGCTCAACTACTGGATCGGATTCCGCATCGGCCCCAAGGTTTTCAAGCGGGAAGACTCGATCTTCCTCCGCAAAAAGCACCTCGATCGCGCCCATGCGTTCTTTGAGAAGTACGGCGGCCGGGCGGTCATTCTCGCGCGCTTCGTGCCGTTCGTGCGCACCTTCGTCCCCTTTGTCGCCGGAGTGGGCAGCATGACGTATCGGCGCTTCATCGCCTACAACATCATCGGAGGCTTCGTGTGGATCTACTTCTTCATCTACTCCGGATTCTTCTTTGGCACGCGTCCGTTTGTGCAGAAGAACTTCAAGTTGGTGATCGTGGCGATCATCGTTCTCTCGGTGCTGCCGATCATCTTTGAATTCGTCCGTGCCCGCCGCGAGGCGAAGTGCGTAGCAGCCGCCTGAGTGGTGACCATGCAATCATAGCGCTTTGCGCTCTGGCAGTGCGCGACATCCCAGGTCCGCCGTAGGAGCGTGCTTGCACGCGATCAGCGCTCTGAATCGCGTGCAAGCACGCATCTACCACTGAATGATTGGGCCTGAGCGGTGTCGCTGCAGTCCGCGCGGAAAACCTCGTGTCCGCACCGCGCCGTGGATCGTATTCAGCCTTCCGCCTTCAGCCTTTCGCATTTCTCCTCCTTCTTCCGGCAAAAAAAAACGCCGGCGGAAGGCATCCGCCGGCGGACACTGCGATCACTCAGGGCGTGGGAGGTGGCTCGTTTTTCGGCGGACGCTTGGGGGCTTTCTTCTTGTGCTCGGGCTTTGGGCCCTGAGTTGCCATGAACCCCTTGTACTCGTCCGAGTCTTCGCCTAACGCACCATAAATCGCTGACTTGGCTCGGCCCCGCATCCCTGCGAATCTATCAAGGATCACATCTCGACTTTCGAGATGCGGGATGCTTTCCGCCTCCAGTCGATCGATTTCCTTGTTACCGGCGTCGAGCTTCGCGATATCAGCGGCCAAGTCCTCGACCTTGACGTCCTTTATGCTGATTTCCGTATGCTTTGTGATTATGGCTAGGACCTTCTTCGCCATTGCCAGAAGGTTATCGGCTTTTGCATGGCTTGCCATGGTGGTTGTGTGTTGAGGATTGCAGGCGCTACCGGCCTGCGCGGTCGTGGGGGAAAGATTTCGGCTCAGTCAGGGCCGCGCCCTTCCAGCCGGGGGGCGCATCCGGGGGAACTGCAGCTCCGCATGCGCCGTGAAAAGAGAATTCCTGGACACTGGGCGCGCTTCCCGGGCGAGGTAGAGGGTATCGGATCGCTTGAAGGAAGGTCCCGGCATTTTCCCGGGCGCTGTGCGAGCCGTGGGCAGGCAACCCATGGTCCGGGGAAGGTTTCCCCAGTATCAAGGCGGCCAGTTCATCGTCTCCGGGGGCCATCCCGAGTGCCTTCGCCGTATTCATCGTGCGCCTCCGCAATTTCGGCCCCAGCATGCGCGAAATCCGATACAAATCAAATCCGTCGCGCAACTTTCCCCACGCGTATCGAAAATGGTCTTTGCTCGGGCACGCGAAGCGTCGAAGAATTTCGGATAATCAACGCCCTACCCCCGCAGATGTCCGAGGCTCCCTGGTATTCTAGCCCGCGAATCGCCGTTTTTCCCCGCGCATGACCTACTGCGCCCACACCGCCACTGGCCCAGCCGGCCAGCCGCTGCCCGAAAGCCCGGGCAAGTGGCTGTTGCTTGCCGATCACCTGCGCAACGTGGCCGCTTACGCTCGTTCCTCCGGGGCCGGCGAGCCATAGCCATGCTCCCGGCAGGGGCGAGTCATAGCCAGGCCACGGCGTCGGAGAGTCATAGCCAAGCCCCGGCGTCGGCGAGCGCAAGCGAGTCAGCCGGCCCCCCCTCCGGCGTCCGTGAGAGGTCGCGAGCCAGCCGCCCCCCGCTCCTCCTGCGTACGCGAGCGCAAGCGCGCGAGCCGCACCATCACCATGCCGCTGCAGCATCGCCCATTTTACCGACCGTGCGCTCGCAATGACCTAGGACGGCCATTGTCCTACCCTATCTGCTAATTTGGGCGACATCCACCGCGCAGCGCCCGGCCCCGGCCACTCCCTAATCGACTATTCCACGACACCAGTCTTCCTCGCAACGCCCCCATGTTCTACGCCCACACCGCCACCGGCCCCGACGGCCAGCCGCTGCCCGAAAGCTCGGGCAAGTGGCAGTTGCTTGCCGATCACCTGCGCAACGTGGCCGAGCTGGCCGCAGTCTTTGCCGCTGCCTTCGACGCCGCCGATGAAGCCCGCCTCGCCGGCTTGCTGCACGATCTGGGGAAATACCGCGCCGAGTTCCAGTCCTACCTCCGCGGCGAGCGCACCAGCAGCACCGAGACCCAGCATGCCATCTTCGGCGCAGCTTGGGCTGCTGACGAGAGTCGCCCACAACTTTTCGCCTCGAAGCTCGCCATCGCCGGCCACCATGCAGGCCTGCATGATCACTGCGACCTCGAAGGCATGTTCGACAAACGCGGACTCCGCATTCCCGAATCGCTTCCCGCTCTCATCGCTAAGCTCGAAAGTGAATTCGGCGCGCTACCCCCTCCGCCAACACCGCCCGCTTGGGTGTTCGCTGCCGCCGAGGCTGGAAACCCGTTTCCCGCCGAGTTCTATACCCGTCTCATATTCTCCTGCGTCGTAGACGCCGACCGTCTTGATACCGCGCACTGGCCTGCATCACCACCGGCCGATACTCTCCTCGACTGCGCTGTACTGCTTGCGGCAGTCCACGCCGAGCGTGCCCGAAAATCCGCCGCCAATCCCGACAGCCCGCTGGCCGCGCTGCGCAACCGAATCTTTGACACCGCCCTGGTTCGCGCCGCCCTTCCTCCCGGCTTTTTTTCGCTCACCGTGCCCACTGGCGGCGGAAAGACGCTTACTTCAATGGCATTCGCGCTGGCGCACGCCCGCGCCCATGGCCTCCGCCGCATCATCGTCGTCATCCCCTATCTTTCGATCATCGAACAAAACGCCGGGGAGTATCGCCGCATCTTCGGCAGCGACGTCGTACTCGAGAACCATTCCGGCGTCCGTCCCTCCGACGATGCGAGCGAAGATGAAGCATCCCGCCTCGAACTCATTTCTGAAAACTGGGACGCCCCCGTGATCGTCACGACCTCCGTCCAGTTCCTCGAATCGCTCTTCGCCTCCAGTCCGTCACGGTGCCGCAAACTTCACCGCATCCCTCGCTCCGTAGTCATCTTCGATGAGGTGCAGACTCTCCCCGCCCACCTGCTCGCACCGACCTTTAGCGTGCTACGCGAGCTCGCCGCGAATTACGGCACCAGCTTTATCTTCAGTTCCGCCACCCAGCCTGCGTTTCGCCGCTGCGCCTCGCTTCCCGACGGATTTCTTGCCTCCGAACTCCGCGAAATCGCTCCCGAACCCGATGAACTATTCCGAAAACTTCGGCGCGTTTCCTATGAACTTCCGCTCGCACACGAAACTCTCGATTGGCCTGCGGTGGCCGGGCATCTCGCCGCCGCGCAGCAGGTGCTCTGCGTTGTCAACCTCACCCGCCACGCAATGGAACTCTGGCTCGAGCTCAGTCGCCTCGCTCCCTCCGATGAACCACCCATCCATCTCTCCTCTGCGATGTGCGCCGAACATCGCCTCGCCTTGCTCGCCGAAATCCGCATGCGGCTTCACGCAGGGCGCGCCTGCCGTGTGGTCTCCACCCAACTCATTGAGGCAGGAGTCGACGTGGATTTTCCCGAAGTCTGGCGTGCGCTCGGCCCGCTCGATTCAATCGTTCAGGTAGCCGGTCGCTGCAACCGCGAGGGCCGTCGCCCCACCGGCACCGTCCACGTCTTCCGTCCTGCCGACCACAAACTTCCACGTGGAGTTTACAGTACTGCAGCCGATCAGGCAACCCTTACGCTTGCGTCCCTCGGCGGCGGCACCGCCGCAGCCGAGCGCCTTGCCACTGGTTCCAGCATTTTCGGCGACTATTTCCAATCCCTCTATCAGGTTGTGAATACCGATTATGCCCGCCCCGGAGAATCGACCATTCAAGACGACCGCAAACTCCTCCACTTCCGTGAAGTTTCCCGCAAGGCTCGCGTGATCGAAGATTCCGGCACTCCTGTCATCGTCTCCGGCGATAGCCATGGCGGCACTTGGGCCGCCCCGCTCATCGAAGAGCTGCGCACGCGCCAACTCGCGCCTGGCCAACGCCGCTTTGATCGCGACGACCTCCGCCGCCTCCAGCGCTTCATGGTCAATGTTCGCGCGCACAAATTCTCAACCCTTCAGGCTCGCCAACTCATCCGCCCGCTCCTCCCCAACCTCGAATTGCACGTCCTCGATATCGCCTGCTACCACCCGGCGCTCGGCCTCCTCCTCGACACCCTCCCACCCGACGATTTCCTCGTATGAATAACCCCAATCTCATCACCCTTCGCGTCTGGGGCGACTTCGCCTGCTTCACTCGTCCCGAGATGAAGGTAGAGCGCGTCAGCTACCCGGTCATGACGCCCTCCGCAGCTCGCGGCATCCTCGAAGCCGTCTTCTGGGAGCCGCAGATGCACTATCTCATCGACTCCATCCGCGTCGTGAAGCGAGGCCGCTGGATTTCCATCCGCCGCAACGAGGTTACCAAGGTGATCAGCCTCGATAGCGCGAAGACATGGATGCACTCACCGGAAAAGACCTCGCCCATCCAGGCTGGCGGCGGTGCCGAGGACGGCACCCAGCGCAACATGCTCGCACTCCAGGATGTCGAATACCTCATCACCGCCGAAGTTCGCCTCACCCCGCTTGCACAACAACCCCGGGACAACCTCGCCAAATACCTCCGCGAGATCGAAGGCCGAGCGCGCGCCGGGAAATGTTTCCATCGCCCCGGTCTCGGCATGCGCGAATTCGCCGCCGATTTTGAATGGGAGACCGACCCCGACACCGCTCTCGCGCGCCGCGCTGCCGAGTTGCAACAGCCCGCCCCACTTGGCGAAGAGCCACTCGGCCTTATGCTCTACGATGTCTTCGATCCAAATGCCCGTGGCATCGGCTTCCGTTGGCTCACCACCGATGAACTCGCCCAGCAAGCCGACGTTTTCGAGCAATCCCTCGCCGGGGCAAAGAAGGGCGAGCAAACCAAGCGCCGCAAGGAGTTCGCCGCCGACCGTCCCCGCGCCACCTCCGCCCCGCTCAAGCCGCAACCGATCTTCTTCGACGCCCGCCTGCGAGACGGCCGCCTCGATTGCCACCCCTCACGCGTTCTCTCGCTCAACAGCGGAGGCAACTGACCATGCTCCTCAAACACCTCTACGATTTCGCAGTATCACGCCGACTCCTTGACGATCTCGCCTTCAGCCCCAAGGCCGTCCGCTGGATTATTGAACTCGACAGTAGCGGCTCGCTGATCGGCAGCGGCCCGCAAATCACCGGCGACGACAAACGAGGCAAGGAGTTCAGTTGCCCACAAACGACTCGCCCCAAAGTTGCCGGCGGCGTTTCCGAGTTCCTTGCAGATGGGCTCACCGCCGTCTTCGGGCTCGATTCCGATCCCGAAGCCCCAATGTCCGAATCCAAGCGCGCAGATCGAGATGCTAACAACATCGCCAAGCGCACCGATTTCTGGGGACAACTCGAAGCGTCGCATCGAGCATCATCTTCGCCCGAATTGCGGGCACTCCTCACGTTTGGTTCGAGCCTCACCGCCAGCCCTCCCTCGTTTCTGCGCTGGGGAAAGGCGACTGACGGGCGTTCCGAAAAATCCGCGTGGTGGATCACCGCTGCCAGCGGTGCCGAGGCTCGGCTCGGCCCCGAAAACTTTAGCTTCCGCATCAACGGTTCACTCCTGCTTGAGGACGAATCCCTTCGCCAATTTTGGCGGAATACGCACGCAAGTGAAGTAGCCACCGCCCGGACGGGTTTCTCTTCCGGGCTCTGTCTCATCACCGGAAAATCGGACCAGAAGCTCGCCCCCACTCATAATCCGAAGATCCAAGGTGTCCCCAACACGCAATCATTCGGTGCCGCGATCGTTTCCTTCGATAAGCCCGCCTTCGGCTCCTACGGCTTCGATCAAAGCCTCAACTCTCCCACCTCCGACGAAGCCGCCACCGCCTATTGCGTTGCACTCAACCACCTCATCGGGCGCGACGATCACTCCGTGCGAATCGGCCAGACTTGTCTTTGTTTCTGGGCAGCGGAGACACCGATAGCTAAGACTCCATTCGCCTTTCTCAATCGGCCTGATCCCAAAATCATCCGTGATTTTGTCCGTGCTCCGTTCGCTGGCCTCGATCGGAGTCTCGCCCATCGGGACCGTTTCTTTGCGGTCACCTTGGCCGGCAACTCCGGCCGCATTGTGGTGCGACACTGGCTGCAATTCACCGTCGAGGAAGCTGTCACGAACCTACAGAACTGGTTCGCCGATCTCGGGATTGACATCCCCTCACGCCCGCCGAAAAAAGCGAAACCTGGCGCGAAGGATAAAGACTTCCATCCACTCTCCATCTACTGGCTCGCATGCACCACTGTACGCGAAGCGAAGGACCTGCCCCCAGATATTCCGGCCCAACTCTATCGCGCCGCGCTCGAAGGCTCCGCGCCATCGATCTCTCTGATCAAACCCCTTCTCGACCAGCTCCACTCCCGCATTTTGCGCGACGAAAACTACAATCTCCTCTTCGACGAGTCCCGCTTCGCCCTTCTCAAACTCATTCTCAATCGCCAACCGAATCGCACCATGGAAATCAAACCATCCCTCACCGCCGACACTGAGGACCCCGCCTATAATTGCGGTCGCCTGCTCGCTGTTCTCGCCGCCACGCAGGATAAGGCCCACGACTTCAAGCTCGAAGGTCCCGGAGTGGCTGAACGCTATTTCGGCACCGCCAGCGTGTCGCCTGCCAGTGTGTTTCCGCTGCTTCTCAGGCTGAATCGCCACCATCTCAACAAGATCAGCAAGTCCGACCGCTTCGGCGGGCACGAACGCTTCATCCAGCAACAGATCGAAGCCGTGCTCGTTCTCTTCAAGCCCGCGCAACCCGGTCGGCCCCCCATGTTTCCTCGCACGCTCGATCTCCAATCGCAGGGGCGCTTCGCCCTCGGTTTCTATCAACAAAGCGCAGCCGATGCCGCGGCCCGACAAGCGAACAAGAAAGAAGCCGAGCCAGTTCCTGCGTCCGCGAACTGACGCTCCATTCGCCCTCCTCAAGTTTCCCGTCCCCGATTCCTCTCTCAATCAGATTCCGCAATCTCAAATCACCCTCTCTCAAGTCCCAAATTTAGGATTCCCAAATCACCCTCTCTCAAATCTCAAATTTAGAAATTTCAAATCACCATCACATGAGCTCCATCCTCACCAATCGTCACGATTTTCTCCTCCTCTTCGAGGTCACCAACGGCAATCCCAATGGCGATCCCGATGCCGGCAACCTTCCCCGCCTCGATCCCAATACCAACCGCGGCATGGTCACCGACGTCTGCCTCAAGCGGAAGGTCCGCAACTTCCTCGAACTCTTTCCGCCTGCGGACACCGCAAAAGGCTATAATATCCTCATCAAACAGGGCGCGGTGATCGAGACTCAGCAGAAGCGAGGAATCAAAGCCGCCGTCGAGGGAATGCCTAAGGACGCCACCGACGCGAAAAAGGCCGAGGCGGCTAAAGATTGGCTCTGTAATGAGTTCTTCGACGTGCGCACCTTCGGCGGTGTGCTCTCCACCGGCGACGACGTCATGAAAGGCTCCGCTTTCGGCCAGGTGCGCGGCCCTGTGCAGTTCACCTTCGGCCAATCCTTCCACGCCATCACGCCCCTGGAGGTCACCATCACCCGCTGCGCCGTAACCAAGGAGGATGACGCCAAAAAAGAGCGCACCATGGGCAATAAGCACATCGTTCCTTACGCCCTCTACGCCGCCAAGGGCTACATCTCGCCCGCCTTTGCCGAGAAGACCGGATTTACTGATACCGATCTCGAACTCCTCTTCCAGGCTCTGCTCAATATGTTCGAACATGATCGTTCCGCCGCCCGGGGAGAAATGATCGTTCGTGGCCTTTACGATTTCGAACACGTCGGCACTCAACACCCCAATAACGCCGACCAAAACAAGCGTGAAGCCCGCCTCGGCTGCGCGCATGCTCACAAACTCATCGAAGGTATCCAAGTAGATCTCTCCGCGAAAGCCGTAGCCGCCGGAAAGACCTTCCCTGAATCCTTTGCCGACTATACCGTGAACAACACTTGGACCGCCGACAGTCTCCCCAAGGGCATCAAGCTCAACCTCCGCCACGACGGCACCGTCCTCGGTCCTAAACAAGGCTGATATGTCCCCTGCGGAAAATGCTTCCGCCTCTGTTGGTCGAGCGCCCGAGATAATCCCCCTCTCGGCGCTCAACCAATTCCTCTACTGCCCCCGGCGTGCGTATTTGATCCACGCCGAGGGCGTCTTTGTCGATAACGAGCATACCATCCTCGGCAACCTCGCGCACGAGCACGTCGACTTCCCCGGCTACGAGCAGCGCGCGGGGTGGACTCTCCTACGTGCGCTCCCGCTCTTCTCCGACAAGCTGGGTCTCTCCGGAAAGGCCGACTTGGTCGAGGTGCGCTTCCGTGAATCTGAAATCTCAAATTTCAAATCGGAGGTCCCCCGTCGCATCGACGCGGCCCGCCCAATCGAATATAAGAAAGGCCCCAAGCGCCGCTTCGCCAATGATGAGGCCCAGCTCTGCGCCCAAGCTCTCTGTCTTGAAGAAATGCTCGGTCTGACGATCCCCTCCGGCGCCATCTTTCATGCCCAGTCACAGAAGCGGCACGAAGTTATATTCGATTTAGCCCTCCGTAGTCAGACCATGACGGCTCTTGCTGCGCTTCGCTGCCTGTTGTGCACGCCAATTCCCGCTGCCGAGCTCCGCCCTCAGTGCGAAGGCTGCTCGCTTCACGGCATCTGCCTGCCCGAAGCCGCCGGCCGCCGCGCCCCGCGTCTCTTCGAGCCCCGCGATTACGCCTAAGGCCTCCCATCCACGTGACACAGCTCCTCCAAAACACCCTGTATCTGCTCACGCCAAAACTCTCCGTCCATCGCGACGGCCTCGCGCTGCGCGTCGAGCAGGACCGCCAGATCAAACTCTCGCTCCCCATCCACAACTGCGAGTCCATCTTCGCCTTCGGCGCCGATATCTATATCTCCCCCTCCGCCATGCGCCTATGCTGGGAACACGGTGCCTCTGTCTGCTTCTTCACCGACTGGGGCCGCCTCGAAGCCCGCGTCGAGGGCGTACCTCAGGGCTCCGTCTTCCTTCGCGCCGCCCAGCATGCCGCCGCCGCCGATCCCGACCTCTCCGCCCCGCTCGCCCGTGCCTTCGTGGCCGGCAAAATCCACAACACTCGCTGGCTCGCCGCCCGCACCGCCCGCGATTCCGACTCGCCCACCGACCGCGCCGAGCTCGAAGCCCTGCTCGATTCCCTCGCCCGCATCCTGCGCGCCCTCCCGTCCGCTCCCACAGTCGACGACATCCGCGGACACGAAGGCCAGGCCGCTGCGCTATATTTCGAATCCTTCCGCATCCATCTCCGCCCCGCCCTGCGCGAGCGTTTCCCAATGGATGGCCGCAATCGCCGCCCGCCACGCGACGCTATCAACTGCCTGCTCTCCTTTCTCTACGCCCTCCTGCGCCACGACTGTGTTTCAGCACTTACCGCTGTCGGCCTCGATCCCTTTGTCGGCTATTTGCATGCCCATCGTTCCGGCCGCGAGTCGCTCGCTCTCGATCTAATGGAGGAATTTCGCCCCTGGGTAGAGCGTCTCGCCCTCACTCTGCTCAATCGCGGCGAGCTCAAGCCCGATGACTTCACCGCACGCGATGGCGGTGCTATTGAGCTCGGGGAAAAGACGCGCAAAGCCGCCGTGGCCGCTTATCAGCAACGTAAAGCCGAAGAAATCGCCCACCCCCTCTTTAAGGAGAAGGTCCGTCACGGGCAATTGCCCTTCATTCAAGCCCGCCTGCTCGCCCGCGCCCTTCGCGAGTGCAGCGACTACACCCCGCATCTCTTCGCCTGAATAGCACACGCTCTCGTTTCGTCTGTTCCTCCCAATCTGCAATCGGCAATCCGAAATCGAGAATCTAAAGATGTTTCTGCTCATCACCTACGACGTCTGCACTATCGACGAAAAGCCCGGCGCGCGCCGCCTGCGCCGCGTAGCCAAAGCCTGTACCTCCTATGGTACCCGCGTGCAAAAATCCGTTTTCGAAATGCAACTCGGCCAAAAGGAATGGGTCGAGCTGCGCGCCCGCCTGCTCAAGGAGATCAAACTCGATGAGGATTCACTGCGCGTCTATTTCATCGATCAGTCCAGCAAGGACCGCATCGAGCACTACGGTGCCTCGCGTCCGCTCAACCTGGTGGAGGACCCGCTGGTACTCTGAGGCGAACTCCGCGCCTCAGCCGCCTGCGCACCCCTTCGCAAAGCGCGCAAATCCCGCGCCGGTGGGCAGATACAGACGCGGGCGCGCCTGTGCTGGAATAGTTGCCAATGGATCTTTGACAGTTTCGCAGAAAAGGGGCACTAAGTCTCTGGCGTCACGCCTTCGGGCCGTGGCGCCATCGCCCCGCTCTTCGGAGCGGGGCGCGGATTGAAACTTACCCGCCTCGTTGCAGCAGCGCGTCGAAATCAATCGCCCCGCTCTTCGGAGCGGGGCGCGGATTGAAACCTTCTTGCTCTCCAGCATCAGGGTGCCGTCGCTCAATCGCCCCGCTCTTCGGAGCGGGGCGCGGATTGAAACCCACAGATCCCGCCTTGGTGGATGGGCCGTGGGTATCGCCCCGCTCTTCGGAGCGGGGCGCGGATTGAAACACCGGAATTTGCCGCAGCGTGGAAGGACTGGCTGCATCGCCCCGCTCTTCGGAGCGGGGCGCGGATTGAAACCCACAGATCCCGCCTTGGTGGATGGGCCGTGGGTA
>CAJCBL010000078.1 GCA_903960515.1 uncultured Verrucomicrobiota bacterium
AGACTCTTCACGCTCAAAAAGCAGCCGGCCGCCGCGTAAATGCGGCCGAAAGCGCCCTGAAACGGCAATCAACAGGTAAATAGCAGCGACAACGCGCCCGATGCGAGGACGCAATCGGTTTCGGTTCCTGGGAAAACGGTTTTAGGCCAATAACCGTGAAAATATGGGTCGCACCGACGGCAGGGCTGATTTCTCAGTCCGACAGGCTCCTAGGTCGTATTGGTCCCCTGCGGCCTTCTCGGCTTTTCGGCCTCGCTACGCCCGACTCGCTCCTCCTTCGCGGTTTCTGCGGTAAACCTGAGCCCTGGCGGGCCGATACACCCGGTGGGGCTTCGCCCCGCCCATGCTGCTCCAGCTCGACTATCTCTTGTTCGCCGCCGGTTTCGGCGCCCTGCTCTGTGGGCTGGCCGCGTGGCGGTGCGGCGGCAGGCGGTGGGCGCGGATGCTCGGCTTGGCTACGATCGCCTGCGCGGCCCAGGCGTGGGTATGCCTGCTCGCATTCAGTTTTCCGGCACTGCAGCCTCTCCACTCGCAGCTGCCCCCCACGCTGTCAGTCTTGATCGCGCTTCTGGGCGCCGCCTGCGCCCTGCTCCTGCTATGCCGGCGCGCACCGGCCCGCCCCGACCACAACGAGCACCGCAGCCTGTGGGTCGCATGCCTGGCCGGCGTGCTCATCCTGGGCTGGCTGGGCACCGAATGGCACGGCCGCTTCACCGACACCGCGATGCGCGGCAAGGTGCTCGACCAGGTATCCAGCCTGGCCCGCTCCATCGAGCCCGACCTGGTCGCGAAACTCGCCTTCGATTCCACCGATCCCAACCGCCCGGAGTTCTTGCGACTGCGCGCCCACATGGTCGCCTACGGCCGCATCGCCGGCCTGCGCAGCATCTACAGCATGGTCCGCCGCGGGGACTCCTATCTCTTCGGCCCGGAAAACATCCCCGAAGGCGACGCCCTGGCCTCCCCTCCCGGCACCGTCTACGAACAACCCGGTGAGGACATAATCGAGGTTTTCGCCAACGAGCAGCCCCTCGTCTCGGGGCCAACGACCGATGAATACGGCACCTTCATCTCCGGGCTCGCCCCCGTAATTGATCCTACGTCGGGCAAGATCTCCCTGGTGGTGGGCATCGATATCGAAGCCACGGAATGGGCGATGCTCATCGCCTGGGCGCGGTTGGTCATCATCGGGCAGACCCTGCTGCTGCTGCTCGTGCTCACGGCAGGATTCCTTGTCCTGCGCCGCAAACACTCCACCTGCACGCCCGACCGCTCCGGGTGGATCCATCATGCGGAGGCGGGCTTGGCAGCCGGCATCGGGCTCAACCTCACCCTCTGCCTGGCCAGCGCGTTGCACGAACACGAACAATACAGCGACCGCGAGGACTTCCAGCGCCTGGCCTATGCCCAGACCCAGATCATCGACGGCTCCCTGCGGGATTTCCGCTCCAGCCTGCTGGCCCTCTCGCGCTTCTGCGCCGGGGCCACCGAACCCGATGCATCCGCCTTTCTCACCTACGCCGGCCCCATGGACGGCGCCTCCAACGCCCTGGCCTGGGCCTGGTGCCCAATCGTGCCGGCCTGCGAGAAGCCCGCATTCGAAGCGGCCCGCCGCCGCGCCGGCACCCCGGAGTACCGCATCGCCTCCCCGGCCTCGGGGGACCCTGAATTCTACTATCCGGTCGCGCTCACCGTACCCCGCCAAACCGCTATCATGCCCCCCGGGCTCGACCTCGGCGTCGATCCCCTGCAACTGGCCACCCTGCAACTGGCAGCCCTGGCCAGCCTGCCCACGGTCACCCCCTCCATCGCCCAGGGAGGGGCAGATGCCGCCGACACCAAACTGGTAGCCGCCCAAGCGGTGACCACCGCAGAGGGCGTGCTACGCGGATACGCTATCGGCGTGCTGCCCCCACAGAAGGTTCTGGAACGCGGCCTCTCACTGGGCCGAGGCAACGGCGACACGATAGCCGTGCTCATGCTCGACCTCTCGGCGCCGGAGCGGCCCGGTCTGCTGGCCAGTTTCCCCCACTCTTCAGATCCGGTGGACTGGCACTCCAGCGCCGGCGCCACCTTGGCGCCGCTGTTCATCTTCGACCGCACCTGGGCACTGGTCGCCCGGCCGGGGCCCGACTTCCAGGCCACCCATCCTCATCGCGCCGGAGCAACCACCGGGGCCACCGGCCTGCTGCTCACCGCCGCCCTCACAGGCTTCATCGCCCTCAGCGTGCGCCGCCGCGACGACCTCGAGTGCCAAGTACAAACGCGCACCGCCGAGTTGCGAGAGAGCGAAGGCCGCTACCGCATGCTCTTCGCCAACAACGGCGCGATGATGTTCCTCATAGACCCGGCCCAGGGGCGCATCGTCGAGGCCAATCCGGCTGCCTCCTCCTACTACGGCTGGTCTCAGGAGGAGCTCGCCCTCAAGACGATCGCCGACATCAACACCAACCCTCCCGAGCGCTGGCGCGAGGTCATGGCTCTCGTGCTCGCCGGCGACCGCACGCGCTTCCAGTTCCAGCATCGGCTGGCCTCGGGCGCCGTGCGAGACGTAGAGCTCTACCTCACACCGATCCATCTTCATGGCACAACGCTCATCTGCACCATCGTGCACGACATCACCGAGCGCATAGCGGCCGAGGCTCTCACAGCCGCAACCATTTCTCGGGTACTGCGCCAAAACCAGATCGTCTCCCACCTGGCCCTCAGCCAAGGGATCACCACCGGCGAGGTGCTCCAGATGGCCCGCGAGCTCACCCAAAGCGTATCAGCCACCTTCGGCCTGGACCGGGTGGGCGTGTGGCTCTTCGACCACTCCGAGCAGGAGCTCACCTGCATCGACCAGTTCACCCACACCCCGGCCGCCCACACCAGCGGCCCCGTACTCACCGCAGCGCAGTACCCGGCGGAATTCGCGGCGCTCAGGGCGGCCAAGTGCGTGGACGCCCACCAGGCCCGCACCGACCCGCGCACCTGCGGCTACACCGCCGACTATCTGGCCCCACGCCACATCACCGCGCTGCTCGACGGGGTGATCCGCGTGGGTCAGCGCAACCTGGGCACGGTGCGCTTCGAACGCGTGGGCCACCCTTACCATTGGTCCGCCGACGAGATCGCCTTCGCCGCCCAGTTGGCCGATCAGATCGGCCTGGCTCTGCTCAACCGCGAGCAGCGCCAAGCCGTGGAGGCGGTGGCCCGCAGCGAGGAGAACTTCCGCAACTTCTTCGACCACTCCGGCGACTTCCTCACCGTATTGGACATGCAGGGGCGCATCCTCGCCGCCAACCAGACCGTGCTCGCCCGCCTGGGCTACACCACCGGCACCCTCATCGGCGAAAGCATGCTGCGTCTCCACCCCACGGAGAACCGCACCGAGGCCGAGTGGGTGCTGCGCCAGATCATCTCCGGGCGCGCCGAGACCAGCCCCCTGCCCATCGTCGATGCCTCCGGCAGCCAGATTCCCGTGGAGACGCGCATCGTGCGCGGCCACTGGAACGGCCAGCCCGCCCTCTTCGGCATCACCCGCGACATCTCCCTGATCAAGCTCTCCGAGGAGAAATTCTCGAAGGCCTTCAACCTGAGCGATTCGCTCATGGCCATCGCCAGCGCCGAGGACTTCCGCCTCCTGGAGGTCAACCAGTCCTTCCTGCGCGTGCTCGGCTACACCGCCGACGAAGTCATCGGCAACACCGCAGGCGAACTCGCCCTCATCGTCGACTCCGCTCTGCAATCCGCCGACAGCGGCGGGCTCGGCCTCTCCGCCCCCGCCGGCATGGAGACCACCCTGCGCACCAAGTCCGGCGCCCTGCGCCACGGCGTCTTCTCCGCCCACCACATCCAGCTTCAGGACCAGCAGTATCTGTTGACCAACTTCGTGGACTTCACCGAGCGCAAGCTCGCCGAGGACCGGCTGCGCCAGGCCATGCTCGAACTCGAGCGGGCCAACCACCACCTCCAGGAGATGACCGACCGCGCCTACGCCGCCAGCCAGGCCAAGAGCTCCTTCCTGGCCAACATGAGCCACGAGATCCGCACGCCCATGAACGCCGTCATCGGCATGACCGGCCTGCTCCTCGACACCACCCTGGACCCCACCCAGCGCCGCTTCGCCCATACCGTGCGCGCCAGCGGCGAGGCCCTCCTGAGCCTGGTCAACGAAGTGCTCGACTTCTCCAAGATCGAGGCCGGAAAACTCGAACTGGAGACCCTCGACTTCGACCTCCAGCCCGTGCTCGACGACTTCGCCTCCATGCTCGCCCTACGCGCCGCCGACAAGGGCCTGGAACTGGTCTGCTCCGCCGACCCCGACGTGCCCATGCAGCTACGCGGCGACCCCGGCCGTCTGCGCCAGATCCTCATCAACCTCGTGGGCAACTCCCTCAAGTTCACCGCCACCGGCGAGGTGGCCGTGCGCGCCACCCTGCTGGACGCCACCCCCGAGTACGTGCAACTGCGCTTCGGCGTACGCGACACCGGCATCGGTATCCCCGTGGAGAAACAAAACCTCCTCTTCCAAAGCTTCTCCCAGGTCGACACCTCCACCACTCGCAAATACGGCGGCACCGGCCTGGGGCTGGCCATCTCCAAGCAACTCGCCTCGCTCATGGGCGGCGAGATCGGAGTGCAGAGCGCGGCCGGCCAAGGCTCCGAGTTCTGGTTCACCGCCCGGTTCGAACGCCCGAAGTCGGCCCCCGCCACAGCCCCCGACCTCCCGTTGCGCGACGTGCCCCTGCTCGTGGTCGACGACAACGCCAGCAACCGCGCCGCCCTCGCCCGCCGCCTGGAGGCATGGGGCGCCCGCGTTACCCTTGCCACCAGTTGTGCCCAAGCTCTGGAGATTCTGCTCCAGACCCAGGCCGCAGCCGCCACGATGGCCGCCGTCATCGTAGACCTGCAGATGCCCGACCAGGGCGGAGCCGATCTCGCCCGCCAGCTCCAAACCGATCCGGCTCTCTGCTACACCCCCCTGGTGGGCATGTTCGCCGCCTCCCGCCAAAACAGTATCCCCGACTCCGACACCCGGCTGTTCGCCGCCTGCCTGGCCAAGCCCGTGCGCCCCGGCGAACTGCTCGACGCCCTGGTGGCCGCCTTCAGCGGGTTCTGCGCCACCCCGGCCTCCGCCACGCCGGGCGCCGGCACCACCCTCGCCCGCAGCGAGCGCATCCTGCTGGCCGAGGACAACCCCACCAACCAACTGGTCGCCATCGGCGTGCTCTCCAAACTCGGTTTCTCCCGCGTCGATGCCGTGGCCAACGGCGCCGAGGCCGTCCAGGCCCTCGTCGACATCCCCTACGACCTCGTCTTCATGGACGTGCAGATGCCCGAGCTCGACGGCCTGGAGGCCACGCGCATGATCCGCGCGCGGCCCCCTGGCACATCCACCAAGCGGTTACCGATCATCGCAATGACCGCCCACGCCACCCCCAGCGACCGCGAGGTATGCCTGCGCGCCGGCATGGACGACTACCTCACCAAGCCGATCATGCCCGAGGCGCTGCGCGAGGTGCTGAGCCGCTGGCTGCCCGACTCCACCCAACCCGTGGCCCACGCCCCCCGGGCCGACGGCTCGTCGCCAGCCGCCAGCGACGCCCCGCCCCCGGTCTTCGACCACGCCGCCCTGCTTGCCCGGGTACTCGACGACCATCAACTCGTGCGCACCCTGGCCGGGAAATTCCTGGAGGACCTGCCACTCACTCTGGAGAAACTTCAGACGAGCCTGCTCGCCCGCGACACCAAGAACGCCACCCTGCACGCCCACGCGATCAAGGGGGCGGCCGCCAACATGGGCGGGGAGTGGTTGCGGCGCAGTGCCGCCGCGATGGAGACTGCCGGCCGCGCAGGTGATCAAGCCGCGATGGAGCTATTGTTGCCCGAGTTGGAGGAGCGTACCAGTGGACTAAAGGCCGCGATCCGGGCGTCCCTAGGTGCCTAAGCCGCACCGCTTCCCGCAGGGTCGGAGCTCGTGGACGCACCCGCTCCAGATTCAGCCATCTGCATTCTACGTGCGGCCTGAGGCGTGGCGTTTCAGCCTTCAGTTTTCCGCCTTCAGCCTCTTCTTATGTAGCTGAATGACCTCCCATTCAGCCCTTCCGCCCCAATATTGCGGATTGGTGGTCGTTAGGCCCGCCGCAACGTCTGTGATCGAGCCGGTACGGACACAAGGTACGCCCCTACAATCGGACTCCATGGTGACGGCTGAGCGGGTAGCGATTCAACTCACCGCTTTCCCGCCGGTGTAGGAGAGCACTCCGGTTGCATCGCAAACCCGCCCGCGCAGTTTCGCCCGCATCCCGCGCCGCCCGAGCCGGGGCGAGCTGGTTGCCATTGGGCATGGGGCTCACAGAGGAGCGAGAGTCCTCCCGTCGTCCACGCCGGTGCAGCGGTTCCCCCTCTGCTCCTCACTAGACACGAGGCCGTTCCCTCCACCGTCGCCGATACCCGAGCGTCGAACTTGCCGGCAAAGGCCCTGAAACCTGGGACAATGAGCCGCGGAATTGGCAACGAACGGGCAATGAAATTGGACAACCGGCCGGCCCTCCTTGCGCTCGCCTTCCTGCGGCTGGCCCTGTAACCTTTCCAGCGAGAAAGCCAGAGGGTGAACGCGGCGCATGAGCTTGGTGCACGCCGGGAGCAATGTTCACCGGAGTGATAAATATCCACCTAGCGGGCTGTTTGTCATAATCGCCCCCTTACCGGAGCCTTCCTCACCTCGGTCTTCAAGGAAGCCTTTCATAATCGACCTGTCCATTAACCGGGGGCCACCGCAACTATGATGCCCGGCCCCTATCTGCGGCCGAGGGGAGAAACTTCGGAATCACGGCGACAGAAACCCATCCAAGGCCCCCTGCCTTTGATCCCGCTAATCTGTCAAATGCCCAAAAAAAAGGAACGGCTCGAGTTGAGCCGTTCCCGTAAACATCAGGCAAACCTTAGTTCAATGGAGTCGGGGGGGAATAATTGCCCCACCCCGAAATCACTCCCTTTTGCGTCCTGCCGGCATCCGACAAATTCGCATCGGTCCAACTGGTTTCATTGCCGGTTGTTTGCTCATTGAAGATGCTCCATAGGCTGTCCGGGCCGTCCCCCGCGCTTGTTTGTTTGTTACAAACAGACCAGGGACACATTATCTGGTTATTCGCCTTGGCGAGCTCAATGAATTTCCACATATTTCCTCCATCCATTCCGCACTCGGTAACCATCACCGGTTTGCCACAAGTCAGTTGCCCATAGTCGGAATGGCCCATGCTGGCATAATAGTGGAAGGTATACGCGATATTCGAACCCTGCACGCCATTCACCGCGGAAGGCTGGGAAGACCAGTTGGGCGAACCAACGATGATCATATTGTCGGAATACTCCCGAATGATCGGAATGATGAAGTTGGCATAGGACACAATCTGCCCGGTGTCCCCGCCAAGCGGCTCATTGAAGATTTCCCACAACACGTTCTCGCATTTCCCGTAGCGCTTACCCAACTCCCTGAAGAAGTCTTCGGCCAAAGCGCGGTTGTTATTGGCATCATGTTCATGGAAATCGATGATAACATAAATATCCAGCTCGATCGCCTTGTCCACCATCTTGCACATTTGCGCCAATGCATACGGCTTGTTATGAACATAGGTAAACTCATTGCCTGTACGGTGATTCTGCGGATTGATGGCCATCGGCATGCGGGCCACCTGCATCTTCCAGTCGGTAACAAGGTATTCCATAATCGCAGGATTCCAGAATTCCTTGTAGTCATGGCTCCAGAACCAGCTATTGCCGCCGAGACTGAGGCCGGTACCGTTCTTGTTTACCATACCGTTGCCCTGGGCGGTCAAATGACCATTGCGGGTAACCGTGTGGTTCCATTTCTTGGCAGTCCCACATGACGCACTGTTGCTGGTCGTCGAGTAGCCGTTGGAGTTATCCTTGACGACGACCCGGAAGCTCGCGCCGTTGTCGGTGGAATACACGAAGGCCGGAGTGGTATAGCTGCTGGCGATGGCCCCGTTAATCAGCGTGAAGGTGGTGGTGCCGGGGTTGGCGCGATACCACTGATAGCTGAGCGAACCAACACCAGAGGCCTCCACCGTGAAGGTGGCCGTTTCGCCAGGCATGACCGACTGCGAAATGGGCTGCTTGGTGATATCCGGCCCGAGGCCCTTGACGGTGAGCAGAGCCACAGCGCTATCGCTGGAGATCTTGCTCGTGGCGTCGGTCACCTGGGCACGATACTTCGCCCCATTGTCTACGCCTTGGACGAGAACCGGGGTGGTGTAGCTGGCCGAGGTCGCACCACTGATCGCAGTGAAGGTGGTGCTACCGGAGACAGCGCGGAACCATTGGTAGGTCAGGGTGCCCTGGCCCGTGGCGGCCACAGTGAAGGTGGCCGTCTGGCCCTCCCGCA
>CAJCBL010000079.1 GCA_903960515.1 uncultured Verrucomicrobiota bacterium
CCCCCCCCCCCCCCTAGCGACGATTCCGCGTCCGCCGCTGCGGCCGAAGGGGCCCCGCTCGCTCCGGTGAATGCCGAAACCAGCACCCAAGGGTCCGGGGCGGTCGCGCCCCCCGCAGCCGCCTTCCCCATCGTGGGTATCGGCGCCTCCGCCGGCGGGTTGGCGGCCTTCGAGGCCTTCTTTTCCGGTATGCCACCGGTTGGCGATCCCGGCATGGCCTTTGTGCTCGTGCAGCACCTGGCACCCGACCACGAGAGCACCCTCGGCGACCTCATACGCCGCTACACCCGCATGCCGGTATTCGAGGTGACCGACGGCATGGTGGCGCAACCCAACTGCACCTACATCATCCCGCCGGGCTTCGACATGGCCTTCCTAAACGGAGCCCTCCACCTGCTGGAGCCCACCGTCTCGCGCGGCCATCGCCTGCCCATCGACTTTTTCTTCCGCTCCCTCGCGCAGGATCTGCGCGAAAGGGCCATCGGCATCGTGCTCTCGGGCACGGGCAGCGACGGTACGTTGGGGGTGCGCGCCATCAAGGGAGAGGGAGGCATGGTCATGGCCCAGAAACCCTCCACCACCGAGTTCGACGGCATGCCGCGCAGCGCCTTGGATACCGGTTTGGTGGACTACGAACTGCCCCCAGCCGAGATGCCCGCCCGGCTCCGCGACTACATCCTCCATGCCTTTCGTAAGCCCGGCCAGCCGGAGGTCATTCCGGTGCCCAAGACCGAGAACGCTCTCAAGAAGATCTTCATCCTGCTGCGCAACCAGCACGGCAACGACTTCTCCCAGTACAAGCCCAGCACCATCCACCGCCGTATCGAGCGGCGCATGGCCGTGCATCAGATCGACTCGATCGAGAACTACGTCAGGCACCTGCAACACGCGCCCGCCGAGATGGAAGCGCTCTTCCGCGACCTGTTGATCGGCGTGACCTCCTTTTTCCGCGACCCGGAGGCCTTCAAGCAGCTGGAGGAGCGAGTGATCCCCAAACTCTTCGAGGCCAGTCCCTCGGGTTCCTCGTTGCGCGTGTGGTCGGCGGGGTGCTCCACCGGAGAGGAGGCCTACTCCTTGGCCATCCTGCTGGCGGAGCGCATGGAGGCGCTCAAGCAAAACAACGCCGTGCAGGTGTTCGCCACCGACATCGACAGCCAGGCTATTGCCACAGCCCGCGCAGGCCTCTACCCGGCCAACATCGTTGCCGACATCTCCAAGGAGCGCCTAGAGCGCTACTTCACCGTCGAGCCCGGCGGCGGCGGTTACCGCGTCCGCAAGAGCATCCGCGACCTGATCCTATTTTCCACGCAGAACGCGCTCGCCGACCCTCCCTTTGCCAAGCTCGACTTGGTGAGCTGCCGCAACCTCATGATTTACTTTAGCGGGGATTTGCAGAAGACGCTCCTGACCTTCTTCCACTATGCACTTAACCCGGGCGGCATGCTCTTCTTAGGCACCTCGGAAACCGTGGGCGAAAGCGACGCGCTCTTTACCGCGGTGGACCGCAAGGCCAAGCTATACCGGCGCACCGACACTCTTCGCAGCCCGCTGCCGATCCTCCCAGGGCGGCACCGCGTGCTTCCGGAGCGGGCGCTGGGAGCCCCGGGCCCCGCGGTGGCCTTCCCTGTGAAGCTATCGCTGCGCGGAATCACCGAACAGGCGCTCCTGCAGAAGGCCACCCCCTCCGGGGCGCTGGTCAACGCTGCGGGCGACATCCTCTACCTGCACGGCCGCACCGGGATGTACCTGGAGCCGGCCACGGGGGAGGTAGGGCACTACAATATCCTCAAGATGGCGAGAGAAGGGCTGCGGCGCGATCTAGCCACGGCCCTGCACAAGGCCACCGTGACCAAGGCCGCCGTGATTTTCCCAGGGCTGCGCGTAAGAACCAACGGGCACTTCACCGGCGTCAATTTGAGCGTCCATCCGGTGGCCTCCGGCGAAGCTGATTTGTCTACCGCAGCTCCCGACGGCGTACTGTATTTGGTCGTCTTGGAAGAGGAGCCCGATCCGCTGCCGGCGGCTGGTGGATTAGCCCCCTCGGGCGGAGCCGAGTCGGTGGATGTCGATGCGCGCATCGTTGCACTCGAGCAGGAGCTGCACTCCCAGACGGAGAGCCTCCAATCGGCTAATGAGGAGCTGGAAAGTTCCACCGAGGAGCTCAAATCCTCCAACGAGGAGATGCAGTCGGTGAACGAGGAACTGCAATCGACCAACGAAGAACTGGAAACCTCCAAGGAGGAGCTGCAGTCGGTCAACGAGGAGCTGTTGACCGTGAACACCGAGATGCAAAACAAGGTGGAGGAACTCTCGCGGGCTACCAACGACTTGAGCAACCTGCTCTCCGGCACCGGCATCGGCACGGTGTTCGTGGACCATCAGTTGCGCATCATGCGCTTCACCCCAACGGCCAGCGCGATTATCAACCTCATCCCCAGCGACCTGGGCCGGCCCGTGACGCATGTGGTCTCCAACCTCGTCGGCTACGCCCGCCTGACGCAGGACGTGCAAGCGGTGCTCGACACCCTGGTGCCCAAGACGGTGGAGGTGCAGACGCAGGCAGGCGCGTGGTACCTGATGCGCATCCTGCCCTACCGCACACTGGACAACATGATCGAGGGCGCTGTGATCAGCTTCGTGGATATCACTGAGCAGAAGAAACTGAATACCGACATTGCAGAACTGGAGGAGATGCAGGCGGCGCTGAGGGAAAGTGAGGGACGCTTCAGAAAATTATTCGTGCAAGCCCCTCTTGGCATCGCCCTGATCGACTCGCTCACCGGGCAAATAGATGAAGTGAATCCCATGTTCGCCACCATCGCCGGCCGCGCTGCGGAGGAGCTCGCCAGGACCGACTGGATGAGCATCACACACCCGGACGATGTGCAGAAGGATCTCGACAACATGGCGCTGATGAACGCCGGCAAGACCGCCGGCTTTTCGATGGAGCAACGCTATCTACGCCCCGATGCGACCGTGGTCTGGATCCACATGACGATTGCCCGAATGAAAGGTGAGGACGCCGCCCACCCGCGGCACTTCTGCATGATCGAGGACATCACCGAGACGCGGCGCGCGAGGGAGGCTCTGCGCAAGGCCAACGAGCAACTGCGCCTAGCCGTGGTGGTGCGCGATGCCACCGATGCCATCACTGTGCAGGATTTGGAGGGCCGCACCATCGCGTGGAACCCCGGGGCGCAGCGGCTCTACGGCTGGAGCGAGACAGAGGCCCTCTCGATGAAGGTGCAGGACCGCATTCCGGAGGGGCTGCGTGAAGGGGCACTGGAGACCCTGCGCCAGCTAGCCAGGGCGGAGGTGATCGAGCCGTATTTGACCCGGAGGATTACCAAGGACGGGGAAATCTTGGAAGTTTCGATCATCTCGACCGCGTTGGTGAATGAATCCGGTGCGATGTACGCGATCGCGACGACGGAGCGCCCGCGAGATCCGAGCAAGAAGGAGGTACCCGATGCCCGCCAAGGATGATAGCACCGGCAGCGCGGCCTTCTCGGGCAGTTCGCCGCAGGAGTTGCGACAGAAGGCCGAAACGGGCTTTCAGGAAATAGTCTCCGCTGCGACCGGAGAGGTCGAAGCCCTCACCCCGGAAGCCGCGCGGATTGCGCTTCACGAGCTGCGCGTCCACCAGATCGAACTGGAGATGCAAAACGAGGAGCTGCGCCGCGCTTATGTGGAACTGGCAGCGATGCGAGCGCGCTATTTCGACCTCTATGACCTTGCACCGGTGGGCTACTGCACCCTCAGCGGGGCGGGGTTGATCCTAGAGGTCAACCTTACCGCAGCCACCCTGCTGGGCTTGCCCACACAGGCACTGGTCAAGCGGCCGTTCTCCCGTTTCCTGCATACGGAAGACGCAGATCGTTACCATTTGCTCTGCACCCAACTGCGCAAGACGGGCGAGCCGCAGTCGTGCGAGCTGCGGATGATGGTGGGAAACGACGGCAAAGAACGCTGGGTACACTTGGCGGCCACCCGCGCCCCGGGGGAAGGCGGCGACCCAGAACTGCGGATTGTCCTAACTGATATTGGCGAACTCAAACGCACGGAATCGGCGCTGCACTCGTTGCTGGGGGAAAAGATCGTCCTGTTGGGTGAGGTGCATCACCGCGTGAAAAACAACCTGCAATTGTTCAGCAGCCTATTGCGGCTGGAGAGCTCGCGCAGCGTGCAGCCCGAAACCAAGGCGTCGCTCCTGAACATGCAGGCTCGGGTGCGTGCGATGGCGGTTCTCCACGAGGCGCTCCATCACTCTGGCCCCTTAGCGTCGCTGGACCTTGGCGACTACATCCGGCGAATCGTTACGCAATCGTACGAGATGCGCATCGGTTCCCCCGGTGTTAAACTGAGATTTGATCTGGCATCCGTCGAGATAGGGATGAACCAAGGCTGCTCCATCGGCCTGCTGGTCACCGAATTGGTCTCCAATTGCTTCAAATATGGGTTCACCGACGGGCGCAGTGGCGAAGTCTGCGTCGAATTGCAGCCGGGGGCGGACCATGCCCAGTGGCACTTGAGGGTGAGTGACACCGGTATCGGCCTGCCGGCGGATTTCGCGGCAAAATGGGGGAGCTCGCTCGGCCTCCAACTCGTATCCGACCTGGTCAAGCAGATCGGAGGGGTGCTGGTGATCGGGCCAGAGCCATCTGCTGTGTTTTCCATCACCTTCACAGCCGCCAAGGAGCGCTCACCGGCGCCCCCTGAATCGTGAGCCTTCTGTCGTAGGAGCGAGCTTGCTCGCGATAGGTTGAGGAACGGCGACGCGCGGGGATCGCCCCGTAGGAGCGAGCTTGCTCGCGATTCCGAGCGCCCGGATCGCGTGCAAGCACGCTCCTACCACGGAAAGAACGTATCGATCGAATGTAGGAGCGAGCTTGCTCGCGATAGGTTGAAGGAACGGCGACGCGCAGGGATCGCGTGCAAGCACGCATCTACTACGGAACGCCCGGCGCAGGGGCCACGCGGCCCCCGGGGCTAGATGCGGGCCTTCGGCCCTCACCGCGACCACTTTCACGTACTATCTATCGGTCACGACTCCACTGCCGGCTTCTTCTTGGCCTTCACAGCCTTCTTGGCTTTCGGGGCCGCTTTGCTTGCTCCCTTGCCGGCGGGTTTCGCGTCGTCGCCAGCTTCCTTGATCGCGGCTTTCACAAAGGCGGCAAAAAGCGGGTGGGCCTTGTTGGGCTTGGACTGGAATTCGGGATGGAACTGCACCGCCACAAACCACGGGTGATCCTTGAGCTCCACGATCTCTACGAGGTTCTTCAACGGGTTCACTCCGCTGAATATCATGCCGGCGTCGCCAAGCATCTCCACATAATGGTTGTTCACCTCGTAGCGGTGGCGGTGGCGCTCGCTCACCGTGTCGCGGCCGTAGGCGCGATGGGCGTGCGTGCCCGGGCGCAGGCGGCATTCGTAGGCGCCCAGGCGCATGGTGGCGCCCTTCTCGGTGATGCGGCGCTGGTCCTCCATGAAATCGATCACGGGATCGTTGGTATCCGGATCGAACTCGGTGCTGTTGGCCTTGCGCAGCTTGAGAACATTGCGGGCGAACTCGATCACCGCGATCTGGAGACCAAGGCAGAGGCCGTAGTAGGGAATCTTGTTCTCGCGGGCGTAGCGGGCGGCGGCAATCTTGCCCTCCGTGCCGCGATCGCCGAAGCCGCCGGGCACCAGGATGCCGGCGAGGCCTTCGAGCTGCTTGAGCCCGCTCTTCTCCTCGAGCGCCTGGGCGTCGATGCGCACAATCTCCACGCCGCAGTTGTTGGCGATGCCGGCGTGATACAGGGATTCGTACACCGACTTGTAGGCGTCCTGCAACTCGATGTACTTGCCCACAACCCCGATACGCACGTGGTGCTTGGGGTTCTTGATACGGCGCACGACCTGCTCCCACACGGTGTTTTTCACCGGGGGGGCGTCGAGCTGGAGGATGTCGACCACGAGATCGTCCACGTGCTCGCGCTGGAGCATGAGCGGCAGCTCGTAGATGGAGGATTCTACATTCTGCTCCTCGATCACGGCCTTCACCGGCACGTTGCAGAACAGGCTGAGCTTCTCGCGCAGCTCGAGGCCGAGCGGATGATCGCAGCGGCAGACCAGCACGTGGGGCTGGATACCGATTTCGCGCAGCTTGGCCACGCTCTGCTGTGTGGGCTTGGTCTTGAGCTCGCCTGCGGCGAGCAGGTACGGCACGAGCGTTACGTGGATGAAGCACACGTTGCCCTGCCCTACCTCCAGGGCGAACTGGCGCATCGCCTCCAGGAAGGGCAGCCCCTCGATGTCGCCGGTGGTGCCGCCGATCTCGGTAATGAGAATGTCCACGCCCTCGCCGCCGGCGTAGATGCGCTGTTTGATCTCGTTGGTGACATGCGGGATCACCTGCACGGTCTTGCCGAGGTAATCCCCGCGGCGCTCCTTGGCGATGACCGCCTCGTAGACCTGCCCGGAGGAGAGGCTGTTCATCCGGCTGAGCTTGCCGGAGGTGAACCGCTCGTAGTGCCCGAGGTCGAGGTCGGTTTCCGCGCCGTCGTCGAGCACATACACCTCGCCGTGCTGGAACGGGCTCATCGTGCCCGGATCCACGTTGAGGTACGGGTCGAATTTCTGGATGCGCACGATGAGGCCGCGTGCCTCAAGCAGTGCACCGAGCGAGGCCGCCGTGAGGCCCTTGCCGAGAGAGGAGACGACACCGCCGGTGACAAAAATGTATTTCACGCGAAATGAGAATTCGCGCCCGGCGGCGAGGGGCAAGATCAGAGTCGGCAACTTCGTCCCGGAAAAACGATTGCCCAGCGTCGCCCGCCCGCGAAGCTGCCCGGCGTGCAATCCAAACCTCAACTGCTTGCGTGGATGACCTGCGATGGCGTCCACATCGACCCCTCTTCCGGCAAGCACACCATCCTGGGTGTGTTTTCCAATATTCGCGCCCGCCAGTTCCCGGTGGTGCATCCGTTCATGATCTGGTTCCTGACCGTCACCGACTGCACTCCCGGCCAGCACACGATGCGCATCTCCATCGGTCTCGACCCGACCAACATGATGAAGGTCATCGAACGTCCCTTTGAGGCGCAGAGCCCGATGCAGCGCATCAACCTCATCAATGAACTGCGCAACTGCTCCTTCCCCGAGGCCGGCGACTACAACATCCTCATCGAGGTCGACGACGAGCCGCTGCTCGCGACCAACATGACCATCTCGGAGTAAGCCAGCGCCTCCGCGCGTGAACCGGTCCCGATACGGGGCCGGTTTGGAGTGCGGGATAGCGGAAGCCAGGTTTCGCGTACGGCACTGGTGGGGTGAAGTGGGGCGCGCGCGGCGCTGATCAGGAAATTTGCCCGACCGATCTGCCCGATCCAACCGATCCGAAATAATAGTTCCGCTCCCGGAGCATCTGCATGCGCGCGCCGCCCATCCGCAGCATCTCCGCCTTCCGCCTTCAGCATTCAGCCTTCCTTCGCGCGCCCCGTTCCGCAATCCGCAGTCCGAATTCCACGATTTTCCGCCATGCCTTCCCCCTCCTTCGACCTCATCGGTATCGGTTCCCCCATCATGGATCTGCTCGCGCCCGTGCCCGAGTCGTTCCTCTCCACCGTGCGCGGCGAAAAGGGCGGGATGGTACTCGTGGATAACGACGAGATGGAGTCGCTCGTCTCCCGCCTGCCCGCCCCGCCCGCCTCGACCACCGGCGGCTCCGCAGCCAACGCGATCTTCAACGCCACCCGGCTGGGCCTGCGCTCCACCTTCCTGGGCAAACTCGGAAACGACGAGTTCGCCCGCGCCTACCGCGAACGCTTCGCCGCCGCCGGCGTGGACGGCTCCCGCTTCAAGCAGGCCGAAATGGCCAACGGCCGCTGCCTGGCCCTGGTGACCCCCGACGCCCAGCGCACGCTGCGCACCTGCCTCGGCGCTGCCATGACACTCTCCCCCGCCGAGATCTCGGTGGACGATTTCCGCGGCTGCCGCCACGCACACATCGAAGGCTACCTCGTATTCAACCGCGCCCTCGCTGAGGCCGTGCTCGGCGCCGCCCGCGCCGCCGGCTGCACCATCAGCCTCGACCTCTCCTCCTTCGAAGTTGTTGCCTGCGCCCGCGACTGGCTGCTCGAACAGTTCCGCCTGGGCCTCGACATAGTATTCGGCAACGAGGACGAGATCCGCGCGCTATTCCAGACCGAATCCGCCGATTTCGCCGCCCACGCCCGCGCCCTGGCTGCGCACAAGACTCTCGCCGTGGTGAAACTCGGCAAGGACGGCGCCTGGCTTGCCCGCGGCGGCGAACTCCACCGCGTAGAACCCATCCGAGTACCGGAAGTGGTGGATACCAATGGCGCGGGCGACGCGTTCGCCGCCGGTTTCCTCTTTGGCTACCTGCGGGGCCTGCCCCTGCCGGTTTGCGGCGAGCTTGCCTCGCTGTTGGGCGCCGAGACGGTGCGCCATCTCGGGCCGCTGGTGCCCGAGTCGGCCTGGCCCGCGCTGGCACAGCGCGCGCGCCAGTTCGCCTGAGCCGTAGCGTTTGATTGTAGGGTACGGACCTCGCGTCGGTACCGTCCGTCGTAGGAGCGTGCTTGCACGCGATCCGCGTCGCTCTCGCCTCTTCCCGCGCGCTGCAATCGCGAGCAAGCTCGCTCCTACACCTGATCCAGGCGTTCCCTCCGGTGTAGGACCGCACCTAGAGTCCGCACCGTCCGTAGTAGGAGCGTGCTTGCACGCGATTCAGAGCCCAGATCGCGTGCGAGCACGCTCCTACGGCGGACACCGGAATTCGGGCACGCCGGAACGCCGCAATCGCGAGCAAGCTCGCTCCTACATCCAATCCAAGCGTTCCCTCCGTGGTAGGATCAGACCTTGTGTCCGCACCGTCCGTAGTAGGAGCGAGCTTGCACGCGATTCAGAGCCCAGATCGC
>CAJCBL010000080.1 GCA_903960515.1 uncultured Verrucomicrobiota bacterium
CCCCCCCCCCCCCCCCCCGCAAAGACAAAAGGCCGGCCCTCGCGGGCCGGCCTTGGAAAACGGATCCACTGGGGGATCGCTCGGGCCCTGCGGCCACGCTGCCTACTTGCCCTTCTTCTTCTCGGCGCCAGGCAATTTCTTCAACCGGTCGCTGGTCTTCGGATGCGTGGAGAAGGTCTCCTTCGCTTTGGCGGAGTTGGCCTCGACCTTGTTCAGCGCGATGCGCAGGCCGTCGGGGGCGAAGCCGGTGGTCTTGGCCAGCTCGTAGCCGGCCCGGTCGGCCTCGTATTCGCGATCCGAACCATAGCCGTTGGTGAGAAGACCCGAAACGGTTTTGCCTACGGCCTCTTCAAGCGCCTTGGTTTCCACCGGGAGGTTTCCGTAGTTCCTGTTGAGTTCGTCGCCGGCGATTTCAGCACCCACTCCCACGAGAGCGCCCGTCGCCTGTTTGCCGGCGATGATCTTCGCGGCATGCCGCAGGTCCACGTGGGCGATTTCATGGGCCAGCACTCCGGCGAGCTCATCGTCGTTTTGGAGCAGCTTGTAGAGCCCCTTGGTGATGAATACGCGACCGTTGGGCGCGGAGAAGGCGTTGATCGCCTCCGAATTCAGGACGCCGAAGCGCCAGTCGATGCGGTCGCGCTTGGCGTAGCGGGAGAGTGTGCGACCCACAAGGTTCACTCGCTGCGTAGCCACAATGTTGCGCCAGATGCCACCGTAGCGGGCCACGATCTCCACCGACACCGAATCACCGATATTGATCTCCTCCTCCAGCGTGAGGCCGGTGAAGCCTTTGGCCGCATTCGGGTCGGTAACCGCTCGCTCCACCACCCTGCCGGCAAGATCCCCCAGCCCGAAGCCAAACGAGAGTGAGGTCGCCGCACCGAGCGCGAGGACCATGAGAATCAAACGACGGGTTTTCATTCCTGGTATTCCCCCTTCTTGTTGGTGCGCATGTAGGCATTGACGATGGCCGGTTTCACCTTGTGGGCCTCCGCCTCCACCCAGTCCACGTCCTTGCCGGCATCCACCAGGTTGTGACGCTGGGCGTATTCCTCGGCTGCAGGCGCCAGTGGGCGGCCGGCGGCGGCAGTGGTCGTAGACGATGCGTCTACCGATCCGATACCGGCGGTCTTCTCCGCCTCGGGCTGCTTCTCCACGGTCAGGCCGGCAAAGACCCAGCCGGAACCCTGACGGGCGGATACATTGAGCCACTTGCCGCTGGGGTTGACTCCCGAAATTCTGAGCGGCTCGGCGAAGCCGATAGTGCCGACCACGGCCGCCTGGGACGTCGGCTCGGCGTAGAGAGGCAGGGCGTTGCGTTTGGAGTAGACGGTGCCGCCCGTTTTCGGCTCCGCCATTACCGCGGGGGTAAGCGCACCGGCGATCGCCGCGAGGGCGAGCAGGCGCAGAGGGATGCTGGGTTTCATTTGGTGTGCAGTTCGAGAATCGGTTCCCACTCGGCCGGGGGGGCGCAAAGGGCCAGCCTCTCCGACTCGTCGGCATAACGGGTGGCAAGAAAATCGCCGGGCCGCAATGCCGCAGCGGCGGCGAAGGCCCTCTGGGCCTCCGTGAAGCGCCGGGAGCAATACGCTGCGTAGCCTTCGCCGTAGGCAGCGAAGAAGCGCCGCGCGGGCTCGTCGAGCGACTCCGGCTCCCCCACCAGTTCGTGCACCTCCACCGCCTGTTTCTTTCCCTTCACCTGCAAGCGTGCCACCGGCCTGGTGACCAGCGCCCCGCCCAGCGCCGCGGCGGTGAGCGGGCCTATGAGGATGGCGGTGCCGAACTCCTTGTTCGCGCCCTCCAGGCGGGCGGCAAGGTTCACCGCATCGCCCAGCACGGTGTAGTTGCGCTTCTTGGCCGAGCCTACGTTGCCCACGACCATGTCTCCGGTATTCACGCCCACCCGCATACCCAGACGCAGGCCGTGCTCGCGCTCGATGCGCTCGTTGAGCACGGCCAGCCGCCGCTGGCTGGCCAGCGCGGCGCGGCAGGCGGAGAGCGCGTGGTTCTCCAGGTGTTCCGGACTGCCGAATACGGCCATGATCGCGTCGCCTATGTACTTGTCGAGGTAGCAGCCCTCCTTGAGCACGCACTCGGTGAGCTCCTCCAGGAAGAGGTTCATCAGGCTCACGAGCTGGTCGGGCGGCAGCTTCTCGGAGAGCGTGGTGAAGCCGGCGAGGTCGGAGAAATACACCGTGAGCTCGCGGCGCTCGCCGCCCAGTTTGAGCGAATCCGGGTTGTGAATGAGCTGCTGCACCACCGCTGGGGATACGTAGCTGCCAAACCAGCCCTGGATCTCGCGCTTGCGTGCCCGCTCCAGCAGGAAGCTCTGCACGGCGGATGCGCCAAACCCCACCACCACACCCACCACCGGCAGCATCGGAGCGAACCACACCCCGCAAACGAACGCCCCGGCGCTGCCGCCCAGCGCGAGCGCCAGACCGCCGCCGGCCACCAGCGCCGGCCGGCGCAGCCCTATGCCTCCGCGCCCGGCCCACGCCAGCGCCCCGATCACCAGCGCCAGCACGCCGGCCGAGGTCCACGGCCCCGCCTCGCGCAGGAACCCGCCGCAGGTGAGATTCGCATACGCAGTCCAGTGCGACACCACGCCCGGCTCGGGCGCGCCGCAGGGCGTGGCGATGAAGTCGAAGGTGCTCGCCGCGTTCACGCCAACAAAGACCGTGCGCCCGCGCACCTTGGCGAAGGCCTCGATCAGGAGCGGCTCGGAAGGCTGGGCTTCGGCGTCGATCGCGCGCACCAGCGGCCCCGGTTCCAGATCGGGCGCTGCCTCGCTGGCGCGCTTCATCACCGGCAGGCCATCGACGACAAACAAGGCCGCCGGCACCACCGGCACCCCGCGAGCGCGCAACTGCTCCAGGTTGCCCCGCCAGCGCAGGAGAACTGGCGGCGCCTTGCCTTCTCTCGCCATCACCAGGCTTCCGGCGGGTCCCTCGCCGCCCCGCGCAGGCTTCGGCGCCCCGCTTGCGGCCGCACTCTCCCGGCGGGAGTCGCCAGCAATCGCACACACCAGCGAATCCGCCAGCGCGTAGCGGCGCATCACCGAATCCTCGTCGGGGGAAGAGTTCACATAGCCCCAGCGGGGCCGGCCGGCGAACAAGGCCGCATTCTCCGTCATGAAATCCTGGGGCCAGACCACCGGCAACTGCTCGGGCTTGCCCGCCCTGGGGGGCATCGCCCCCAGCGTGACCTCCGACAACCCGGCCGCCACCGCGCCCAGCTCGATGTCCTGCATGGGATCCTCCGAGCCCTCGAAAAAGATCAGGTCGGCCACCACCGCCTTGGCCCCGGCGCGATGCAGGGAGGCAAAGAGCGCCGCAAACGTGCGCCGCGGCCACGGCCAGCGGTAACCATATTGTTCACTCCCCAGCGCCCGCATCGACTCCTCGTCCACCAGCACGAAGGCTGTGTTCTCCGGCATGGGCGCCACCGCTGCGGTGCGCCGCTGCAGCAGGTCGAACCACGCGCGGTCCAGCGTGCCCAGCGCCCCCAGTGCACCGAGCGCCCCCACCAGCGCGAGCGCCCCCAGCGGGGCGGCGGAGGCCAACAGTATTTTGCGGAAACCTTTGGGAGTAGCCATGCGCGTAGTTCCGGCCCGAGGCTCACGTCCCGCCCGCCCCGCGCAAGCCCGAAGGGCGGCGGCCGTGCGCTCACCCCAATCATAAATATGCCCACGCAGGAGCCGGCGGCCCGCAGCGCCGCCAGCGGAGGGGAGGATTTGCCCATCCGCTAGCCCCGGTCCCAAGCGGAATGCTGGCGGCGTGCCCCCTCCACGGGGCGCTCACCGCCCTACATACAGCACCTGGCACCGGGGCCACAGAGCCATGATCAATCGGTCCGAGCGTAGGGTCGGGTCTTGTGTCCGCACCGCTCCGGATTTGGCCTTCAGTTTTCCTCCCTCAGCCGACTGTCCCCGCTGGAGTCCCATTCATTCGTAGGAGCGTGCTTGCACGCGATTCAGAGCGCAGATCGCGTGCAAGCACGCTCCTGCAGTGGACACCGGAGTTCGTGCATTGCCAGAGCGCAAGCTGAACGACTGCATGGTCACGGCCTAGAATTTCCGCCCCCTCTGGCGCCCCCGGGAAACGAATAGGGCCCTATTGCCGTTGAGGCCATCTACTCGACGGACGTTCCTGGGGGAATCGCGCGATCGCCTCCGCCACCAGCTCACGCCGCAATTGCACCGCCAGTTTCCATGTTATATCTCAATCAGCAGCGTCTTTCGGGTCGAAATAGTGATCTACTGTATCTGAGCCTACCTCTGCCTGAAGAACCTCGGGGACATGCACAGTGACGACGGTCTTCTTGCCGCGGGTCCGAAGAAACACACCATTCGCTCCCGACGGTCGAATACACCAATAGGGAGGCGGCGTAGACTTAAGACGAATATCCCGTTCAACTACCGCCTCACGCAAAGCCTCAGCCGGGTCCCCATTATCCCCAAACCACCGCCGAAAGACCGCTCCAGTGCGTTGGATATTCAATAGCCAGCAATGCCGGGATTTCTTGCCACGGAGGCTATCAATTCGATAAATCAGTTTGAATTTCGCAACGGTGTCCGGGCGCACTCATAGGTAGCTATCTAGCCGTAGCTTAAACAGCGGCAGTGCCTCTTCCCAGGGGGTTGATCGAGCAATTAGGTTGCGCACCACTCTGATGAACTGGCAGGTCAGGGTTTGCAGATGGC
>CAJCBL010000081.1 GCA_903960515.1 uncultured Verrucomicrobiota bacterium
GATTGCGGCCAAGACGCAGCGGGTGTTCCTGTCCTTCGACCGCGACGAGGCCGGAGACAAGGGAGCGGCCGAGGCCGCCGCCCAGCTCATCGCCCACGGCATCGAGGTGTTGCGGGTGCTGTTCCCGCCGGGCTTCGATGCGAACCGCTATGCCCTGGAGGTGACGCCGCCCCAGAAATCCCTCGGCCTGTTGCTGCGCTCGGCCAGGGTCTTGGAGCCTGGACCCGCCGATGCTGCGGCATCGGTTTTGCGTGGCGTCGTTGCCGCCACGTCAAAGACGGAGGTGTCTTCACAGGATACGCGCGCGCCTTCTTCTTTAGCTGCTAAAGCTGCTCCGGAAGCTGCTGTGCCCGGTGGCGAGCATCGGGTAGCGAGTGGCGAGCATGCCTGTGGTCAGGCGTCAGCCGTTCAGTCCTTGAGTTCTCCGGCCCTTCCCCCGGAGGCCGCTAAAGAGAAAACCGCAGTGGCGTCGGTTGCTTCGCCGGGGCCGTCCACCCTGTCGGTTGCCGTCCTCAAGGACGAGCCCGACGAGATCGAGCTGGAGATCGGGGACCGGCGCTACCGTATCCGCGGACTGGCGAAGAACACGGGCTTTGAGTCGCTGCGGGTGGCGTTGCGCGTGGCCTGCGGCGAGAGGTGGCACCTGGACACGCTCGACCTGTGCAGCGCTCGGCAGCGCGACGGCTTCATTGGAGCCGCGGCCGGGGAAACGGCGCTCAAGCCGGAGCTTTTGAAGCGCGACCTGGGCAAGGTGCTCTTGAAGTTGGAGGAGCTGCAGGAGGCGCGCTTGAAGGCGGAAGCCGAGCCGGCCAAGGCCGCCCCGCAAATGGATCCGCAGGAGCGCGAGGCCGCCCTTGCGCTGCTGCGCGATCCGAAGTTGCTCGACCGGATCCTGACCGACTTCGCCGCCTGCGGTATCGTCGGCGAGGAGACCAACAAGCTTGTCGGCTATCTGGCGGCCGTCTCGCGCAAGTTGAAGCAGCCCTTGGCGATCATCGTGCAGTCGACAACGGCGGCCGGAAAAACGGCGCTGATGGAGGCCGTGCTGGCGTTTGTGCCGCCGGAGGAGCGTGTGAAATACTCCGCGCTCACCGGCCAGGCGCTCTATTACCTCGGGGACGCGGACCTGCGGCACAAGATCCTGGCCATCGTCGAAGAGGAGGGCGCGGAGCGCGCTTCCTACGCCTTGAAGCTGCTCCAGTCCGAGGGGGAACTGTGCATCGCCTCGACGGGCAAGGACCCTCATACCGGAAGAATGGTGACGCAGGAATACCGCGTCGAGGGGCCGGTGATGATCTTCCTGACGACGACGGCCGTGGACATCGACGAGGAGCTCTTAAACCGCTGCATCGTGCTCACCGTCGACGAGGGCCGCGAGCAGACGGCGGCCATCCATCGCTTGCAGCGCGAGCGCGAAACCCTCGCCGGACTGCTGCGCAACGAGACGCGCAACCAGGTCCTGGCGACGCACCGGGCCGCGCAGCGGCTCCTGCGCTCGCTGGCGGTGGTAAACCCCTACGCCGAGCGCCTGACCTTCTTGGACGACCGCACCCGCACCCGGCGCGACCACATGAAGTATCTGGCGCTGATCCGCTGCATCACTCTCCTGCACCAGTACCAGCGCGTTATCAAAACCATGGTGACACCCGACGGCCGCAGCGTGCCCTACGTCGAGGTCACCCTCGAGGACATCGCCGCGGCCAACCGCCTTGCCCACGAGGTGCTCGGCCGCTGCCTCGACGACATGCCGCCCCAGACTCGGCGTCTGCTGGAGCTGCTCGACGGGATGGCGCGGGAGGTTTGCACGACCCGCAAGATCGAGCGGGAAGACTTCTTCTTTAGTCGCCGTCAGGTCCGGGAATACACCGGGTGGGGCAACTCGCAGCTGCACGTCCACCTCCAGCGATTGGTGGAACTCGAATACCTGCTCACGCATCGCTCCGACCACGGCCAGGGCTTCGTTTACGAGCTGGTTTACGACGGCGAGGGCAAGGACGGCGGCCGGTTCCTGCCCGGCCTGCTCGACGTCGAAAAGCTGCGCAGCAAGGGCGGTGCCCCTGCCGGCACGGCCGCCGCAGGTGGCGCGGCGGCTCCCCCTCCGGCTCCGGCGCATGACTACGACGAAAAGCATCCGGGGGTAAACGGCTCGCATCCGGCCCCCATCCGGCCCGGATCCGGGGCCAATCCGGGGGGTATCCGGCCCGCCAAAAACGCCGGTTCCTCCTCTGAAAAACCCTCCGCCGAGGCGTCCAGCGATGAAAACGCACGCTCACGGGACGACGAAAACGCCGCCGCAGCATAGTCGTAACCCGCCATAGCCATGCCAAGGAAAGGACAACGCGGAGCGCGTCGGCCGCTGGGCAACGAGAGCGACACGCAGGGCTTTGCCCTGCTGGCGGAGGCCTACCTGGAGTCGCTGCGGGTGCGCAACTACTCGGGGGCCACCATTGGCAGCCGCGAACATCACCTGCGCGAGTTCATCCACTGGGCCGAGGAGCGAGGGCTGGCGCGGCCGGTGGAGGTGACCAAGCCGGTGCTGGAGCGGTACCAGCGCTTCCTCTACCACTACCGCAAGAAGGACGGGCAGCCGCTCTCCTTCCGCTCGCAGCACGGGTGCCTGGTGCCGGTGCGCGCCTTCTTCAAGTGGCTGTGTCGCCAAAATCTCCTGCTGGCCAACCCGGCCGCCGACCTGGAGTTGCCCCGCGCCGAGAAGCGGCTGCCGCGCCACGTCCTCACCGGGGCCGAGGCCGAGCATGTGCTCGGCTTGCCCGACGCGACGCAGGCCCTCGGCCTGCGCGACCGGGCCATACTCGAGGCGTTTTACTCCACGGGGATGCGCCGCATGGAGCTGCTCGGCCTGAAGCTCTACGACCTCGATCAGGACCGCGGCACTGTCTTCATCCGCCAGGGCAAGGGGAAGAAGGACCGCATGATCCCGATGGGCGACCGGGCGTTCTCCTGGGTGCGCCGTTACCTGGAGGAGGCGCGGCCGTCGCTCGCTCTCACGCCCGACGACGGCACGGTGTTCCTCACCAACGTGGGGCTTGTCTTCGAGCCCAACCGCTTGACGCAAATGGTGCGCGACTACGTGGACAAGGCCGGCAGCGGCAAGACCGGCGCTTGCCATCTCTTCCGCCACACCTGCGCCACGCTCATGCTGGAAGGCGGCGCCGACATCCGCTTCATCCAACAACTCCTCGGCCACGAAAAGCTGGAGACCACCCAGATCTACGCCCAGGTGAGCATCCGCATGCTCAAGGAAGTCCACACCCGGACGCACCCGGCGCGCCTCACCGCGCAGCCGGTCGCAGGGGAGGGCGCGGCCGCCGCGCCGGTGCCCGTGGACCCGCTGGCGCACGCCGAACTCGCCGCCGAGCTGGCCGAGGAAGAAGCCGAGGACGACGTGCCGCCGCTGGCCGACGGAAACGGCTCGCCGCTTCCTCTTTAGCCGCTTGCCCAGAGCCTGTCGAAGGGCCCAGCGTGGCGACCGTGACAACGGCCGCCCCAATACGCTCGATGCCGATCGGCCCGCGCCTTCGCGGCAGCCGCTTGGCGTCGCCGTCGCGCCGCCGGCTCCGTGCCCCACGCTGTCACCACGCATGCCCGACAAGCCGCCCGGCGGCCCGAAAACTCGCGTCGGGGTTTTTGACTTCCCGACCACCCACTCGCGCCCGGCAAGTGCTCACGCAAAGCCTTGGCACGCACCAGGAAAACGCCGTGTTTTGGTACGAAGTCGTGCTGGGCTGCGTTGTAGACCCAAACAGTGCACTCGGGGCAAGCCCAGTCAGAGTTGGGACAACTGGTCCATGGCCTGCCGAAGATCCGAGTTTGCAACCAGGTACGCGTGGCCCTTGGCAAACGCAGACCTCCGGATCGATGAGATGTGTACCTACCTCTATGGCAAACTGGGTTCAGGCGTGGTTGGGCGGAGTCCAAGCATATAGCACCAGAGATATGATCCGCGAGATCGACGCGACACTTGGAGGCGGCTTTTTTTCACGAGTTGGGCGCGCAACCACCGGTGTTTCTCTTGATCAACTTGATACAGTTTTGAACGGAATCACTGGTGGAAACCCCGATGTTAGAAGTTGGCCGTTAGGCACCGTTGATGCGATAATCTCTCAATATAAGACTGATCCCTTTCCGATTGTGGCTGGTGTTAGGATACCGGCTGCGGGTGCTTTGGCGACAGACCCGCTACAGGGACACTGCATACTGATTCTTTCCGCGCCCGCGGACAGGGCTGGTTCATTTCGCATTGTGGATCCAAATCCATTCTGGCGAGGTAACACGATCGACGTGAGCGTGCCTGTGCTGGAGAAATATCTTTGGGGCGGGGCCGGAAATCCGCTGGTGCCATTCAAGCCATGAAACCTACAACGCATTTGAACGCATTTCTAGTTTCCACGATGCTGTGTGCCGGCAGTACGTACTTGATGGCAAGTCCCGATGATCCCGCTCAGATTATGCAACTACAAGATGTTACCTACGGACGAATAGCGGGGATTGTTGGTGCTAAGGATGGAGTTGCTATTGAGCCGTGCGAGGAGTTTCGAGACGAGGGGATTGTCGGCGAACTTTTCCGGGCTGCTGGTCCTTCAAGGATTGGTGTGTTCATCTTCCGTTACCAGGGGAAAGAATACCCGATGTGTGATAAGGAGTCGCTGGCCTATTTCATCTCCCTGAATTCGAGTCTTTTGACAGAAAGAGATCTCTCAGTGATGCTCTCATTATTCCTAATAAATGAGAGCAACGAAGTTCTCGGTGCAATTGGCGGGTCTTGCTCGGGAGAAAGAATCAATCGATACATGGGTGGAAACGAGAAAAACCCGGATGTCCTGAGAGCAATAATTGACCGGGGCGTGGATTTAAAGCGGGCAAACGACGGTATCTGGACTATTGAATTTAGTGTCATGACTTGGAGGGGATCCATTCTTGAAATTCACGCTAGTGGGCAGTGGTCTCCTTTCCTGGTGGCAGAATTTTCCACGAAAGAGACAAAACCCGCAGGCTCGTACTCGTTCCCCTATCTCGGAAATCAAAGGCCGCAATAAGGGGGAGTTTTGCACTCGGCATTCGATCTCTGAACCAGCGGCACGTCTCGCGCCAGCGCTGCGTCGCGGACTCCTTGGCGCTGATCACGAGCCCTGCATCCTCCCTTCGCTCCGTTGTCGCTACGGTCCGGTAATCACCATCCCCGCCGGCGGCGGCCGGTGCGCGAGGAATCGCGCACGAAGCGGCGCTCCTGGAACACCCGCGCCGTCGCCGTCGTGTCTCCACTTCGCTAACGCTGCGTTGCGCCCCGTCGGCGCCCGCCGAATTTGCCCGGCGGGGGCCCGCTCCGCCCGGCTGGGTGCCGGGCTTGCTCAACCGTCCCCGTCCGGGCCTCGCAAGCTCGGCCAGGCGAGGCCGGGTCGCGCGCCCGCTCGCGTTGCTCGCCC
>CAJCBL010000082.1 GCA_903960515.1 uncultured Verrucomicrobiota bacterium
AGGCATCCCCTTGAAAGACGCGAAAGCACGCATCATTGAGTACGTTCGCAAGCGCTTTTGCGAATTTGAGTCAGATGGTTTCTCCATCTTCGCTCGTCTCCCAAGCGGGAATACTGCGCGGTATGTGTGCGGCTTTATGGCGCTTCCAGATGCTCAGAAAGATTTGATTCGCGACGCCATCGCCATGCGTTCAGCTCAATGGTGGGGGTATCCTTATGACTATCGTTCAGCTGAGCCATGCGTGAAGGCTTTTGATGAGTTTACCCGGATGACTCCATTCCCATGGGATGTCGTGCGGCATGGCGAAAAGCGTGCGCCCGTGGCGCAAATCCGAAAAGCAGCAAAGCTGATGTTTGGACAGTTGTTTGGCTGTTCTCCCGTAAAGAGCCTTGAACCAGGCGACTGGTTTTATAGTGGCGCCATTACGGCGACTCCAGTGGTTGTACGAATACGGTATTCCACACGGATGACGCCGTTGTCGTATGGCATGCGCATCAATGAAGTCGGTGACTATTACAGTTTCACGTTAGAGAATCTGTTTGGGATGGGACTTGGTGATTGGGATAACATTATGCTTGGCGAAGAAGATCAAGCTTGCGCCCTTTTGCGTGACACGATTTTGACCGGAGTGAGCGAGTGTCTTGAAATCTCGCGAATTGTCGGGAAAAATCACATTACCTAACCAGTCACTACACAGAACGCCGGGAAGCGAATCCATTCCATCCCCTGGGGCCGCCCCCCGCCATCTCTAACCTTATGCCGCCAACTGCAACCATGAAGCACACAAGTACACTCGCCAAATGCGCCATCATCTCATGCCTGATCGTGCTCGCACCTACATACCTTCCAGCACAGGGCTTGATCATATCCTCCAATATCGCAGTCGCGAACCCACCGAAACACATCACAAAATCACAGCCGAAAGCTGCGGATTTCAATGCGATATTTAGGGGATTTCTGGAAACAGAATATGTCGATGTAGGAAAAGAAACCATCGCCCCCGAGTTGATTGAACTATTAAAAAAGGAGACGTCAAATGGCTTGTACGGTCGCCTAAAGATCAAAGAATCAAAAGCCGAAGGAGCAATAAGGGTTACCGCCTTGACCATTGACAAAGAACAGATCGTGGCCATATCGGCCCGAGTCATCTACCAGCATTCCTTCAAAAAGACCCTATTGTCGGAATACATACATATTGTGTTTTCATCGAATGGATCCTTTAAAGAGGTCCGCAAAGGCCAAAGTACCAAACAGGAAATGTGAAGGCCCGCCAGCGACCAGAGCGAGCGCCGGGAAAGAATCGCTTCCTTCGGAATTCTCTGGTGCCCGGCGTCCCTCATCCGTAAACTTTGGGCAAATATATGCGTCGGCTATTCATCATATCGGTTATCGCTCTAGTCGGCTGTACAACAAGGCCGGCGGCGTCTGCTGCGTATCAGGTGCGCGGTAAGCCAGTCTTCACGATTACGTCCTGCGAATCGCACCAGGGAGATCCGCGAGAAGAGAACGGGCACTTCTTTTGCATCGAAGAACGGGTACCAAATTCAGCAAGTCCGTGTGTCACCGGCTATGAAATAAGAAAGGGAGTGTTAACAGACGTTGTCGGCGGTGGGACTGATGGCTCCGAAAAGCTCTTGGGCCGACTACGAACTATCGGTTTTGCTCCTTTCGATTTCTACAGTGAGGTAAGAGCGATCAATCTACGCGAGTCCCAGAAAGCAGATACTCAAGGGGAGCGATTTGTGCCACCGATGGTGTTAGATGGAGGTTACTACGAGATCACTTACGATTTCGACGGCGTACATTTTCATATTCAAGGACATGAGCCGGGCTACGACATCGATTTCTATGCCCAGTACAGTCCGAAGATCGCTAAGCTTAAGGCATTGCTTGATCTATTCTCGGAGTACTATGGCCGAGGGAAGCTCAGAATATGATAACGAGGGCCAACCAGACATCACATCCAAAGACTCTGTGATGCCCGGTTTCCAATCACTGCCAACCGCCCGGCGTGGCACACCTGAATCTTTCGCCAAATTATCATGCATGTCCGCGTTCCAGACGAGCTCAAAGCTGCGTTTGCAAGAGAGATCCGCCGAAATCGTTTGAGTTCATCGTTTCGGCTGTATGTTCCCATCGTCCTAATCTTCTTCGTCGTCGGATACCTCGGTCTCGCATGGAAAGGACATCCGATAATATATATCCTCTCGAAGATCCTAGGCGACAGTGTTCCCGAAAGCCGACTCCTTCTATACATTACCGTGTCCACTGCGACCATTTCTGCTCTCGGCGCGTTATTGTTCCTACGGCATTTGGTGACAAAGGAACTATTTGAGGATTTCCCCTACTGCGCGCGCTGTGATGCGCTCGACTACGACGAGATCGGAATATGTTCCTGTTGTAGGTCTCCACTTATTGGGAGGCATTCCTTCTTTTACCTTGAATTTGAAGATGAGCGGAAGACTATTGAATCATTCGGATTGAAAGAAATAGAAAAAATGCCCGACCCAGTCTCTAAAGAAAACTCCGGGAAGTGAATCCCTTCCCTCGACAGAGTCCGAGCGCGACGTCCCTAACCTTCAATGTCCGCGAGACTTTGCTCTATGCTTTATGCCACTTGAGATTCCCAAACAAGATACCGAAGAGATCGTCCACTCCCTGAAGAGATACTTCGCTGCAGAGTTGGACCAAGAACTCAGCGACCTGCAAGCAAAACTGCTCCTGGACTATATACTTAAGGAGATCGCCCCTTTCGCCTATAACCAGGGAGTGAAGCATGCGGAAGAGTATTTCCGCGCCCGGGTGGAGGATTTGCCGGCGACCGTATTTGAGGAGGGAATGACATATTGGCGGAAAAAGAAATGAAAGCCCCCGCAAAGATCAATCAGCAAGAAGTCCACTTGCTTTTGTGCCATGGATGGGGACACGCTTGTTCTAAATATCCTCGGAACCCCCAGCGCAGGAAAGGATGCTATAGGAAAGCCGAAAGGGGCTCAGCTCAGAGTGAGCGTAACGGCCGCCCCGGTGGCTGGCAGAGCGACCGAGCATATGGTTCGATTTCTCGCCGAAGAGTTCGGCGTGGAAACCAATGCCATCGCGGTAGAATTTGGCCGTTTCAACATAAACAAGCAGTTGCGCATCACGGCACCAAAGCGGCTGCCTCCCGTTGTGGCCAAGGCTCTAGTGAAGAGCGGATGACTCCATACAGTCGACCCAGTCCGGACACGAGGCCCGACCCTACAAACGGATTGAAGCGGCACGGCTCAGGCGTGGGGCCATGGTAGTTGAGCCCGGAAACGGAAGTTCAGACTGGTCACAGAGGTAGAGGAGAGGCGGGAGGAGATCACAGAGAAGCGCTTGGAGAAGCGAACCCGGACACCGAGGCACTTTCCCAAATGATGAGCGTTTCGGTCGGCGGGCGTTCAGCGTTCTGCGTTCAGCCTTCGCCCTTGTGCTCTCATGCCCTAGCTCTGTGTTCTCTGTGTCCAACTGCTCTGTTTAGTTTGAGGGATTCGGCGCACAGGCGGGCGCTGGCCGGAGACAGTTCCAACTCCTGTTTCGCAAGGACATACAAAGGAGGTCGCCTTCGGGGTTGCGCGGGGGGCGGGTTGGGGCTCTCGTGCGGCGTGCGTTCATTCACCCGCAGTTCCGACGACCAGATCCCGCCTCCCTCGCCCCGCCCTGCTGCCCAGGCCCCGCGCCCCGCTGCTCAGGCTCCTCGATACTCCGCCCACGCTGACCCGCGCCCCGCCGCGCCGGCTGGCCCGCGCGAGTCGTATCGCAGCCAACCCCGCGATTTCAACCGCGACCAGCCCCGGGAGTTCACACGCGAGCAACCCCGCGATTTCACCCGCGAGCAGCCCCGCGATGCGGCTCCCCGACCTGCACAACCGCGCGTATCGTCCGAAGAGCGACTCCGCGAAATCCCGGTATGCGGGCTCACCGCAGTGAAGTCGCTGTTCGAGACCCGGCCGACCGCGATCAAGCGCCTGTTCTTTGATCTGGCTACGGGGCGGCGGGTGGGCGGTATCAGCGGCTATCTGGCAGGCCAGCGGAAGATCTACCGCCAGGTGCTGCCGGAGGAACTGGAGAAGATCGCCGGCACCGTGCACCATGGCGGCATTGTCGCCATCATCGACCAGCCAGCGCTGAGGACTCCGGCGGCCGAGGATCTCTCGCGCTGGGCTAAGGCGGGCAAGCCGGTGGTGCTGCTGGACCGTATCGGCAACGCGCACAACCTGGGCGCCATCGTGCGCACTCTGGCCTTTTTCGGTATCGAAAACCTTGTGGTGGCGGCGGGCGAGAGCGCGGCGCGCCCGGGGGAATCGAGCTACCGGGTGGCCGAGGGCGGCATGGAGCATGTGCAGGTGTGGGTGGCGGCCGATTTCGCCGGGCTGTGCATGGAGTTGCGTGCTGCGGGTTTCGCCGTGGTGGGCACAGCGGTGCGCGGGCCGGAGCTGCGAGCCCTGCGCCGCGACGAGTTTCTCCCCAAACCCACCGGTAAGGATCCCGTGGGCACAGTGAAGCGGCCGATCGCGCTGGTGCTGGGCAACGAGGAGGCCGGACTGGCCCCCGACGTGGCGCAGGCCTGCGAACGGCTGGTACGTATCCCGGGCGCGGGCAAGGTGGAGTCGCTCAACGTATCCGCCGCTACAGCCGTGCTGGTGGCGGCGTTGATGGTGGGCAACTGAGCCGAAGCGCTTCGCTCACACCGCTTTGCGCTCGGGCAGTGGCCGCTCCCCCGGTGTCCGCCGTAGGAGCGTGCTTGCACGCGATCTGCGCCGAGAATCGCGTGCAAGCACGCTCCTACCAAATCGGCGGGCGGGACTGAGCGGGGTGACCGAATAGGACCTATCCGACCGATAGGTCCTATGGCGCGCCAAACAAGCCAGTGAGGCCGAGCTGGAGCTCGGCGCGCCCAGGGGCCGCCGGCTCGCCGGGGCCGCTTTGGGCAAAGAAAAACGCCGGGCCTTGGCAGGCCCGGCGTTGAAGGATGGTGACGTTGCCGGAGGGCACCGGCCCGGACATGAGGTCCGGGCCCTGCCCCGCTCAGCGAGCGAATCGGCCCGGACGCAGGGGTTCGCCCCCGCAATCCCACCGAATCGTGACCGCTTAGCGGTACTCTTCGCCGGTGATGGCGTTGAGCACCTTCGAGTTCTCCACGTGGTAGCTCGGATCGGCGCGGAAGGAGAGCTTCACTCCGTAGAGCTTCTCCATGCGCACGAGCAGGTCGGCATCCTCGATCTTGAGACGCTCGAGGACCCCGGGGTGCACGAGCACCCGCAGAGCGAGCTCCTTGCCGGGGTTGCGCAACTGGAGGCGGCGCACGATGGAGCCCAGGCGGCGCTGGAGCTCGACCGACATCGTCGTGGCCGACTTCACAATACCCCGGCCGCGGCAATACGGGCAGTCGGTGTAGAGGTTGGAGGCCAGCGACTCCTGCTGGCGCTGGCGGGTCATCTGCATGATGCCCAGCGTGGAGATGGGCAGGATGTGGTTCTTGGCCTTGTCGTCGGCCATCGCCTCGACCATGCGATCGAAGACCTGGTTACGGTGGCGCCGCTCCTTCATGTCGATGAAGTCCATGATGACCAGGCCGCCCATGTTGCGCAGCCGGATCTGTCGGGCGATCTCGGTGGCGGCCTCCATGTTCACCTGGAAAATGGTGTTCTTTTCCTCGCCGGAGCGCGCCTTGTGGGAGCCGGTATTGACGTCGATGGCCACGAGGGCCTCGGTCTCGTCGATCACGATCTGGCCGCCGGAGGGCAGGGCCACGTAGCGGTTGAAGGTCTGCTCGATCTGGCGCTCGATGTTGAAGCGCTCGAAGATGGGGATGCTGTCGTTGTAGTGATGGATCTTGGAGCGGGAGCGCTTGGAGATGAGGCCTACGATCTCCTGCACGCGCTCGAAGTCCTGCGGGTTGTCGATGAGCACGCGGTCGACGTCCTCGGTGAGGAAGTCGCGCACGGTGCGCTCTACGATATCGGGCTCCTGATACAGGCAGGAGGGAGCACGGTCGGTCTCCATGCGGCGGGCGATGTCCTCCCACTTCTTGAGCAGGATGTGGAGATCGCGCACGAAGTAGCGGGACTTCTTGCCCTCGCCGGCGGTGCGCACGATCACGCCCATGCCCTCGGGAATGGTGAGTTCCTGGAGCATCTTCTTGAGGCGTAGCCGTTCCTTGGGGTCCTCGATCTTGCGGGAGATGCCGCACTGATCGGAGTAGGGCATGAGCACGAGGAAGCGGCCGGCCAGGGAGAGGTTGGTGGTGGTGCGGGGTCCCTTGGTGCCGATGGGGCCCTTGGTGACCTGCACCACGATCTCGGTGCCGGGCGGATACAGGCCGGGGATGTCCTTGACGGTGAGCTTGGACTTGTCCTGGACTTTCGAGGAGCGGTTCACGCGCACCACTTCCACGGAGGAGTCGGCGGCTGCCGGGAGGATGTCCCAGTAGTGCAGGAAGGCGTTCTTGGTGAAGCCGATGTCGACGAAGGCGGCCTTGAGGCCGGGGTCGAGGTTTTTGACCCGTCCCTTGAAGATGCCGCCGACCATGCGGTCGTCGGATTCGCGCTCGATCTCGAACTTGTCGAGGATGCCGTCGACCAGGAGGGCGACGCGCTTCTCAAGGGGCTCGGAGTTGATGATGAGCTCGCGGAAGGAGCCCTTCTCTTTCTTGGTGAAGAGGGAGAGGATCTTCTGGATCAGCGGGCGCTGCTTGGCGCGTTCGGCCGCATCCTGTTTAAGGGAGGCGGGGTCGACGCGTTCGGCCGAGTTGTCGCTGGGCGGCTGGGCAAGCTCTTCGTCGTAGTTTTTGGAGACGTCAGTTGGATTGACGTTGGATTGTTCGCTCATTGGGTGCGGTGTCCTGTCTGTTGACGGGGTTCCACTGGCGGGCAGGCGCTGTGCGACTGGCCGATCCGGGGCGCGGGGATCCGAGGGTGTGGGAGTTAATAATCCCTTCGGAACCGGTAAACGCTCTGGACCAGGCCTTGCAGCAGGCAACAGCTTAGCACAAAGGAACCACCGTAGCTGAGGAAGGGAAGCGGCAGGCCGGTGATAGGCATCAATCCGATGGTCATACCGATGTTAACGAATACATGCATCGCCACGATCACCGATACCCCGAGAGCGAGGTAGGTGCCGAAGCGATCGCGAGCCAGGCCCGCGATACGCACGCCGTTCATCAGCACTACACCGAAAAGGCCAATCACCGTCAGGCTTCCCAGAAAGCCTTTCTCCTCCGCCAGCACGGAGAATATGAAGTCGTTGTGGGCTACCGTGGGAGGCAGGTAGCCGAGTTGGGCCTGAGTGCCCTCTGTCCAGCCTTTACCCGTCAGACCGCCGGAGCCGACCGAAATCAAGGATTGGCGTAGATTCCAACCTATGTTTTTGGGGTCGATACGTTCGGGGTCGACGGTGGCCAGAATACGATTGCGCTGGTAATCGTGAAGCATGGGCAACCAGGAATGAGGCTCGTAACTGCCGCGGTCGCGGATGAAGGAGAGGTTATTCTCCGTCATGTAGTTGTAGTAGCGCATCATGTCGACGGTCACCACCCCGCCCAAAAGTGCGAAAAGCACGATGGCGGCGAGGAAGAAGCGACGCGGCAATTGCGCGACATACAGCAAAGAAACAACCATTGGGGGGATCACGAGCGCCGTTCCTAGGTTCGGCTGGAGCAGAATCAAGATCATGGGCAGGGCCACAGCAAGGGCCAATTTCCCCAGCACGAGGAAGGAGGGGGTGACCGAGCCGATCTTGTTGCGCGCCAAGATGCTGGCACAGGTCAACAGGGTGGCCAACTTCGCCAACTCCGAGGGCTGGAACGACACGGGGCCAAAATCGATCCAGCGCTGCGCCCCGTAGCGTTCGCTGCCGATACCCGGCACCAACACCGCGACAAGCAGGATCATCGACGCCACATAGACCCAGTGGGCGAATTTCAGCCAGATCTGGTAGTCGAGCATGGCGACCGCAGTATAGAGGATCCCGCCGGCGAGCATCCAGCCCACCTGGACCTTCCACTGAGTCAGACCGGTGGCCAGTTGCGCACTATAGATGAAGAAGAGTCCTATGGTGGAGAGCGCGAGCAGGCAAAGCGGGCTCACCCAGTCCCAGTTCTGGCGGGTGGCAAACTTGAGGAAGGACAACAGGCCTGGTCGCAGCGCTTCTTTCACCGATAAGGGCCCATCCCACGCGAAACCCTCGCGCACTGCAACGCCGCCGTGGCCGGCGGGAGCGAATTTCCGCAGGCGCTGGGGCGTAATCATCCAGTCCGCGGCAAACAGCCTCCACCGCAAAACGGGTATTGCCCGAGCAGGGGAAGAAACAGCGGCTGTTTCCTCCCGGCGCAGGTCCTCCCGGCGCTGGAGCTCGCGGCGCGGGTCCTCCCGGCGCTGGTCCTCCCGGCGCGAGTCCTCCCGGCGCAGGTCCTCGCGGCGCTGGAGCTCGCGGCGCGGGTCCTCGCGGCGCTGGAGCTCGCGGCGCGGGTCCTCGCGGCGCAGGAGCGTGCTTGTGCGCGATTCAGAGCGCAGATCGCAGGCAAGCACTCCCCAACAACACCCTACAACAGCGGAGTTCGCGCACCGTCCGAGCGCGAAGCGGTGCGATTTCATGGTTACGGCCGAGGCATGATCATTCAGTCGAGAGCCCACAGCCGAGCGTCGAGGTCCTGATCACCAAGCAAGTCCTCAGAGTCACGCCCGCGTCTGAGCCGATCACAGGTGGTTCGGCTCTCGCCGCTCGGCTCGGGTCTGCATTGTCACGGCCGAGGCGGCGCCGGGGCGCGAGGCGAGGCGGGCAGAACAGACGGAGAGCCATGGCGGCGCTCGCCGTATCCCGGCCATGGGGTCAGGTGGCGCCGTAGATGCGCCGCGCCGGGAGAAAGATTGATCTTTGCTTGGGCGATCCTACGCTCGGCCACCTTTCCTCCCCTGCACACTGCGACATCCTCTTGAGTCCCCTCGGCGAATCATCTGCTTGGATCTTCGGTATTGCGGCCCTCACCGGCGCCGGCGCCGGCTTCGCCTTGTCTTGGTTCGTGTTAAACCAGTCGCGACGCCTGGCCTCCGAACGGGCGGCCAGCGTAGTGGAGCTCGCCAAGCGCGAGGCACTGGTGGCCGGGGCGGAAGTTCGAGCCAAGACCGACGAGGAGCTCAACGCCCGCCGCGCCGATTTCCAGCGCGAGCATGATCGCCGCGAGATCGAGGTCGACGTGAAGCTGCGCGAGATCCGCAACCACGAGGAGTCCCTCGCCCTGCTCGATTTCCAGCTCGACGCCCGCCAGGAACGCCTCGGCCGCGAGGCCGCCGCCATCAAACAGGGCCGCGACGCCGTGCGCTCCCAGGCCAGGAGCGTGCGCGAACGCCTGGAGGAGCTCGCGCACATGGACGCCTCCGACATCAAGAAGGCCCTACGCGAGGAGGTCATGATCGAGTGCAAGGACGACCTGCGCCAGTACCGCAAGGAGCTCATGGACCGCTCCGAGGCCGACCTGAAGATGGAGGCCAAGCGAGTGCTGCTCGCCCTGATGCAGCGCATGGCCAGCCAGCCCAACCACGATGTAACCGCCACCATCGTACAGTTGCCCAACGACGAGATGAAGGGCCGCATCATCGGGCGCGAGGGCCGCAACATCAAATCCTTCGAGGCCACCACCGGGGTCACCCTGCTCATCGACGAGTCCCCCAACATGGTGCTCATCTCCTCCTTCGACCCGGTGCGCCGCGAGGTGGCCAAGATCGCCCTGCAGGCCCTCGTGGCCGACGGCCGCATCCATCCCGCCAGCATCGAGGAGCAAGTCCACCGCGCGCAGAAGGAGATCAGCGTACACGTGCTGGCCTCCGCCGAGGCGGCCGTGCAGAAGCTCAAGCTCAGCGGGATCCACCCCGAGATCCTGCAGGTGCTCGGCCGGCTGCAGTTCCGGCATTCGTTTTCCCAGAACGTGCTCGACCACAGCATCGAGGTGGCCCAGTTCGCCTCGCTCATCGCCTCCGAGCTCGGGCTCGACCCTCAGGTGGCCAAGCGCGCCGGCCTGCTCCACGATCTGGGCAAGGCCATCGAGGCGGAGCTGGAGGGCAGCCACGCGCACATCGGCGCCGAGTTCGCCCGCCGCTTCGGCGAGGCGCCGGTGATCGTCAACGCCATCGCCGCCCATCACGAGGAGGTGAAACCGGAAAGTCTCTACGCCGGCATCGTCATCCTCGCCGACACCCTTTCCGCCATCCGCCCCGGAGCCCGGGCCGAGTCGATGGCGGCCTACATCGAGCGTCTCCAGCGTCTGGAGCGCATCGCCCTCGCCCTGCCCGGCGTGCAGCAGGCCTACGCCATTCAGGCCGGCCGCGAGGTGCGCGTGGTGGTGGCGCCCAATCTGGTGGGCGACAGCGAGGCGCGCGAGATGGCCTCGCTCATCCGCCAGCGCATCGAGGACGAGCTCCAATATCCCAGCACGATCAGGGTAATCGTCATCCGCGAGCAGCGCTTTGTGGAAACGGCCACGTGACGCGCTGCTGCGCGCAAGGCTGAAGGCGAAATGCTGAAGGCGGAAGGCGGCAGGAGTGCGCGAGAACTAAACGGCGCCAGTGCCGGAGCGCCAGCGGCGGGGTCGCACCTCGTGTCCGGACCGTATCTACTACGCCCGCGACTCGTTGGGCTTATTGAGATGAGTGCCAACGCGTGAAGCCTTTGAGTGGCCGCGTTGTCCTCAACGCGATCGTCCTTTGCCAGCCTGCTAGTCGAGGGACTGGCGGTCCGTCGACGAGCCACGCCCCTGCCGCAATCGCCTGAGCCGTAACCATGCAATCGTACCGCTTTGCCCTCTGGCAGTGCTCGAACTTGTCCGCCGTAGGAGCGTGCTTGCACGCGATCTGCGCTCTGAATCGCGTGCAAGCACGCTCCTACGACTGAATGCTCACGCCTGAGCGGGGCCAGATTTGCTCGGCCCGCCCTGCGAGCGAGGTGCGCACCTCTCTATTTCCCCTTCCGCTTCTTTCAGCTTTCAGCCTTCGGCCTTCAGCCCTTTGCTTCCGCCCCATGCCCGACGCCAAGATCCTCGAAGTATTTCCCAATCCCGCCCCGCAGCGCGATTTCCTCATCGAGCACACGCATCACGAGTTCACCTCGGTGTGCCCGATCACTGGACACCCCGACTTCGCCGCGATCACCGTGCGCTACGTGCCGGACAAGATCTGCGTGGAGCTCAAGTCGCTGAAGCTCTACTTCCACTCCTTCCGCAACGAGGGCATCTTCTTCGAGGCTGCGACCAATCAGATCTGCGACGACCTCGGCAAGACGCTCAAGCCGCGCAGCCTCACCATCGTGGCCGACTGGAAGGCTCGCGGCGGTTTCTCCTCGGTGATCACCGCAGAGTACACCGCGCCCAAGAAGAGCCGGAAGTGAACCTTTGCTGGGAGCGCCGAGCTCCAGCTCGGCTCCCGTTTGGAGACCGTGCTGCGTCGATGGCGGCTCAGCGGAAAAAGCCGAGCTGGAGCTCGGCGCTCCCGGGTAAATACTTGTCTCCGGGAGTTTTCTTGGGGGGCCTACGGATTGAGCGTGCGCAGCACTTCGGCGTGGAGCTTTGGATGCGCGGCAACGATCGACTTCGCGCCCATCGGCTCTCGCCCCTGCCAGTCGGTGATCACACCGCCGGCACCGCGGATCACCGGCACCAGCGCCGCGATGTCCCAGGGGTTCATGATCGGGTCGCCCATGATGTCGGCCCAACCGGTGGCCAGCAGCAGATAGCCGTAGCAGTCGCCCCACGTGCGCACCATGCGGACACGCTCGCTGAGCGCAGTCCACCCGGCGGCGCTTTGGTGGCGCGGCACGTCGAGCGTATCGGTGACGAGCAGCGTGGCGGCGGCCAGGCCGGCGGGCTCGCGCAGGCGCACGGGGTTGCCATTGAGGGTGGTCGCCGTGCCGTCGCCTACCACGAGTTGCCGCAGCACCGGTTGGTGGATGCAACCTAGCACGGGCTGGCCGCGGTGTAGCAGGGCGATGAGCGTGCCAAAGAGCGGGCAGGCCGTGGCGAAACTCTTGGTACCGTCGATCGGGTCGAGCACCCAGACAAACTCCGCGTCGGCGCGTTCGCTGCCAAACTCCTCGCCGAGCACGCCGTGCTCGGGGAAGCGCTTCGAGATCATCGCTCGCATGAGCTCTTCGGCGCCGCGGTCGGCGGCGGTCACCGGCGTCTGGTCGGCCTTGAGCTCGATGGCCACCTCGTGGCTGCCGAAGAGCGGGCGTATGAAGTCGCCGCTGGCGGTTGCGAGTTCGTGCAGGAAGGCGCGATAGGGTGCGAGGTCCACGGCGCAGAGGTTGCCGGGGTTGGCGGCGAAATTCACCCAAAAACCGCGCGCCGTTTTTGGTGTGCAGCCGGCACCGGCGCGGTTTGCATCGGGCCAATGCACTGGACCGCGGCCCCCATCCACTTCCTCGACTTCGAGGGCAGCCACTCTGCGGGCGTGGTGGAGTACGGCGTGGCGGTGCTGCAGGGCGGCGAAGTTGCCGCCACCGCCACTCGGCTGTGCCGGCCGCGCGGACCGATCCGGGCCGAGGATACCGCGGTGCATGGGCTCGACGCCGCGGCCACCGCCGGAGCGGCCCCCTTGGCCGACGACTGGGAGCTCTTCGCCGGTTGGCGCCAACGCGGCCCGCTGGCCGCCCATTTCGCCGGCACCGAGAACGGGTTGCTCAAGGCCGTATGGCCCTACGCTCGCCAGTCGCCGGACTTCGCCCGCCCGGGCAGCGCGACAAACGACTGGGGCCCGTGGATCGACACCGGCCGGCTGATACCCCAGATGTTCCACGACATCGGCTCGGCGAAGCTCGAGGACTTGGTGACGCGCTTCGCGCTCGCAGAGGAGCTGGAGGTCTTGGCGGCGCAACACTGCCCGCCGCAGCGGCGCCGCTATCATGCTGCGCTCTACGACGCTCTGGCCTCCGCGCTGCTGCTGCGGGCGGCGCTGCGGCGGCCGGAGTTTGCCACTGCCACGATCCCGTGGCTGCTGCACTTGAGCGCTCTGGATCCCGCGCGCCGCGAGGCGATGCAGCAGCGCGAGCTGTTCTGAGCGATGACCAGAGGGCGCTCATCGTTGGTACCGGACGCTTGAGCGGAGAGACGGTATTCAACCGGCCTTTGCGGGAGCCGTTTTTCTGACGGCCCTCCCCTATTCAATTCCCAACCCGCCAAAGGGCACCGGCCGCGACGCAGGCCGTGAGGACACCCAAGCCGGCCCCGCATGGGCCGGCGGGAATCGCGCCGGAATCGCTTTGCCTGCATCGCGGGCGCTCAGCAGCGTGGCAGCTGTGTACCCATCCGCAGGGGAAATACCCTGGCGGCGGGCGGCGCGAAAACTCGCCGGCCGTCTCGCCCTCGGCTACGCGCTCGAAGCCACCAGCACTCCTCTGGTGGCCGCAGCGGCGGCGCTGGCGTGTTCGATTCTGTTGATGCGTACCGGCGTAGTGTCCCCCGGGGTCGCGTTCGGGGTGGCCGGCGGGGGGCTAAGCGCTGTAGTTGCACTGGGCTGGCGTGCGGTGAGCGGGCGACGGGCGGAGCTACGTGCCGCCGCGCTGGCCCGGCTCGATGCGGCGTTGGGTTGTCAGGACCGGTTGCTGGCCGCCGCCGAGGGCGCGGTGCCCTGGCCGCCCGTGCCGGAGCAGTTTCCGGCAGTGGTACATTGGCGGTGGCGGAGCGTAGGCGCCGCGCCGGCGATCGCGTTGGCCGTGCTCGCAGCGGCGTGGTGGCTGCCGGTGGCACCGGCCGGGGTGCCGCCGCTTGGTGCCCCGCAGCGCCCGCCGGTATTCGATGACCTCACGCAGTTGGTCGAGGAATTGCGCCAGGACGAGGCGGTTTCGCCCGCCGCAGTCGACCAGCTCGGTCGAACCCTCGACGAACTGCTCCAGCGCGAGTCGGCCAGCCTCTATAGTCATGGGAGTTTGGAGGCGGCGGCGCGCCTGCTCGATCAGACTGCCGCTGGCGCGAGCGAGCTTTCCGCCGGGCTCGTCGCCGCAGACGCCGCGCTCACGCAACTCTCCGATGCTTCCGATGCCGCCGCCAACCGGGAGGGGCAGGATTCGCTTGCTGGCGCGCTGCGCTCGCTGGAGCACGCCGCGCTTCCCGTGAGCCCGATGCTCGCCGGGGCGCTGCGCGATGCGCAGGCTGGCTCGCTCAGCCCGCAGCAGCGGGCGTCGCTCTCCCGCCAGTTGCGCAACGCCTGCAGCCGTCCCCGGGAAGGCAAGGGCTCTAGCACGCTCAAATTCACCCAGCGCAGCGGCACGCCCTCCCTGGCACGCGACGGCCGCCCCGGCTCGGGTAAGCCCGGTCAGGGCAAAGACTGCGAAAACGGCGGCCCCGGGGATGGCAACGGCGGAGTGAGCCGCGGCCCCGGGCATCCTCCCCTCGCACTCGCCTCCGAACCGACTGCGCGCCGCGACGGTCGTGCCGAGGCAGTGGAGACAGCCGACCGCGACCAGGCCGGGTTGGGCGAGCTCATCTCCGAGTCCGCCGGTGCACCGCGCACCGATCCGCTCGCGGAACAGTCACCAGCTATCGGTGGCACCTTGGCCGAGCCCGGACGCGGTGCCGATGCCGTGCGCATCGACGAACTCACTCCGGACGAGCGCCGCGCCGTCCGCCGCTTTTTCCAATGACCCCGCTCACCGCCCCGCCCAGCGAGATCGAAACCGCCGCCGCCCGCGACCAACTCCTGCGCCTGCGGGCCTCCCTAGAGCAGGTGCTCTTCGGCCAGGAGGAGGTCGTGGAGTCGGTGGTGCTCGGATTGGTCGCACGCGGCCACCTGCTGCTGGAAGGGTTGCCAGGGCTTGGCAAGACCCAGCTCGCCAAGGCTCTCGCCGCCGCGCTCGGGCTGGACGGCCGGCGGGTGCAGTTCACGCCCGACCTGTTGCCCGGCGACATCACCGGCGGTCCCATCCTTGAGGAGACGCCCGCCGGCCGGCGCCTGGTCTTCCACCGCGGCCCGGTATTCGCGAATCTCGTGCTGGCCGACGAGATCAACCGCGCTTCGCCCAAGACCCAATCGGCCCTGCTGGAGGCGATGCAGGAGCGACGCGTAACGGTGATGGGCGAAACGCATCCCCTGCCCGAGCCGTTTTTCGTCATCGCCACGCAGAACCCCATCGAGCTCGAGGGCACGTATCCGCTGCCTGAAGCGCAGGTGGACCGCTTCCTTTTCAAGATCGATGTGCCCCGGCCCAGTGCCGCGGTGCTTGAGCGCATCGTGCTGCACCGCTCGCTCGGCACCGATCCGGAGGTGCCTGCGGTGATGACGCGCGATGAACTGCTCGCGCTCTCCGCGCTGGCCACCCGGATCCATATACCGAAACCGGTTGCCGGTTACATCGCGAGACTCGTCCACGCCACCCAGCCCGGCGAGTCCGCCGCTTCCGCCGGGGTGAAATATGGTGCCGGCCCGCGAGCCGCGCTGGCGCTGGCCGCCGCCTCCCGCGCCCGGGCTCTGATGGAGGGCCGCGTGCACATCGCCGCCGAGGACGTGAGGGCCGTAGCCCCCGCCGTGCTGCGCCACCGGCTGGTGCTCGACTATGCCGCGCATATCGAGGGCCGCACGCCCGGCTCGGTCATCGCCGCGCTGCTTGCTGAGGTGCCCGGCACCGCTGGTGCACTACCAAAGACCCTCGCCGATGCAAAACGCTGAGATGAACGCCCCCCTCTCCGCCATCCATCGCCGAACCTCGCACGCGTGGCTCCGGTTTCTTGTGCCAGTGCTGGTGTGCTGCGCTTGCGGCGCGGTGCCGCTGCGGGCGGCTTCGGGCGAGGCGTGGCCCAAGGCTATTCAGATCGAAGAGGGCGTGCCGGTGAAAATCACCTACGACGCGAGCTTCACACAGGGGCCGGAGAGCGGATTTCTCACTGTGAAAATCGTAATCACCAACGGGACTACGGAGCGTCTTGCCTGGCGAGCCTCGCTCGTGAAGGACGGCAATAACTACGGTAGGAGCCGCTATGGTATTCGGTTTGGGGACGATGATGGATGGCGCTCGTTTGATTTCCGATCCGAAGTCGAGGCATTGGAAGTGCCAGCGGGCGCGACTCGGGAATTCAATGTTGCCTTGCCTGTCACGAGCGGCGGTTACGGCAATTTGCGGATTGATGGGCCCCATGTGCAATCGGCCTACGCGCAGCTTCAACGTAGCGATAGTCTGTTGGCTGATTCGCGGCTAGCCGACCCCTTTTTCAGTGGCTGGGATGAATTGAACAAGAAGAGGCGTATGCACGTTGGCGACATCAGCCATTGGTCGGATTTCCCCGAGGACTGGAAAGCGTATGCAGGTTTCCGCCTGCTGATCCTCAAGTCATCGAGCTGGGCGGAGCGGACTGGGGCCCAGCGCAGCGCGCTCGTCCATTATGTGGCGACCGGTGGCACTCTAGTATTTGTTGGCGAGGGCGATGAGCCCACGGCGCTGCCTGCAGAGTTCGGCGTTCCGGCGATGATCGGAAGTCGTCTGCCAGGCGTGGTGTGCGGGCTGGGCTTGGTTGATTGTGTGGCAACCGAAACTGCCGCCTGTGTGGAGAACGCGCATGACTTGGCCGGCCGGCTCGGTAGCGTAGGCAGTCCGCCCTGGCTCATTCCGCTCCCGGACTGGCTTGTCCTAAAGCTGCCGAGGGCGGCGCTGATCGTCTTGCTGTTGGTGTCGGCTCTGTTGGCCGGACCGGGGGCGCTGTTCTGGCTGGCAAAGCGCCAGCAACGCCACCGCCTCTTCCTGGTGCTGCCGGCGATAGCGGCGGGCACCACGTTGGTGCTGCTCGCACTCATCTTCATCAACGACGGCACCGGCGGCGAGGGGCGCCGCACAGTGTTGGCGGCCCTGGTCGACGGCCGGCCGGAGATGGCGGTGTATCAGCAGCAGTCGGCACGCTGTGGGTTTCTCTTCCGCACGGATTTCACTCTGCCCGCGGACGCGATGGCCAGCATGTCGGTCCCTCAAACCATGGCGGGCGATTTCATGGTGGAGCGCACCGGCGGCGAATGCCGCGGCGACTGGTTCCGCAACCGTAGCGTAACCGCGCAGACAATCACCCACACCATTCCTACGCGTGCAGCACTCGAGCTGCGACCGGGAGGCGACGGTACGGGGCCCACAGTGGTGTCCACGTTTCCGGCACCGTTGCGCGACCTGGTGCTGGTACTCGGGCCCGAGCAGAAGGTGTGGCGCGCGGCCGTAGTCTCCCCCGGCGCGCCCACCCGCTTGGTGGCCGACAACGGCGGAGCCTCGCTGCTGAGCGGCGAGTTGCTGCATCAGCTCAACGTGCCTTTCCACGGCGCGCTTGATCATCTGGTTACCGGCGCCGATCTCACCGGACGCTTTTTCGCCGCCACCGATCGGCTGGAGGGCGCGCCGATCCCGACCCTCGCTTCGATCCGTTGGACGGACACGATCCTGGTCACCGGCCGCTGCTCACAAGGGAGGCAGCCGTGAGCGGGCCAACCCCGATGGTGGAGCTGCGCGAGGTGCATCGCCGTTTCGGCGACGTGCGCGCGGTCGATGGCATTTCATTCTCCCTGCGGCCGGGCACGGTGTGCGGCTTCATCGGCGCCAATGGTGCCGGGAAAACCACCACACTGCGCCTGCTCGCCACTCTCGACCAGCCCGATGCCGGGTCGATTCGTGTGGCCGGACTCGATGTGGTGGATCGCGCCCGCGACGTGAGGCGGCTGCTCGGCTGGATGCCGGACAACACGCCCACCTACGCCAACGCCACGGTGATCGACTATCTCGACTTCTTCGCCCGCGCCCACGGGCTGCGCGGCGCCGAGCGCACACGACGGCTGGGCGAGACGATGGAGTTCACCGATCTTCACCCGCTCGCGCGCCGCTCGCTCAAGGGCCTTTCCAAGGGCCAGCTTCAGCGCCTGGGCCTTGCGCGGATGCTCCTGCCCGATCCGCAATTGCTCCTGCTCGACGAGCCGGCGGCCGGCCTCGACCCGAAGGCGAGGTTGGAATTCAAAGCGGCGGTGCGGGTGCTGCGCGACCAGGGCAAAACTCTCTTCATCAGTTCGCACATCCTTTCCGAGCTGGAGGAGATGTGCGACGAGCTGCTCTTTGTCGACCAGGGGCGCATCGTGCATCACGGGACCTCGGAGACACTGCGGCGGGGCAACTCCACCGGCATCGCCGTCACCAGGCTACGAATAACAGTAGCGGGCGAGTCCGCGCCTCTGGCCGAGTGGCTGGCGCTGCAGGCAGGCTGGAGAGTCGTGGAGTCGCTGGCCGACGGGCTGCGTGCCGAGTATTCCGGCACGGGGCGCGAGGCGCTCGCACTCGAACTGCGCCGCATGATTGCCGCCGGCCACCCGGTGTGCGGCTTCCAAGTGGAGGAGGAGCGACTCGAAGACGTGTTTGTCGCAGTGCTCCACAAAGTTGCCACCAACGGCGGCAACGGACGCGCTGCCTCCGCACCGCCGTCCTCCACCCCGCCGCCGCTGCCCTGGTGACATGAATTCGCCCCCTTCCCCACCCATGAGCCTCGACGTCCACGAATTCCCCGAACGCCTCGGAGCGATCACCGTGCGCGAATTGCGCGCCGGCCTGCTCGGCCGCGACATGGTCTGGCTGCTCGTGGGTGTGCAGTTGGTGCTCGCGCTCGCCGGTATCTACGCGGTGCAGACGTCGATAACCAGTTCCCGCGATGCCCTCTCCATCATGGAGTTCGCCGTCTGGGCGGGCACCTCGATCGGATTGGCGATCCTCTCGCCGTTGCGGGCGCTGAGGGCCCTGCACGCCGACCGCGACTCGCGCCTGCTCGAACTGCTCCAGCTCAGCTCGCTCTCCGCCGGTCGTATCGTGTTGGGTAAATGGATCTCGTTGGCGGTGCAGACCGCGCTCTTCCTTGTCTCGCTGCTGCCGTTCTTCGCGCTCCGGTATTTTCTGGGCGGTGCCGATCTGATCGGCGACGCGCAGGTGCTGCTGATCTTCTTTGCTGTGAGCCTGCTGCTGCAGGCGGCGTTCCTGCTGGTGTCCACCTTCCCGATTTTCCTGCGCGGGCTGGCGTTGGCGGGGGTGGTGCTGGTGCTGTTCGGCACGATTCCCATGGGGCTCGGCATGGGACACGGCCCGTTCGGATCGATGTCGCGGGCCTTCGGAGGGCTGGGGAAGGATGGCGTGTGGGTGGCAGTGTTCCTCGCCGCCCAGCTGGTCTGCGGCATTGGGATTTGCCTGACGCTGGCCGCCCAGATGATCGCGGCACCGTCGGAAAACTACGCCGGTCGCACCCGCCTCTGGGTCGGGGCCTGGGCGGTGTGCTTGGTTTGCCTCATCCAGATTCCCCGTGACCACCCCAAATGGGGTGACATCGCGATTGTAGCACTCGCAGGGATCGGCATCGCGTCGCTGTTCGAGCTGAGCGCGGAGCGCCAGTTCCTGCCCGCGCAACTGCCGCGGTGGGCGCTGCGCTTCCGTGGCGGTCCGGTACTGGCGCTGCCACTCCTTCCCGGCTGGCACTCGGCCCTGCTGTTCTATGCTCCGCTGGCGATCGCACTGCTGTTCGTAGGCTATCTGGGCAATGGGTCTTTGAATGCGCTGCTGCTGGCGCCACAGGCCATGGCGTTGGCGCTGTTGCCCCGCGCCATTCTGGAGGCCGTGCGTTGGCATTGGTTCGGGAAACGGCAACTGGCCATCTTCGCCCTCCACGCCGGGTTCGGAGTATTGGCGATTGGCGTGGGGGCGGCGTGCAGTTCGGTGTCGGGCAAACCGATCTGGCCCCAGTTTTTCCCGCCGTTGGGATTCTGGAATGGGCTGGCCTGGGTTGGGCCAGAATGGTCACCGGTATCTGGTTTGGTATGGTCGGTGTTCCTGTTGGCCTTTGTGCTGATAGTGGCCTTGTGCGCACTGGAGCCTGCGCTGAAAGCGGCGCGGAAGCTGCGTTCATGAGCACCCCAGCGGCAACTGGCCTGGTGTTTCCCGCCGGAGCGGCCCGCTCCGCGGCGGCAGCCGCGGCAATGATACGGCTGCCGTGGCGGCGCAACACCTGGCGCGGACCCTCCGGCGAGTGGTCCGGCGTGGGGCTGGGCAGTTCGGTCGATTTCCAGGACCACCGCACCTATTCGCCGGGCGACGATCTGCGTTACGTCAACTGGGCCGCCTTCGCCCGCACGGATTGCCTTCTGCTCAAAGTGCATCGCCACGAGGCGGCCCCGGTCGTTGATCTGGTCTGCGACGTGAGCACGTCGATGGCACTTGGTGACGCGAAGGCCCGGCGCTCAGCCGAGCTCATGCTCTTCGCCCTCGAAAGTGCGGAACGCCATGCGGGCGGTTTGCGCTGCTACGCGGTGGCGGGTGGCAAGGTGGCCCCCATCGAACCGGCTGCGCTGCGCCGGGGCGAGTTGCCGCAGTTGGATACCGCCGGCGGTCAGGCTCCGGCGTTGGACCGGGTGCCATGGCGCGCGGAGGCGTTGCGCGTGCTGGTGAGCGATCTGCTCTTCGCTCCGGAGGCGGGCGCAGCGTGGTTGCGCCGGCTCGGGGGCTCGCGCGGGCTGGGCCTGGCACTCGTACCGTGGAGCGCCGAGGAAGCCTCGCCCGCCTGGGACGGCCGTATGGAATTCGAGGACTGTGAAACGGCTGCGCGCCGCGAGCAGCGTGTCGATGCCGAGTTGCTCGGCCGCTACCGCGCCGCCTATGTGCGGCATGTCGCCGGCTGGCGCGAGGCGTGCCGGCGGGCCGGCGTGCTCATGGCGCGGGTACCGGCTGAGCCGCCGCTGGTCGACGCCCTGAACGCCGAGGCGCTGCCCGCCGGCGCGCTCGAACCCCTGCGTTGATGCCCGCATGAATCTCGTCTTCGCCAATCCTGCGGGGCTTTGGGCGCTGCTCGCCGTGCCGGCGATCGTGGCCATCCATTTCCTGCGCCCGGCGGCTCGTCACCGGCGGGTGAGCACGCTCTTCCTGCTCGAGCACCTCGACCCGGGCACCGCCCGGGCGCGGCGGCTGCGCCGCCTGCGGATGTCGGCCGCGTTTTGGTGTCAGCTCGCGGCGGCGTTGCTGCTCGCCTGGGTGCTGGGCGAACCGCTCTGGGTGCGCCCGGGCACGAGGCAGACCGTGGCAGTGGTGCTCGACGCCTCCGCTTCGCTGCGCCCGTTCCGCGGGCGCGGGGCGGCGGCGCTGCGACCTGTGCTCGCTCATTGGAGCCAGGCGGCGGATCGCACGCAATGGATTGTGCGCGAGTCGGACCTGCGGCGGCGGACGCTCTACGAGGGCGAGTCGGCCGAGGCGGCGCTGGCGGCGCTCGCGCGCTGGCAACCCAACCTAGGTTCGCATGATCTCGCGGCCGCTGTGAGGGAATTTCAACTCGCCGTGGGGTCGGCGGTGCCGGTGGTGCTTGTTACCGACCGGCGCGGGGATTTCCCGCCGGGCACAGCCGTGCTCGGGCTGGGCGAGCCGCTGGCCAACGCGGGCTTTGCAGGCGTAACCATGGATGAAACACCTGCTGGGCTGCGCTGGCGCGCGCTGGTGCAGCATCGTGGTCCGGTGGCGACTCGGCGCAGCCTTCGGGTCCTGGATTCGGCCGGGCGCGATCTCTCGGCGCCTCAGGTGCTTGAGCTGGGGCCGGATGCCCTGCTGGCGGTCGAGGGGGCATTTCCACCCGGGGTCGATGCCCTCCAACTCACGCTCGACGCCGACGCCTTCGACCTCGACGACCGCTTGCCGCTCGTACGCCCACAGCCCAAACGCCTGCGCTGGGCGGCCGGGCCCGGCGTACCGGGGATTCTGACTCGTTTCGCCGCCAGCCTGGGCGCGGCGGAGCAAGCGCCTGGCGTACCCGACCTGCGGTTGCTGGCGGTGCAGGCCGGTTCGCTGCAGGAGCCGGCCGGGAGCGCCGTGCTGGCATGGCAACCGGTGGAGGATCGCGCGGCCGGCAAGGTGCAGCGCGCCCCGGTGCTGGCGGAGCGCCACCCGCTTACCGACGGGCTGACCTGGGAGGGGCTGCTTGCCGGTGGGCCGGGCCCGCTGACTCCGGCGCCGAGCGCTACGGTGTTGCTTTGGCAGGACAACCGGGAACTGGTTTGGCTCGAAGGTGCGGAGAACGCCCGGCGACTGGTGTTCAATCTCCATGTGGCGCGCAGCAACGCTGGGCGTTTGCCGGCGTTTGTGGTGCTGTTGCACCGTTTCGCCGAGACGGTGCGCGGGGCGCTGCGGGCGCCGTGGGCTGAGAACATGGAGACACAGCAGCGGATCGACACCGGCACCGGCTGGGCGAGGGGGGCTGACGCCCTCGCGGTGGTGGCGGGCGGCGAGACTGTGGAGACTGCGGCCGGAGTGCTGCGCGCCCCTGCGGAGCCGGGGTTCTTTGAGGTGCGCGTTGGCGGCGAGTCTGTGCTGCGGGCAGCGGCACGCTTCGGCGATGTGCGCGAGAGTGATTTCCGCGAGGCCGAGACCTTTGTGGTCGAGGGCCGCTCGGCCGCCGAGGCGGTGAGGGCGGCTTCGCAGGCGGACCGCTGGCGGCCCTTGTGGATACTGTTGGCCGGCGGTTGCCTGGCCGGGGCGTGGTGGAGCGGGCGCAAGCAGGGAGGTGAATCATGAGTTTGGTGTCACCTGCGTGGCTGCTCCTGCTGCCCCTGCTCGCGCTGGCGGGTTGGCGCTGGCCGGGGCTGCGGCTGCGGGAACCGTTGCGCGCCCTGGTGTTGGTAGCGCTAGTACTGGCGCTCGCGGGCCTGCGAATCGGTGGTGCGGCGGGGGGCGATGTGTGGGTGCTCGTCGACCAGTCGGCCTCGGCGGCGGTCACGCGGGACCGCGTGGGCGGAGAGTGGGAGAGCCTGCTCGCGCAGGGGCGCGGGCGCGAAGATCGGCTCCATTTCGTGGATTTCGCCGCCGACCCGATGCGCCGCGAGCGCGGTGATCCGGTCTTCCGTGGGGCGCGTACCAGCACACGCCTGGCGGGAGCGGTGCGCTACACGCTCACGCAACTGGAGCCGGGCCGGCCGGCGCGGATGCTGGTGCTGAGCGACGGATTCTCCACGGAGCCGTTACGCGGGCTCGATGAGATGCTGCGAGCGCACGGAGTGCCGCTCGACTACCGGCTGCTGCCGCCGGATCCGAGGCCGGATGCACGCGTGGAAGAATTGCGCGTCGCCTCAAGGGTCGAGGCGGGGGCGGCGGTGTTGGTGGAGCTTGAGATCGTAGCGCCGGCTGGGATGCGCGTGCCGTGGGAGGTGCGCCGTGACGGCCGGTCCGTGGGCCGGGGCGAGGCCACGAGCGAGCGGGGCCGGGCGGTGGTGCGCGTGGCCGACCGGGCGCCGGCGGCCGGCACGGTGCATTACGAGGCGGTGATCAGCCCCGCGGCGGACTCGATCCCCGACAACAATCGCGCCGAGGCCTGGCTGGCGGTGGCCGGCCGGCGCGAGGTGATCATGGTGACGGCGTTTGCCGCCGACCCGCTGGCGGCGGTGCTCGAAGGGTCGGGGTGGACGGTGCGCACGGTGACCAAGCCGGGCGAACTCGCGGCCGGGCGGCTGGCGGGGGCGCGGCTGGTGGTGTTGAACAACGTGACTGCCGCGCAGTGCCCGGCAGAGTTTCTTCATGCAGTGGACTTCTGGGTGCGCGAGCAGGGCGGGGCGCTGTTGATGGCGGGAGGGCGCAGCAGCTTCGGCGCCGGCGGCTGGTTCGAGTCGCCGGTGGATGCGCTGCTGCCGGTATCCATGGAGCTGCGCACCGAGCACCGCCGCTTGGCTACGGCGCTGGCGATCTCGCTCGACCGCTCCGGCAGCATGGCCGCCGGGGTGCCCGGCGGTGGCGCGAAGATCGACCTGGCCAACGCCGGCGCCGCCCGCGCCGCGGAGTTGCTGGGCAACGACGACCTGCTCGCGGTGTACGCCGTGGACAGCGAGCCTCATGTGGTGGCCCCTCTGGCAAGCGTGGGCCCGAACCGTGCGACGATCGACGAGACGGTGCGGGCGATCACCAGCGGCGGCGGGGGCATCTATGTGTATCAGGCGCTCAATGCGGCTTGGGCCGACCTCAGCAAGGTGCGCGGCGCCCGCCGGCATGTGATCCTGTTTGCGGATGCAGCCGATGCGGAGGAGCCCGGCGACTATGTGAAGCTGCTCGCCGAAATGCGCGAGGCCCGTGCGACGGTGACGGTGATCGGGCTCGGCTCCGAGCAGGACAGCGACGCTGCGTTTCTCAAGGATGTGGCGGAGCGCGGCGGCGGGCGGATCTTCTTCTGCAACGACGCTATGGAGCTGCCCGCCGTGTTCGCGCAGGAAACCGTGGCGGTGGCCCGGGCGATGCTTGTGGACGAATCGACGCCGGTGAAGCCGACCGCGGGCTGGCTGGAGCTGGCCGCGCGGCCGCTATCGTGGCTCGACGCCGTGGACGGCTACAACCTCACCTACCTGCGCGAGGGGGCCACAGCGGCGGCCATATCGGGCGACCGGTATGCAGCGCCTCTGGTTGCGTATTGGAACCGAGGAGCCGGACGGGTGGCCACTGTGGCCTTCCCGATGGCCGGCGAGTTTTCCAAGCGCAGCCGGGAGTGGCCGGCGGCGGCGGAGTTTGTGCGCACGCTTTCCGGCTGGCTGGGCGGCGGGGAGGCTCCATCGGGCATGGCAGTGCGCACTACCCGTGAGGGAGAGTCGATGACGGTTGATCTGCTCCTCGACGAGGATTGGGCCGCGCGCACAGCGGCGGAGCCGCCGCGGCTGGTGGTGGCCGGAGCGCAACGCAGCGAGAATCTCGCATGGGAGCGGTTGGCTCCGGGGCAGTTTCGCGCCACGGCGCCGCTGGTGGCCGGCCGCCCGTTGCTCGGCGCGGTGCAGGTGGGCGGCAAGGCTCTGTCGTTTGGGCCGCTAGCAATGCCGGTGCAGGTGGAATGGCAGCAGGACGGCGCGCGCCGCGACGAGTTGCGCGCGTTGGCCGCAGCCAGCGGCGGGGCCGAGCGCGTGGATTTGCGCGATGTGTGGTCGGCGGCTCAACCCGGCGGAGAGCTTGATCTCACGCGGTGGATGCTGATCGCCGCGGCGGTGTTGGTAGTGGCAGAGGCGTTGCTCACCCAGCTCGGCGTGCGCCTGTGGCGGGGTTGACCATGAGGTCTTGAAGCCGCGGCCGCCACCGGAAGCCTACTACGGTACACGGCGCGGCGCCGAATTCGCCGCGAGCTTCGGGGGCGGTGCACCACGGCCAGATGGGGGCCGGACTGAGCTCTCTTGGCTGAGCCGTGCCCATTCAGGTGCATGCCTACACGTGATCCAGAGCGCAGCTCAGGTGCACGTACGCAGGATACCGAAACACTTGCCCACGCTAGAGTGGCAAACCGCCTCAAGCGCATGGTTACGGCTGAAACGGGCGCAAAGTGCGCCTCCCAACGCGGACGGACCGGTCGGTTCGACCGGTCCGATGCCAATCACTTCCCCGCCTTCGCGTCCACCGGCACCTCGAGCTCGTGCAGCAGAAAGGCGAAGACGTCGGCGCGCTCGGCGATGATCTCGTCGAGCGAGCTGCCGATGCCATGGCCGGACGAATCCGAGGTGCGCAGCAGGATCGGGTTCGACGAAGTATTCGCCGCCTGGAGTCTGGCGCAGAACTTGCGCGAATGCCACGGATCGACCCTCGGGTCGTTCGCACCGGAGGTGAGCAGGATCGAGGGGTATTTCCCTCCGTCGACCACCCGGTGCAGCGGCGAATAGCCATAGAGCGCCTTGAACTGCGCGGGGTCCTTCACCGTGCCGTACTCGGTCACGTTGAACTCGCCGTTTGTTGTGAGCTCCGAGCGCAGCGCATCGTACACGCCGACCATGCTCACGACCGCACGGTACGTCTCCGGATGCTGGGTGAGCGCCGCGCCCATGAGCAGGCCGCCGTTGCTGCCCCCCATGATCGCAAGCTTCGCCGTCGAGGTGTACCGATGGTCGATCAGCCAGCGGGCGCACGCGTAGAAGTCGTCGTAGTCGTTCTGCTTCTTGAGCAGGTTGCCGTCGAGATGCCACTGGTCTCCATACTCGCCGCCGCCGCGGATGTTGGCGACGACGTAGACCCCGCCGTGGTCGAGCCAGACGCGGCGCGAGGCTGAGAAGCCCGGCGTCATGCTCACGCCGTAGCCGCCGTAGGCGTAGAGGATTGTCGGATTCGTGCCGTCGAGCTTGGTGCCCTTCCTCTTGATGATGTTGAGCGGCACCTTCGTGCCGTCCTTCGAAGTGGCAAAGTCGCGCACGACTTCGCAATCGGAGTAGTCGGCGATCGAGGTCACGGCCATCGCGGTCGGGAGCGCAGCTTTGGCCTTCGCGTCGTAGCGGAACCACGCCGGCGGGCGAAGATAGCTGCCGTTCTGATAGAGAATATCGTCGCTCTTGGGATCGAGCCGCACGAAACCGTCGGCGGAGGATACCGGCAGGATCGGCAGCTCGCCGAGGGCCTTGCCCTTCAGGTCGAAGATTCGCACGCGCGACGGTCCGCCGAGCAGGTCGTCGACATAGAGCCGGCTCGCTGTAGGCACGACACCCTGGATCGCGCCCTTCGACTCGGGCACGATCGTCTTCGCGTCGGCGAGTTTCGGTGCCGCCCCGAGCGGCAACCGCAAGACCTTGCCCATGGGCGCACCGGATCGGGACACCAAATACACAGCGTCGTCGACGCCGAAGGCCGCGTTGACAACCTTGTCGGCGAAAGTCGTAACCTGGGTCCACTTCCCGTCGGTCGCGGTCGGTCGCAGGTAGTACGCAACCTCCCCGCCGTCGCCATTCTTCACCTCCGCGAGCACCCACTTGCCGTCCGCCTTGGTCGCGAGCGCGATCTCGGCGATCTTCGGGAGCTCCCGGCCGAGCTCGTAGGAGTCGGCTTCGGTATCGGTGCCGATCTTGTGATACCAAACCTGTTGGTAGAAGCCGGCATCATCGAGTGGGCGCTCGGCGCCGCGCGGATAACGCGTGTACCAGAAACCGGAGCCATCAGGGGCGAAAGCCATGCTGCCGCCGGCGGTGCCGTTTTGCACATGAGGGATCACTTCGCCGATCTCCTTCGCTGTCGCCACATCGTAGAGATGGAGGTCTCCGGCCTCGCTGCCGCCCTTCGAGAGGGACACGCCCACCGTGCGCCCGTCCAGCGAGACCGCGAACCAGTCGATCGCGATCGAGCCCTTCGTGTCCATGGCGTTGGGATCTACGAGCATGCGCTCTGTCTTGAGGTCGTTGGCCGAAGCGAGCGTAACCAGCATCGCCTGCTGGAACTTCGGGTCGCTCTTGATCGCGAAAAGCAGCCCGCCACGTTTCACCTGAACGCTGTACCCGATCGAATTGGAGCGGATCAACTGGTCGACGCGTGCACGCACCGCCGCATAACCGGGCAGGCCGTCGAGATAGGCGCGAGCATGGGTGTTCTGCGCGGCGCTCCACTGTTTGACTACCGGATCGGCAGAGTCCTCGAGCCAACGATAATCCTCGGTGACTTTCACGCCGTGGTACTCGTCGGAGGCAGGCTTTTTCGGGGTGTCGGGCAGCGGAGGCAACGCGGCCGCGGCGAAGGCGGCGATAGGAGCTAGCAATCCGAGTACAGCGAGGCAGCGGGTTCGGCGCATGAGAAGAAGGCTGAGGGTTGACAGAGCAGCGATTCGCGGGGGACAGCCCCGAGATAGACCGGACCAGAGAAAGGTCAACGGAGGCGAAGTCCCCTTCCGCGATCTATTCGCCGCAACCGGCCTCTCCCAAATACCCATTGCCCTGCACTGCGCGGTTTCTACGTTCGCCAGATGGCCGACCGCTCGCCCGACTCCCTCGCCTCCTGCAACGCTCAGCCCGCCTCGTTGGCGGCGGTTGACACCTTCCCGCGGCGTCACCTCGGCTCCGATACTGCCGAGATCGCCGCCCTGCTTGCGCCCCTCGGCCACGCCTCCCTCGACGCGCTGATCGATGCCGCCGTGCCGCCGGCGATCCGCCTGCCCCAGCCCCTCGCCCTGCCCGAGGGCACCGGCGAAAGCGCCATGCTGGCGGAGCTACGCGGCATTGCCGCCAAGAACCAGGTGTTCCGCTCGTTCATCGGGTGCGGCTACTACGACTGCCTCACGCCGCCGGTCATCCAGCGCAACATCTTCGAGAACCCGGGCTGGTACACCGCCTACACTCCCTACCAGGCCGAGATTTCCCAGGGCCGCCTCGAGGCTCTGCTCAATTTCCAGACCATGGTCTGCGAGCTCACCGCCCTCGAGATCGCCAACGCCTCCATGCTCGACGAGGGCACTGCCGCCGCCGAGGCCATGAACATGGCCTTCTCCGCGAAGGGCTCGCCCGAGCGTAATGTGCTTTTCGTGGCGGCCGACTGCCACCCGCAGACCATCGCCGTCGTCGCCACGCGGGCCAAGGCGCTGGGTCTCCTCGTCGAGGTCGCACCGGCGGCCGGTTTCGTCCCGGCGGCCAAGCACTTCGCCGCGCTCCTCCAGTATCCGGGCACTGAGGGCGACATCCGCGACTACGCTCCGCTGGTCGCCCAACTCCATGCCGCCGGCGCGCTCGCCATCGTCGCCACCGACCTGCTCGCGCTCACCCTCTTGCGCGCCCCGGGCGAGTTCGGTGCCGATATCGCCGTGGGCAGCGCCCAGCGTTTCGGCGTGCCGCTCGGCTACGGCGGCCCCAGCGCGGGCTTCCTCGCCACCCGCGACGCCTTCAAGCGCCAGATGCCCGGCCGCCTCGTAGGCGTATCCAAGGATTCCCAGGGCAAGCCCGCCCTGCGCCTCGCCCTCGGCACCCGCGAGCAGCACATCCGCCGCGAGAAGGCCACGAGCAACATTTGCACCGCCCAGGTGCTGCTCGCCGTAATGGCTTCGATGTACGCCGTCTACCACGGGCCCGCCGGCCTCAAGGAGATCGCCTGCCGAGTGCGCCGCCTCACCCGCACTCTCGCCGCCGGCCTCTCGCAACTCGGCTACACGTCCAACACCGCCCCCGTTTTCGACACGCTCACCGTCGAGCTCGGCGCCGTCTCCGCGCAGCGGATCTACGAGCTCGCCCACGCCAACCGGATCAACCTGCGCCCGCACAACACCCACTCCGTAGGCGTCTCCATCGACGAGACGGCGACCGAGGCCGATCTGGCGATGCTGCTGCATGTCTTCGCCGAGGCCGCCGGCAAGGCTGCGCCGGCGCTCGATACGATCCGCCGCGGCTGCTGCTGCGACCTGCCGGAGGCGCTCACCCGCACCTCGACCTATCTCGCGCATCCGGTGTTCGGGAAATACCATACCGAGCACGAGATGCTTCGCTATATCCGCCGCCTGGAGGCGAAGGACCTCTCGCTCTGCCACTCGATGATTTCGCTGGGCTCGTGCACGATGAAGCTCAACGCCACCAGCGAGATGCTGCCGGTCACCTGGCCGGAGTTCTCCCGGCTGCACCCCTTCGCCCCGGCCGAGCAGGCCGCCGGCTACCGGCGCATTTTCCACGATCTCGAAGGCTGGCTGGCCACGATCACCGGCTTTGCCGCGGTGTCGTTGCAGCCCAACGCCGGTTCGGCCGGCGAATACGCAGGGCTGCTCGTCATCCGCGCCTGGCATGAGTCGCGCGGCCAGGGCCGGCGCAACATCTGCCTCATCCCCGGCTCCGCCCACGGCACCAACCCCGCCAGCGCCGTCATGGCCGGTTTCAAGGTCGTGCCTGTCGCCTGCGATGCGCTGGGCAACATCGACCTCGCCGATCTGCGCGCCAAGGCCGAGCAGCACTCCGCGCAGCTCGCCGCCGTCATGGTCACGTACCCGTCTACCCATGGCGTGTTCGAGGCCGGTATCCGCGATCTGTGCGACATCATCCACCAGCACGGCGGCCAGGTCTACATGGACGGGGCCAACATGAACGCCCAGGTGGGCCTCACCTCGCCCGGCTTCATCGGAGCCGACGTCTGCCACCTCAACCTGCACAAGACCTTCGCCATTCCCCACGGCGGCGGCGGCCCCGGAGTGGGGCCCATCGGCGTAGCCAAACATTTGGCACCCTTCCTGCCCACCCATCCCATCGTTCCTCCCGCCGGCGCCTGCACCACCCCCGAGGCCATCGGGCCGGTGGCTTCCTCGCCGTGGGGCAGCGCGAGCGTGATGCTCATCTCCTGGGCCTATATCCGCATGATGGGCGGCGACGGGCTCACCGCCGCCACCAAGCTCGCCATCCTCAACGCCAACTACATCGCCCGGCGTCTGGAGGCCGCGTTCCCCGTGGTCTATCGCGGCGCCTCCGGCCTGGTGGCCCACGAGTGCATCATCGATTTCCGTGGCTGGAAACCGCGCACCGGCGTGGAGGTTGAGGATGTGGCCAAGCGCCTGATGGATTATGGATACCACTCGCCCACGATGTCCTGGCCGGTGGCCGGCACGCTCATGGTCGAGCCCACCGAGAGCGAGACCAAGGACGAGCTCGACCGCTTCTGCGACGCACTGCTCTCCATTCACGAGGAGATGCTTGCCATCGAACGCGGGCAGGCCGACCGCACCAGCAACGCACTCAAGCACGCCCCGCACACCGCCACGGTGGTGTGCGCCGACAAGTGGGACCGCCCGTACTCGCGTGAGCTTGCCGCCTTCCCCAGCGAATGGACACGAGTGTCCAAATTCTGGCCGTCGGTGAGCCGCATCGACAACACCTACGGCGACCGCAATCTGGTCTGCACCTGCGTGGGCATGGACGCCTACGCCGCGCCGAAGGCCTGAGAGCGAGGACAAAAAGGGGCGACGCCGCAAAGCGTCGCCCCTTTGGAAGTTCTGCTGATCGGGCAACTCAGCCCCGCCGACGCCGCATCCACGCGGCGCCACCCAGCGCCACAAGCCCGAGCATGGCCGCGCTCGTCGCGGGTTCCGGAATCGCGGTGAACGATACACGATCCAGCCCGGTGGTCTCGAAGGTGTCCGGGATTCCCGGGGTGCTTGCGCCATACTCGGCCGAGATGCGTACCGCTGTGAGATTGCCCATCACGGAGGCGAAGTCGGCCCCGTTCACCACGCCGCCGTCCCTGGAGCCATAGCGGAATTTGTCCGCGGTCAGATCGAGCGAGTAATCAGTCCAGGTGGTCGCGGGCAGGGCCCCGATCTGGGTCACCAGAATCTGGTCCGCTGCGCCGCCGCGAAACACGACCACATTGTCGCCGCCCCAACTGTTGGCGGTGCACTGGAGCGCGAACCCCAGTTTGCCGCCGACAAAAGTGGAATAGTCGCCCAGCGCCAGTTTCTCGAATACAAAGGTTGTGGACGAAGGGTCCTGGGCCGACACAAAGCCGCCGGGGGCTCCGCCGCTGGGACTCCAGACCGGCTGAGTGACCCCGAAGCTGGTAACCCAGTCGGCACCCAGGTCGTTCACTTGCCAGCCTTCCGCACCACCATCAAACGTCCACGTCTGTGCTCCAGCCGCGACGGCCAACAAACCGAGCGCGATAGCGGCCATGAACCGCTTCGCACTATTTTGGGTATTCTTCGTTGTCATTGTGTTTTCGGGAGACCGCCGTGGGGATTACGTCATTACCTACCCCGTGATCGGCCACGGGGCCGACCATGGCCGGGGGCTTTCCTCGGGCAACTCCGTTTTCCGAAACAAGGGCGGGGTGCGCATGCCGTCGCTCCGACAATACACCGTTGGGGGCGGATCAACGCTGCTTCAGGTGCAGATCGGGCACGGCGACGCGCTACGCGTTGTCGTGCCCTTCGCAGCGCATGGGGGCGGCCGAGCATCCCTGCCCCAGGACCCGCCGGAGCGCTCGCCCGAGCCGGAGGGCGGAGATCCGGTAGCTCCGCCTTGCCCCACGCTGGGTCGCGCGCTTGCCTTACCCCATGCACCTTGAACACCTCGCGCTCTGGACGCCGCGCTTGGAGTCGTTGCGCGACTTCTACGTACTCCACTTCGGGTGCACCGCCGGCTCGCTCTACTCCAGCCAGAAGCGCCCTTTCCGCTCGTATTTCCTGACTTTCCCCGGAGGAGGACGTCTTGAGATCATGGAGCAGCCCGAGCTTGCACCGCCGCCGACCGGCGCCGCGCCCGATCGCACCGGGCTGGCCCACTTCGCCCTATGCGTAGGCAGCGAAGTAGAGGTGCGCAGCGTCACCGAGCGCCTGCGCGCGGCCGGAGTGCGTGTGATCGGAGAGCCGCGACGCACGGGCGACGGGTACTACGAGAGCGTCGTCCTCGATCAGGACGGCAACCGGATTGAGCTCACGGGCTGAGGCGTGACCATTCAGTCGAGAGCCCTGGGCCGAGCGCCGAGGGCCTGATCGCCGAGCAACACCTCGTAAGCACGCCCGCTCCTGGACCGATCACGGGTGGTTTGGCTCTCGTCACTCGACACCCGGCGCTGAGCTGCATTGTTACGGCTGAGGCGGGTGGCCAGCGGATTGTGTGTTTAGAGTGCAACCGCGCTCGACAGGCATCCGCTCCTGAGCGGCACTGCGGGCATTGGAGTGCTGGCCGCCCGCCCCTCGGCGCAGGTCTGTATTGGCAGCGCTCAGCACGAGCCGGGGACCACCTTCGCGCAGCCTGTAAGGTTCTTCTGCACCACCTTGAGGTCGCTGCGAACGGCCCACCCGGCGCGCTTCCAGAAACGCTCGCCCTCGGCATTGTCGCTGAGGAGGAAAAGGTTGCACTTCTCGATACCGCGTGCGGCCAGCCCGGCTACACAGTGGGCGATCAGGGCTCGGGCCAGGCCCTGCCGCCGGCATTCCCGCGCCACTGCGAGGTGGTGCAGGTAGCCGCGGCGGCCGTCGTCGCCGCAGAGCACTGCCCCGGCGAGCGAGCCGTCGGCCCGCAGGCCCACAGCGCTCAGGCCGGGGTTGCGCGCGAGAAAGGCAGCAAGGCGTTCGGGCCGGTCGGACTCGCCCAAGCCCATGCCCTCGGTAACCCGCCACAACGCCAGCGCCGCAGGAATATCGGCGGTCGCCATCGGGCGGACTTGGAAAAGCGCACAGCTCATCGCCCAGCACAACGGCCCAAACTCGCCCGGGTTTCAACCCCGCAACTCTGGGCACCGGGGGATGGCTTTCCCTTTGTCTCCGCGCGGCGGTGGCGCTGCCTCCGAAACGCGAATTCGAGCTACGCGTAGCCCCTTGCCGCCGGGGTGGGGATTTTCGCCGCCTTCGTGGACACCTCGCAGCCCGCGCCGTTCACCGGTGGAGACCAAGGACAGGGCTCGCCGGCACTCTACAACGGCCTCACGCGCCGCAGCATTTCTTGAACTTCTTTCCGCTGCCGCATGGGCAGGGATCGTTGCGGCCCACCTTGGGCAGCGCGCGGTACGGAGCGGGTGACTCGAGCGGCGCCGGTGTCCAGGGGGCGATGACCGGACTAAGCTCGTCGGGCGTTCCCTCGTGTATCATCGGCCACCCCGTGTTGAAGAAGCCCCGCTCCTCGAGGTGTGCCCAGGCATTGTCGATCGTCATACTGAGTGTATCGATCTCGGGCGCGGGAGCGTCCGGGCGCAGAGATTCCTCGGCGTAATCGGGATCCGAATAGACCTCATCGATTAGGCCGCGCTTGAAGAGTCCCATGATGGTGTCGCGGATTTCTGAGGCTTGGACACACACCGCTGCATCGACGAGTTGGCTGGCTGTCATACCGTCGGAGCCTCGCTCTGGGTCGAGGTTGCCTGCGAGTTTCTCCATGAACGCCAAGAGGTCCGCTCGCGGGTATCGGCCGCGCTTCCACAGAATGGCCAAGGCGAGCAGCCCGGTGCCGCGTTCATACTCCCCGGCCTTGCTATCTTCGATGAGCTCAAGAAGCGCTGTGGGGTCGCCCGGATAGGTGTCGGCCAGAGCGAGGTCTCCGGCCTCGGTAAGCACGTCGCCAAGCAACGTACTGACGGTGTCGTCATCCAGGCGGAAGATCCGGATGATCAAAGCATGAGCAGCGGTCGCTCGGAATTCGGCGGCCAAACACAGAAGGAAGGCCGGAGAATGCCCTTCCTCGCCAATCCAAGCGGCAGGATTGGTCAGCACCGACTCCAGTCGGGCGATGATTCCGGGAATCAGTTCCTCACCGCGCCCGTGTGCAGCCTGCAATGCCGCCGCAGCGCGCTGGCTATCGTTGCTGCAAACGTCATCGAGGAGGGAGTCGGGGGACAGCATGTGGCAAAGCCGATGGCCGAGCGCTGGCAACAGCAACCCGGATTTACAGCCAAACCGGCTGATCGAGCTTGGGCCGGTGCTGAGGGTGGACCGGCCGTGTAGGCAGCGCACGACCACGCGGGCATGCTTGACCTTGCCGTGTTTCGGACCGGCGCTACGACCAGGCTCCCTCGAGTTGAATCAACGGAAGGCGCTGGGGGCGGGGCGGCCGCCCGAAGCGCGGGTGTGACCCGCGGGCCGGAATCGGCTTTTTGTGAGGCCGCACTTGCACCCGTTGCGCTGCGCGGTTCACGATCCGCCCATGAGCATGCTTCGCGCGTTTTCCTCCAAGTGCCTGCTGGTCCTGCTGGTCGGTCTGTGGCTGACCGGCTGCACCTCCACCGAGAAGGCCGGCATCGTGGTGAGCATCGTGAAGGTGTCGGCCACCGAGGTGGCATTGACCGATCGCAAGGTGGTCCTGCAACTACGCTTGGTTAACGAAAACCTCATGCCCATCGCCTTGGCGCGCACCGTGCACAAGGTCTATCTCAACGGTATCTATTTCGGCGAGGCAGTGGGGACCAAGCCCCTGGCATTGATGGAGCGCGGCGATGTGCGCTACGAGGTAACACTCACGCTGGCAGATGCCGCTGCGGCCGCCCGCTTGCGCGAGATGTTGCTGCGGGGCGCAGTGAACTACCGCCTTGAGAGCCGGATGCTCTGCGATGCGGCCGGCGAGGATCTCTACATGCTGTCCACCGACAGCGGGCAGCTCCCTTCCCGCTGAACCCGTGCCTCCAGGGATTGGAGGCATCCCCAAAAAAACACCGCGATGCTGCTCACCTGCCAGTCTGGTTTCGAAGAACTGTTGCGCGCCGAGGCGGCCGCCCGCGGGCTGGGCGCGGCCCTGGCCAGCGGCGCCGGCTGGGTGTTGCTGGAGGCGAAGCCCGGGGTGGGATTGCCTGAACTCTGCTTCGCCCACCGGGTGCTGCTGGAGCCTGCGGAGATCGGTGCCGACAGCGTGAATGCGCTGGCCGGCCGGTTGTGCGACTGGTTCACCGCCTCGATGCGGGGCGAGAAAGTCGAGGGCGCCTGGCCGAGTGTCTGGCAGGCACCCATCGAGATCCCGGGGCTTGGGCGTCGGCTGGGAGCAGTGGAGGACGAGTTTGCGGTGTTGCTCAAGAAACGATTTTCCCGGGTGGCGAAGCTGGCGGCTCCGGAGCTGCCTCGGGGCACCCGCACTGCGCGCGGGCTGTTCGTATTCGCGGCGGACTTCGGCCGGGTATTTGCCGCGCGCTCGGTGTGGCTGGGCGGGCAGCGCCGCATGGCCGACGATCCCGCGGCGCCCTCACGCTCCTACCTCAAGGTCGAGGAGGCTTTTTCGATACTCGGGCGCGAGCCGGGTCCGGGGGAGACGGTGGCCGACCTGGGTGCGGCACCGGGGGGCTGGAGCTATAGCGCCGCCAAGCGCGGCGCGCAGGTGGTGGCCATCGACAACGGCCCGCTCAAGGGCGGGGCTCTGGGCCATCCGCTCATTGAGCACCGCATGGAGGACGCCTTCCATTTCCGGCCGGCCGCAGGGATCCCCTACGACTGGCTGTTCTGCGACATGGTCGAGGACCCGCAGCGAGTCCTCGATCTGGTGACGCAGTGGACCCGGGGCCGCTGGTGCCGACATTTTGTGGTGAACTTGAAGTTTGGCCACGCCGATGCCCTGGCGCTACTCGACCAGGTGCAGCGGTCCAGCGGGAGCCCGCTGGGAGACTGCGCTGTGGCCCATGTGCGCCACCTCTTCCACGATCGTGAGGAGTTCACGCTGGTGGGAACTCTGGCCACTTGAGCCGGGCGCGAGCAGCCCGGTTCAGATCTTGCGGTCGGCCATGGCCGGGCCGTTCTTGATCCAACAGGTCTCCACCAGGAGGGCGGCCAGCCCGAAGCAGCACACGAAGAAGCCGCTCAACATGCGCAATTGCAGCGCTTGTACATGGATTGTCTCCGCGGCGGAGCGGGAGATGGCGACCGTTGGCGGCTCGGAGCCCCTGGCGGCCGCAGGGCCCGGATGTGTGGAGGTGCCGGCGATGCAGGCGAAGAAGTTGGCGAAGGCGAACAGGAGCAGCGCGGCGGCCGCCGCCTTCATCCACCGAGGTATGTCGCCAAAGATCTCCGACTGGAGGTTGCGCCGCGGCACGCGTCGCCATTGCTGCAGCACCAGAAACCACACCAGAAAGAACACCGGCAGCAGGAACAGGATCGGATGGAAGGCGATGTCGGCAAAGGTGAGCGCATAGGCCACCGCCCCGGCGCAGGCGCTGAGGGTGGCGATCCAGAAAGGCAGGCGAAGGCGAAGCGGCACAGCGGGTATGGTGGGCGTGGCCGGCGCGCTGGCGAGCCCTGGCTGGGGTGAAACGATCCGTGTGGGAGTGAAGCGGAGACTCCGCAGCCGCTCACACACAGCCCCGGGGGCGAGCCAGGCACTTGGGCCCTGCTGGCCCCGCACTCCCCAAATGAGAATTTCACAGAAGGAAACAAAGGGGCCAAAGAGCCGAAGATGACCGATGAACCAGTCCTACGCTGGAGCGCACACTCAAAGGGTGAACGCCCACAAGGTGAAACGCGTAGCCAACTACCTCACTCTTCGTGATCTTCTGTAAATCCAACTGCTGGGTTTAGGATCACCGCACCCGCCGGTATTACGAAGCCCATCGCCCACACCTCCGAGCGTTTTCGCGGATCTCAGTCCAGTCGCTTTCAAGACAAGGCCCTGTCGAGTGCAAGCTCGCTCCTGCTACACGGGCTCGGCATTCGCCGCATCTTGAACGCGACTTGCCGTCACCCCGGGCCGGCGGGGGCCTGTGGCTCGGAGGGGAACGGGGCGAACAGCGCCACGGCCTCCCCGCGCGAACCCACGTGGAGCTTGCGGTAGATGCGCTGAATATGGGTGTTTATGGTCCCCCCACTCAAGCCGAGGTCGGAGGCGATCTCCTTGTATGCAAGTCCCCGTGCCAGTAGCCGCAGGATCTCGCGTTCCCGGGCCGAGAGGTTCTCCGGCTCCTTGCGCGCCACGTGGGGCTTCGCCTGGAACCATTGCACTACCTTGCGGGCGATATAGATGCTCATGGGCGATCCGCCCGCGTGAACCAGCCGGATGGCGGCAAGCAAGTCATCCAGCGGCTCCTGCTTGAGCAGGTACCCGGAAGCTCCGGCGGTGAGCGCATCGAAAATATGATCACTGTCCTCAAACACGGTGACCATCATGAACTGCGTCTCCGGCATCTGCGGCTTCAACTCGCGCACGCAGGTTATCCCGCTCCGCCCCGCCAGGTTAATGTCGACCAACACCACATCCGGGCGCCGCCGGGGAAGATCGGCCAGCGCACTCTCCAGATTTGAATATTCGCTCACCAACCGGAAGCCGTCCGCACCCGCGATCCACTCGGCAATGATCGAGCGGAGCTCGGAGCAGTCTTCGACAATGGAAACGGATATGCTCACGTTGAGTCTGGTAATCGGACGTTTCGGTGAAAGGAATACTCCAAGATTGAGGCGAAGCCTAGCCGTGTGAACTGCGCGCCCTAGGAGTGCCGGGAGGCGCGTGCAGCGGCACAAACAAGCGCACGGAGCACCCGCCGCCGCTGGCGTTGCCAATTTCGCAGTGCCCACCGATCCGCTCCAGGCGGCGGCGCATACCCGGTAATCCGTTGCCCGTGGACAAGCGCCCCTCCTGGCGCGGGCGCTCGCCACCACCGCTTGGAGACAGACCTCGACCATTGTCGACAATCGCCAGTTGGCAACTGTCATCACTCATAGTGAGCGTGATGTTCACTATATCCGCTCCGGAATGCCGCACGGCGTTGTTGAGCGCCTCCTTGTAGGCTAGGAAGAGATTGTGGCGCACCTCCGCGCTCGGTGACCACGAGGGAAACTCCGAGGGAAGATCCATGCGGCACCGCACCCCCGCGGCACCGAGCAGATCCTGGGCGCACTTCTCGATGTAGCTCACCAGAGATTCCAGCGTGTCGTGTCGCGGGTTCACCGCCCAAACGATCTCATCCACAGCACGGGTGACTGTGCGCGCCGTCTCGTAGATACGCGTCAACCCGGCATCCAGCCGGGGGCGATCCTGGATGTCGCGCCGGGCAAGCTCCACCAACATCGATATACGCGTAAGGGACGAGCCTATATCGTCATGCATGTCGTTGGCGATCCGTGTGCGCTCGGAGGCGACTGCCTGCTCGCGCTCGAGAAGCGCGACCCGCCGCAACAGCCGGTAACGCGCCCACACCCACACGCCAACCGCCACGCCCAAGAGCACACTCGCCACGGCCAAGAGCCTGAACCACAGCGTCTGCCAAAAGTACGGCAGCACCACAAAAGCCAGACTGCGCCCCTCCGGATTCCAGACGCCGTCGTTGTTTGCCGCCGTTACGCGGAATACATACCTCCCCGGAGGCAGAAAGCTGTAGACCGCGCGACGCTCGCTTCCTGCATCGACCCACGCCGAGTCGAGTCCATCGATTTTATAGCGGAAACGCACCTTTTCCGGCACCATGAAACTGAGGCCAGTGTACTTGATCTCCACACGCCGCGCGCCGGGCCCGACTTCGATCATAGCGCCCGCCCCAGCCTGTGGAGCAAACACGCGTTCGCCACTCCTCAGACTTTCGATACACACCGGCGGAGCCTGGGGGTTGAGCCGCACCGCATGGGGATCGACCACCGCCAATCCGCGTGCCATCGGGAAGGCCAGCCGCCCATCAGCGGTGCGACAGCCCGAGGGGGACTGCGCGCTCGCGGGCTCCAGCGTTAGCAATCCCTCATTGAGCCCGTAGCTCAGGCAGTTGACCACGGGCAACCGGCCGTCTGCACACTCATTGAGCTCCCGCTTGCTCATGCGCAAAAGCCCGTCCATCGAGCTCATCCAGAGATACCCGCAGCCATCGTCCTCGATGTGGAAGATCGAGCGACTGGCGAGCCCTTGCTCCACGCTCACGCAGGAGAACCTGCCATCCTTGAAGCGGTTCAGTCCGCCGCCGCGCGTACCCAGCCACAAGGCACCATTTCCATCGAGATATAATCCGTGAATATAGTCACTAGTTAGCCCATCCCTGCGCAGGTACTGGCGCACCTTGCCATCGCGGACAAAGCCCAGGCCCTCGCCGTTGCACCCCACCCAAATAGCCCCATCGGGCTGCTCCAGAATAGCACGTATATTAACCAGCTTTCGCGCCCCCTCGGGCTCGGCCCACTGCACTCGTCCTTGATCATACAAAGCCAAACCAAGAGCGCTACCGACCCACAAGCCCCCCTGCCGCGCCTGTGCCAATGCAGTCGTGGCCGTGACCAGCTCACCGATACCAATGGCCGGTGCGAAGCCGCCGCCCACCGTCGAATCCAGGCCCGCCCAAGTGCCGGCCCAAAGCTCGCCACCCGGCTTCTCACAGAGCGCCCATACATAGCGGTTGCGCAATCCAGCCCCGAGGCCGAACTCCGCCCACCGCCCGTCATTAGTCATCCGATACACCCCAGCCCCCTCCGTGCCCACCCAGAAGCCACCATCGTGGGCGGGGAGAGCCGTCAGAACAGAGCGCCCCTGCCATCCATCGGGCGGCACCAACATCGTTACCATTTTCTCCTGCAACTTGAACAGCCCGGAGCTGCCGCTCCCCAGCCAGACTCCGCCCTCATGATCCTCGCACACAGCCAACACCCAATCGGACGGCAACCCCGAGTTCCATCCATAGAGCTGTTGCCGAAGCGGGGCCCCGGGCTCGACCAAAAGCACACCCTTGTCATAGGTGCCCAGAACCAGCCGGCCGTTAGCCATCTCGATCAAGCTCGAGAGTGTTGCGCTGCCGATGTCGAGAGCTCCGAGTTGCTCGCCCCACTGATCGGCCACTCGCTTACGCAGTCTGCCACTCGCCACAACCCAAAGTCCGCCGTCAGAGGAAGCCCCAATCCCCTGAATCAGCTCCGCATTCGGGCTCGGCACCGACACGAGTTGCCCACGGGCAAGCTCGTACAAACGACCGCCGCAGGCGACCCAGAGGCGCCCGTCCCGCCCGCAGACCATCTTCAATATGCCCCCAGTGTGGCGGTCTTCGAGTTGCAGTGTCCGCTGGTCGCGCAACCGTGTGAGCTGACCACTGCTATCGAGCACCCATATATCCCCTACTGCATCACTGGCTATATCCCGAACCCAGTCGCCCACCCGCACCTCAAGCCGCGTAAACACTCCGTCCTTGAACGTGCTCACAGCGCCACGCGAATGGCCGATCCACAAAGTCCCGTCTGCAGCTTCGTATAAACTCGTAACGGTACAATCATCCCAAACGGGCACACGCGAGTTATCGAAGAGGGTAAACTCGACCCCATCGTAGCGGAACAGCCCGTTGTAGGTACCTATCCATAGATAGCCATCCCGGGTTTGCTGCACCGCTACCGTGTTGGCCAACACTCCAGCTTGGTGCTGCCAATAGACGCTTGGGAAGGCGGTGTCGGCCGCCCGAGCGATCATGGCGGGAAGCCCGGCGACTCCAAGCGCAATACAGCGCACGAGAAGAACCTGAGCCAGCATCCACAGTGTCGCTCGTGAAGGAGCAAACAGCGGGGTGAAGAGCGCTCGAAGGCTGTTGCAAAAGCGGAACATTTTGGAGGTGTAAATGGGATATTTCGGTGCCAACGACAGGTCAACGGCATTCTCGCCCTGAATCGTAATGGGCGGTACGAGCACTATTTCCCATCCGGCCCCCACCCAGGCAACTCAAGCACAAGGAAAAGACAAAACCTCCCGACGCTAGGCGTCGGGAGGTCCCCTATTTGGAACCCCAAAACCGGCTGCTTGTGAATCGGATGCTAACCAGACAAGCAGAGCGGCTGAGAAGAGTGGAGGCGGGGATTAGCAAAAGTCCCCGCCGTTGCCATGGCCTAGCAGTCTAGGGAATGAGCCTGTCCGGGGCTCACCACCAGCCCCAGGGATCGGTCCGGTCTGTGGCGGGATTGTTGGTCCAGGTGAAAACATCGTCTTCCATATGATCATTCAGCAGATACCAGCGCGCCATTGCTGCAATGTCATCGGGATAGTCGCGATAGTATTGCGGGTTGTTTTCCGGATATGCCCAGCCGGTATTGAAGCCCTTCAATGCATTCCGGATTACATCGACGCCGGTGCAGCCTGCCTCCTTGGCCTGCTTGATGAAGTGCAGGAATTTCCGAATGCCCAGATGCATGGAAATGCCAGGATCGTAGAAGTTCGGCTGATTGAGCGGATAATGGAACAGTTCAGAAACATCGGTTTCCTCCATATACGGGGCCGGCACACCTGCAAATGCGGTGATTGCCGTTTGGATCGGTCCAAACGCGTGGGCCGATTTCCCCGGAAATCCCTCCTCAACAGCCGTTTCAACACCCGCATTGAGCGTCGACTCGCGGGTAGCGAAACCAAGGAAGAGCGCGTAAACCTTGGTCTTGTCGGTCTGCCCGGTATACGCCGAGATGGCGGCCCAGTTGCGATCAATATAGGTAAACATCATCGCCTTCACCTGGGAGCGGGTCAGCGCCGTGCTCCGAGAGATCAGATCGGGCACGCTTGTCCCCTGCGGGAAGTAGTAATCGCTGACACGCGCCGATGACGCAACCGAGCAGGTCGCAGAGAACGGACCATCACTGGACGTCACCGTAACCGTGGCGCTGCCAATACCAACAGCACTGACCAGGGCCGTGGTCGGCCCCGTACTGCTGACGCTGGCAACCGCAGGGTTGCTGGAAGTCCAGGTAACCGCCCGGTTGGTCGCGCTGGCGGGCAGGACGGCCACAGTCAAGAGGGCGGTGGGACTTCCCTCGGTGAGGCTCATGATTGACTGGGATAGCGACACCCCAGTTACCCGAACAACAGGACCCGTATTTACCGTTACCGCGCAGGTAGCCGGAAACGCACCATCCGCAGTCTTGACCGTAATGATCGCGGTGCCGCTGGTAACCGCAGTGACCGTGCCGGCAGTGTCGACCACAGCCACCGACATAGCACTGGAGCTATAGCTCACGGCTTTATTGGTCGCATTGGCCGGCAATACCGTGGGTGCAAGCGCCACCGTCTGCCCTAGCGTGGTCAGCAACGCCGTGGACGGCGCAAGACTCACCCCCGCGACCGGCACCGAAGCCTGGGCACTATATACGGTGAAGTCGGTGGGAGTACCGGCGGGGCCGTTGGCGTTGAACCCAAGGCTGATCTTTGCCCCGGGCGCAATCGTGGCATTGAATGCCACATTCTTCGCCGTGATCTGCGAACCCGTTACAGTGTAGGTCGCGTTCCACATGTCCACAATCGTATCTCCGGTCGGTAACGTGAACTTCAGCGTCCAGCCGTGGATGGCCTGGGGGCCGGTGTTGAGGATATCAATATTGGCCGAATAGCCGCTGCCCCAATTGTTGGTGATCGTATAGGTGACGCGCACATCCCGCAGGCCGCCACCGCCGATTTCGACCGTTATAACACTGGTGCCAGAAGGACCATCAACGCTGGTCGCAGTGATGGTGGCCGTGCCATTGCCGACAGCGGTCACCCGACCGCTGCTGTCGACTGTGGCGGCCGCCACATTGCTGGAGCGCCAAGTCACCGTCTTGTCGGTAGCATTGGACGGTAATACAGTGGCGGTCAGCGCCACAGTCTGGCCAATAGTGGTGAGCGACGCCGTAGGCGGCGCGACAGTCACACTCGTCACCCGCACTCGGCCGGTATCGACCGTGATGGAGCAGGTGTCGGTGAAGGGACCGTCGGCAGTTGTCACAGTTATAGTGGTCGTGCCATTGGCCTTCGCGACTACCGTGCCAGTGGAATCCACGGTGGCCACCGAAGGAATACTGGAGCGATAGCTCACCGCTTTGTTGGTGGCGTTGGCCGGCAGCACCGTGGCTGCCTGGGCCAGTGTCTGGCCAAGGCTGGTGAGTGTGGCCGTCTTCGGGGCAAGGGCCACTCCAGTCACTCGCACTTCGGGCGAGGCATTAAGCTCGACGCGGAGTCGGCCAAAGAGGCGGCGAGTACCCGCATTATTGCCCAGCAACACCTCTTGGGAGAGGCTGGTCGGGTCGTCGATACGCTGGGCAACCGTCCACTCTACCAAATCGGTGGAGCGCTCGACAATATAGCTGACGCCAGAAGCCGGCGACGGGAAGGCGAGCGTGACGTCGCCGTTGGCGGCGATGCTCAGCGCGGGCTTCCGGTCTTCGGGCACGGGTGCGTGGGGCGCATCGCAGCCAAGTGCGAACTTGATCACGTTCGCAACATCGTCGCCGGCCGGGGAGGCAAGCGGAGCGCCTACGCCGTTGGCAATCTCGGCAGCGGTGAATACCCGAGCCTGCCACTGCGTATAGTTCTCGCGGCTCGACGCCGAGAAGAACCGGCCAAACTCCGCATTGGCCAGGGCGATCTCCGCCTGTGCCCAGAACCGGTGGTAGGCCTTCTCATAGGGCCGGTTGGCGAGATAGGCGGCCTCCAGCGCCGGGTAGTCGGGATCGTTTAGGTACTGGGAACGCATCTCGATAAACGTCACCCCGGGCTGAATCACATCGCCATTGGCCATCTTGCCGGTCCAGCCGGCAGGGATGGAGACGACCTGCTCAAAGAAGCGGCTGTAGTCCGCACGGGGTTCCACAACTGCCACACCCTTGCCGGTCGGCTCGAAGTGCTTAGTCCACATCCGGTCGAGGATCTGCTTGGCCATATCGCGCGAAGCGGTGTCCAGCGTGCCGTAGCGCTGGGTAGCGGCGGCGTAGTAGGTCAAGGCCTTGGCCAGGGTGGCGGCGATGCCGAGATCCTTGCCGTACTTGACGATCGATACATGGAGGTTGGTGTTCGGTACCGGGCTGAGCGGAACCCAGGTGGCCGGAGCACCGGACCACGAGATCTCAGCGGGGATATCGAAGCTGCCGTCGGCATTGAGTTTCACCACGCTGCGCGCCCACGGAACCCACTTATCGAGGAGGGTCTTTGCCCGGAGATCGTTGCTGATATAGTAGTACTCAGCCATGCGCTCCATCGACCAGGCCTGCATGCCAAACCAGGTGTTGCTGCCCGGGTCGTGGTACACGGGATTCTCCTGATACGCCATGCCGTAGAAGGTCGGCGTGCCCGCCGGGTACGGGTCGTAGCGGCCATTGAGGCTGTTGGTCGCGCCGCCGGCTATGGCGCCCTCGGCGGATTGCAGCCACTGGTAGAACTCCAACTGGCGCGTCAGGCTCTGGCCCCAGTCGCGAGCGCCATTGAGTGAAGCGGGCTTGAGCTCGCTGGTGGCGCTGAGTGCATAGGCTGCAACCGGGTTTTGGTAGCCGAAGTGTGCATGGCTGCAACCGATGCGCCACGCCCAGCCCTGCGAAACCAGCGGACCACCCCAGGCGTAGTACCAGCCCAGCAGGTAATGGGCGCTGTCGTAGCCCGTCCCTCCGGGGCCGCTCTTGTTCTGCACGCCCAGCGGCTTGAAGTATTTATCGAACATCGACAGACGGGCGAAATCGCCCATCTTGGCGGCCTTGGCCAGCGGCAATACCGTGGACGGAGCGAGCCCTTGGTCCTTGGCGAACTGCACACCCCAATAGATCGCCTGCACCGCGCGGGCGTCGGCGTCGGGAGCGTTGGTATAGCGCCACTGAGCCGCAGGAAGATTGCTGTCCTTCACGAAGATCTGCAGGAAGCCTGTCCCGGTATCAGCCCCCCACTTGAACGACTCCCAACTGGGATGGGGAACTGTCTCCCAAACCGACTCCTGCTCGCCGCGCTGGAATGAATTCATATACGACGGAGTGCTCACTCCGTCGCCCTTATTGCCGTAGCCGTAGAAGTTGTCGCAGTCGAACAGCCAGTGCATACCATAGACATCCGAACCGTAGGCAGCGGTTAAATCGGCCGATACCGGGTCCTTGCCAACGGGAACACCGCTCTCCAAAGGCGCGGGATAGTTCTCCGGCAAGGCGAACTCGCCCGCATAGGTACCCGGGTTGCTCGGGTTATAGCTGCTGGTGGTAGGCTGCTGATCAGGGGTCGGAATGGCGGTGGCCTCCATCTTCGCCCACGCCTTAGACAGCGAACTCCAATCTCCCGTGATCTTGCCGTTCATGACCTCCAGCCAGATCCAGTACGAATAGGCCTCGCTGGTGGTCTCATGTCCCTGGTCAGGCGCCTCACAAATCAGCGTTTCTGCGCTATGATACGGCACTCCATCCCTGCTGAAATAGCCATTGGCCGGATCCATCAGCTTGTTGCGCAGCGTGATAAAACGCTGCGTATAAGCGGGCAAGGTACTGGCCTTGACGGTGATCGTCACCTTAGCCGTATAGTTGCCATAATCGGTCTTCACCGTGATCGTCGCCGTGCCCACCGAGGCACCGGTAACAACTCCGGTATTCAGCCCAACCGAGGCCACTGCGGGTTTATCGCTACTCCAAGTCACCGTCTTGACGGACGCATTCTCCGGCAAGACCTTCGCCAGCAAGGTCGTCGTGGCACCCACCTCAACAAACGCCGTTTGAGGCGACACCGTGACTCCAGTCACCGGAATACTGTAGACCTCGACGCTCGCATATTTGCTATAACCTCCATCCTCAGTGGTCACGGTGACCCTGGTCGTGCCAGCAGAGACGCCGGTCACCTCGCAGGTCGCGCCACTAGCGGTCCCCACAGCCGCCGTCGCCGGAGTCGCGCTCGTCCACATGACCGTCTTGTTCGAAGCATTGTCCGGATGCACGGCCGCAGTGAGCGTAGCAGTTCCGCCTACGGGAATCCGCACAGTGAGCGGCGCCACATCGACCCCATTCACCCGCACTGAATTGTCAACAAAGGTCGCTGCAAGGGTGTGATTGCCCGACACATTGAGGAACGTATAAGGCGAAACAACCGGAACGGTGGCGCTATCCACCCGCAAGGAGTTGGTCGTAAAGCCTGCATTCGGCCGGATCTCAAACCCGGCATCGGCATTGGCCGGTACGGAGACCGCTCCCACGACCGCTGTGCCGTTGTAATAGATCGCGCCCCCGGCCCCAGCGGAAACTGTAACGGTGTAGGTCGGGATGCTGTTCCTGCGGGTGAAGGCTATGGTCGAGACATTGATGTTGCCACGGTCGAAATAGAGACGGACAACCTGCAGCCCCGCCGGAATCGGCAATCCCGTAGCCGTCAGCACCCGGTAATCTCCCCAACCGGAAGTAGCTGGGGCAACCACCACGGGGGTGGAAACGCCATTGCATTCAAAATGAAACGATCCACCGCTCGCGATGCCGGTTGCATAGTTCAGCGCAACATCGAAGGAGCCGCTGGCTGCGGTGTTGTTCACTGTATACTCAAGCCACTCGCCGGTGAGCACATAGCCGATATTGCTGGTCCCTTCAACATCAACACCCTCTGTCTGTCGGGCATTGCCCGTCTTGGGGCCCTTGTGAGCGGCATCCAGGTCATGATAGGCAACCAATTCGCCGCCATTGTCGAAATTTACGGTGCTCAACGCAGGAGACTGCGTGGCGCCAACCACCGCGGGCAACGCATACGCCGTCCCGCCAAAAGGAGACTGGGCGGGCATGGCCGCCACCACTTTATAGGTGACAGGCAAGGATGTGGCCGTAGCCCCTGCACTATCTGTGGCCTGAACTGTGACTACATAGTCCTTGGGCGCGGTGGGAGTCCAAGTGAACGAATAGGGTGCTGCAGCCGAGGATCCGACCACCACTCCATCCACCAAGCACTTCACCGAGGAGATCGTGCCATCCCTATCCACCGCAGTGCCCTTGATGGTAATCGGAGTATTTGGCAGGAAATAGGTCCCATTCAGGGGAAAGGCAACGCTAGCGGCCGGCACCCAGTTACCGGACGAACTCCACGTATCTGCTGGCGTTGAGAGAAGGGTCTTAATCCAATCGCCTTGGGCATTCGTATTGTTCCATTGCATTAGGGAACCGGAACCCGGCACCAACGTTGCTGCCGTTTCCGCTTTGTCGCAATAGCTCCAGTTGCACCAACTGAGCTTGTTCTCGCGCATGAACGTGATCCACTTGTTGGTCTCCGGCACGTCGTTGGCGCCCGTTCCACTCGCATCACAACTGCCCCACTCTGTCATGAAAATCGCCAGTCCTTTGCCCAGCGCATAAGTAACATTGTCACGATAGTCCTGCTTATGCGAAGCCGCATAGAAATGGAAGGAATACATCAAGTTTGTGACACCAGTGATCGGAGAATCGGCCGCACTCCGGACATCCGAGCTCCAGGTGGGGTTGCCGCAGATGATGATCGTCGATGGATCATTGAACCGGATAAGCGGAATGATCACTTGTGCGTAGGTCTTGACCTTGGCCCAATCCGTCGAACCGTTGGGCTCATTGCAAATCTCGTACAGCACATGCTTCTTGCCGGCATGTTTGGCGGACATATACGTCCAAAACTCCTTGGCATGATTAATAAAGGCGGGGTCCATCGGATCACCCGGCGTAAGCACATGCCAGTCGATCATACAATAGACTCCAAGCTTTCCGCAAATATCGACAAGGTTATCCACATACGACTTCCAAAACGCAGGATTGCCTTCATACCCATTTGCGGTCGGGTCATTGCCATCGCTCGGATAGACCGCTATGCGGAACACATCGATCCCCCAAGTGTTCACCATCACGCTCAGTGAATCGAAATTGTAGTCCTCGGTCCACCAATTGATGCCGTGGGAGCTCATCCCCCTCAACTGGACGGGGGTACCGGCTTCATTGACCAACTGGGTCCCGACGATGTGTAATTTTCCATTAACCGCCACCGGGGTCTGCGCGTTGGCAGAGCCGCAAATCGCCGCTACGAGGCATATTGATAGCAGGGTTTTGGCTATCAACTGCGAACCCGAAACCCGCGTGGATCCCCACAGATCCCGAAAGTGAAGTATATTTATCATTGTAGTTAGGTATAAGGAAATTTTCTCGCTGCCCAATATCCACCAAGCTTCATCCTCTAATGGCCCAGCGCCCGATAGGGGCTGCCGCATGGCATCGAGCTAGACAAGAGCGCTCCGCTGCCGCCCACTGGCCCGATTCGTCCCCGCGCGAGGGCCACCGCTTCACGCCTCCAACAGTATCACGCCTGTGGCGGTTCCCGGCTCGACCGTCCTCCGAAACCCACAAAGGAAGATTCGCCACGGAGCTCCAAACAGCGCCCCCTGCCACGTGGGCAACGCTGGGCGTCCAGTATACATGGGGCAATATCACCACCGGGATGGTCTCGCAGAATTTGGGCACGGAGGGGCTAGGATGAAGTGGGGCCGACTTAATGGGGTTTGTACGCCAGCTAGCCTCGGGTAAGTGCTCTATGGCGCTGACGGAGATTACCACGCCCCCCGAGATCGTCATGTCGTGAGAATTGATGATAGCCGCACCAGGCCGACTCTCGCCCCAGTCGCGCTTCGGCGCCGTCCCTCCGACGATCTCGGATCTGGAGATTGTCCCCGTGTCGCTCGATCGTCCCTACGCCACTCCAGGTGTATTCAAGGTGTACTTCTCTTTCCACAACATCGACACATCGAACTACTCCCTGGTCACCGGCCCGAAGCGGGCGATCGGGCAGCTTCGCTCCCAACTCGGCGTGTTCGTATCCGCGACCGACGGAGTGCTGCAGCACTCGCTGTCCACCTTCCGGATCGGGGCGGACGGCAAAATTCTCTTCCGCGAGGATGGCAGCGACTGGCTGCCCGAGCACTTTCTCCAACAACTCAAGACAAGCTAACCCTCTCGCCCCATGTCCCTGATACACGAACTTCTCAAAGCCCGCTACGGCGCGGATATCCCCAACGTGGGCGCCAACGGCAACACCACGGCCGCTACCCTCATCAACCACCGTTCCGTACGAAACTGTCTCCCCGACAAGCTCGACGCCGGCGTGCTCGAATTGCTGGTGGCCGCAGCGCAATCGGCCGCAACCGCCTCCAACATCCAAGCATGGAGCATGGTCGCCGTGGAAGCCCCAGCCCGCGAAACTCGGCGGGCCACCCTCGCGCGCAACCAGGCCCACATCATCACGGCTCCCTTGCTCCTCGTGTGGGTGGCGGACGTCTCCCGGCTGCGCCGCATCGCCAGCCTCCTGGGTGAAGCCGCACCGGAGCTCGACTTTCTGGAGTCATTCCTCGTGGCCGTTACGGATGCCAGCATCGCCGCCCGGAGCGCCGCGACTGCCGCAGAATCCTTGGGGTTGGGCACCGTGTACAGCGGAGCCCTACGCGACCAACCCGAGAAGGTCGCCGAGGAGCTCAAGCTCCCGCAAGGCGCCTTCCCCCTGTTCGGCCTGGTGGTGGGCAAGCCCGCCCCGGCGAAACCCTCCGCCGCCAAACCCCGCCTTCCCCAGTCCGTAGTCCCCCACCGCGAACAGTACTCCACTGCCGGCGAAGAAGCCGGGATCGCCGCCTACAAGCCGCTGATCCAAAAGTTCAACACGTCTCAGAACCTGCCCTTCATGGACTGGAAGAGCCTGCCCGTAGGCCACGTGAAGAACGCCGAGGTGCCCGGCGGGCGGGCGCGCCTGGTCGAATCGCTGAGCAACCTCGGCTACACCGTCGACTGAGCCGTAACCATGCAACCGTACTGCTTTGCGCTCTGGCAGTGCACAGACTCCCGTGTCCGCCGTAGGCGCGTGCTTGCACGCGAACTGCGCCCTGAATCGCGTGCAAGCACGCTCCTACAACTAAATGGTTACGCCTGAGTGCTGCTACCTCTTGAATCCTCTCGGCAAAACAGCACTCGTGGCACTCGGCCCGCGACAGGCTTGCATCGGCAGCATCCCGCCACGGGGAGCACCGGCAGCACAGGTCGACGGCCTGCGCGGACGCCGCCGGGCCTTCGCTCCACCTCGTGCCGGAATGCACTGCGGCCCGCCGCCGACCGCTGCGGCAAAACGCGGCGCTCCTGTCCCGCGCCGCGGTCAGTCCGCTTCCCCACGCGCTCTCGCTTGCCGCCCGCCTTCGCCGAGCCTTCGGCGGGCACGCCTACGCTCCGCGTTCTGCGCGGCGCTCCCGGAGTCGCTGCGCTGCGAGCGAGGGCCGCCGCTCGCGTTGCTCGCCTTGCGCCGGGCCTCTAGCCCCCGGGGCGAACCTCGGCACCAATCAGGTCGCCTATCTGCCGCTTCGAAGCGGCCCTATCCCGGCACAACGTCCGTCCCCTGGTTGGTGACAGGCGCAAGGCCCTAAGGAGATCTTTGGTGCCAGGAGGGCGCAGTAACGCGGCAGGGAAAGCGATGGCTGCGAGGCACCCGAAACAGCCAAGCTGCTGATAGGAATCCCGATTATCAACCTGTAGCGACCGGATAGGCATGATACACTCGATCCTCGCCGCTTCCTCTCACCGGAATCGCGAGCAAGCCCTCTCCTACTCGCGACCCACTCGACGACCCCGCCCGCAGCCTCAGGAGCGCGCTTGCACCCGCCTGCGATAGCGTAGTCACAGTCAATCTACCGGGTTCGATCCAGTGATACCGCTGGGCTGGGCTACGGGGTTGGCAGCGCGGCGATAGCAAGGGCCTGGTTGGCATATTCCGCAGGGGTGAGTGCTGTATAGCGCCAGCGCGACACCTCGATCATCATCGGTTCCAGCGGGACATCATGCTTCCCATTGCCGCTATTCTCCGCCTTCAGATTGGTGTGCAGGCCCCAAAGACGGGTTGGCGCACTATATACACGCGTGGCAAGCCATGGCTCGCAGGCCACTTCGCTCTCGAACATCGCCACCATCGAGCCGCGGATCGCCAGTCTTGCCATGCCAATCGTCCAATCCTCGGACATGCGGGGGAAATTATGCACACCGCCACTGCTCTGGTAGCCCAGCGTCTCGTAGGTGAGCCAGTCGCCTGTGCCATCGGGGTGCGCGGGAGTCACGGGGTTCTCTCGCCTCCTCGGGTACAGGGCTGAAGTGGTCCGCACTATACCCTGCAGGAGGCAGGAGGAGATTTCCGTGTCGGCACCCGGGAACTTAATCTGGCGCGCGGGAGCCCCGGCATACGATGCTGTGCCGTACTGCGTCGGGGCGCTCGTATAGGAACCCTCGGTAGGCATACGCCCGGCATATCGATTATTGGTAATGCCGTCACAATAATTGCGCGCACTCGGATCGATGCTCATCCAACTGGAACTCCACGGGCTGCTCCAAACCGCATTCGCGCTGAGCGAATCCGACCATCCCGCAGTCTGGACATACGAGGTATCATACACCGGCTGAGAGAGCACCGTAAGCGCATCGGCCATGATATTGCAGAGATACTCGCTCGTGAGATCCGGCTGCGTAGAGCTGGTGGTGCCGATCAAGCCGTCCGCGTTGAGGTGGCCGAAGATGTAAGCGGCGTCGTTGGTGGCGATGCTGCATCCCGTCCGGCCCGTGGCACTGAGCGATGCGACCGGCCCGCGGCCGTTGAGAATTCGTACGCCCGAGTCGATGCGAGTGCGAACTCCGGCGTCCGTAGAGCGGTCCTCGGCGCCGACCGAATGGATATAGATGGCGATCCCGTCATACCAAGGGTCGGTGAAACCGCCCTGGGTGAGAGGCACCGGAGCTACACCGACACCCGTGGCCTTGTAGATTTTGAACGGGTCTGAGACCGTCCGCCCTGCCCCATCCACGGGGAAAACGGTATAAACATAGGGGAATGCCAGCGTCCCCAACCCCGTCCTTGGCCCGAGGGCGACTGTCGCCGGAGTCGCACTCGAATTGAGGACATTCTGCGCCCAATTACCGGCATTGAGAACATCCGGATTGTAGATGCGCGTGCTTGACGTAGAGCTGTATAATGTTCGCTCTACTGCCAAGCGGAAGCGGATCATGTCGAAATCGATCTTCGAAATGGGCCGAGGCGCAAACGCGACTACATTGCGATGCGTCGCCGGAGTACCATAGCCATTGCTACCGTCCGCCCGGCGGAGATCAAAGAAATAGGCTTCCTTGAAGTCTGTCAGCGTGCGTGTTCCCGTCTCGTAAGCGGTGGTCAAAGGCCACCGATCGGTCGCGGAGGTAACGCCAAAGTTGGGGGTTACGCTGGCGTTGGGGGTGACCGTCGCGTAGTGCGGTTGCGGGCTATAGCCGGCTTCCCCGATTAAGCCGGGGATGCGCAGTACCTGATTGGACCCGATGGCCGTCAAATTCGTAAAACGATTCGGAAGCGCATTTACAATGGCAGAGCGTTCCCCGTAGGTGGGCTGCCCTGGGAGCACGATTTCGGTCAAGGCGTTTGTGGTTGTCGTGCCGGTCATCGTAGTGGTGTTCAACCAGCATCGGTAGGAGTAAGATTTCATCAATACCGTGCTGCCATCGGGCTTGATGCCGTTCCGATCAGCCGGGGTGGGATTGACAATAATATAGAGACCGGCGAAGCGTGAAAACTTGGCCTGCACGACCCCTGGACTGTCGGACACCAAGGCCGGCTCCACGGTGACGCGCGCCGCATTATGGCGCCCCGCAGTAGCATCCAGCACACCCGGGGGCACGATGACCGGCACCGCATGGGCGCTGGTGCGCAGGTTTCCGGCGAAATTGTTGGTGGCATAGGAACGGAATGCCGCGATAGTCGCCGTGGTCTCGGGGCCGGTGGCGTTGGTGCTCATCGTGTGATCGCTATAGAAACCGCTGCCGCTACGCACGTCTGTCGCCGTACCCGTAGGATTTTGGAAGAGCAGAGGGCCGGTGCCACCAGGGTCGGCGACCATATCAGCCATACCCATATTCCTATAAATAGCCCCGAGTTTGGTATTATTGGCATAGAAACCGCACACGGCCGTCACCCGGTCCTTGAACTGCAAGGTGTTGTCCCTACCAAACTGGTTCCGTGCCGCCAAGAGGCCGTTTGTATGAACCGGGCCTTCGATGACCATGTCGGCTCCCGGGCCTAACTCCAAGGGCATGTTGTAGAAGATCGCGAATTGGTAGAGCGGAATCTGCGCGGCGGACAGTTCCTGCAGGGTGTATGCTGTATAGGGCCCAAGCACAGGATGGGAAAGCGTCGCTTTTCCGATCACCGGCACCTTGCTGGTGATCACGCTCAGCCCACGATACGGATTACTCGCATTGGCCGACAGGAGCGGATCGACATACGTAAGCGCAGTCGATGAGGTGAGGCCCGCATGCACTTCTACCACCCCGGCCCCATACTCGGTGCTCAGGACGGAGGACGCCGGAGGGAGATAGATCGGGTTGGCCCCGGAGTATTGAATCGGGCTGGAACTACGAAGGCGATAGAGTTTGGTGGAGATCTGGGCCGCGCCATAATTCACCAGATTCTCCGCCATGTTGCGCGCGGCCAGCACCTGTCGCTCGCGCTCGTTTATGCGCCGCTCGGTAAGACTGTAGGAGAGAATGCTTGTAGTCAGGAGGGCCATAATCGCCACCAGTATAATCACCACGAGCAGCGCGGAACCGCAGATACGTTTCAAACTGAGAGAAGAAGTCTTCATGGAACGTCCCTATTTACGGGGAGAGATGATGTAGTTGAAGCTGCTGCTGGAGAGCATGTTATTGGCACTTGTGCCATTGATGATCTCAAGATTGAGAGCTACGCTGGCAAAGGCGGGAGTGGCCGCCGGGGACTCCGCCGAGAACACCGGATAGTAGTTTGAAGTGCCGTCCTGCTTGCGCCCGATCGCCGAGGCAACCAGTTGGCGATAGCCGGGCGAAGAGGCCGCATTGAGGGTGATGGCGTCCAATATTGAGGCGAGGGGGGCGCCCGAACCCGCCGCGCCAAAATCCCTCTCATAGTAGAGGATCGGGGCCTTGATATTGGGCGAGGTCGTGGCTCGATAATATATCCGCAGCCAACGGACTGTGGCGGCCGGGTCGGTCGTGAGCCGGGTGACCAGCACCAAACAATCCCCATGCGCAAGCAGTGTTCCGTAGGCATCCGCCACCGGCTGAGCAAGGCTGGACGCTGGCCACACGGTGGTGAGATCAATAGAATGGTCGAGTGCCGTATAGTCCGAGAACAAATAGAACTCGGTGGAATCGAGCGATTTCTGGGAGATATGGGCGAGGAAGTGGCGAAGTGTAGCATTCGTCTCCAAACGCTGCGAGTCCTTGCCCATCACGCGGAGGCCATATAGAAAGATCCCCAGCGCGCAGGATACGGCGAGCAGGGCTATCGACATGGCTATCATAATCTCCACCAGCGTGAAGCCCGAGTGAGGGCGGAGATCTGGATGTGAAGTATTCATCAGTTGAGCCTCCGGGTGCCAAAGGGAGTGCGCACGAACACCTCGCGCTTGATCACCGTGCGCACCCTGGTGCCATCGTTGAAATCATAGGCATAGACGAGCGTGACGCATTTCGCATCGGCCACATCATTGCCGGTGAGGGCATCGACCCAGATCCAGAGGGCAAGATTGAGCGCCTGTGACTTCGCCCCGGAGACACTGGAGAGGGCGAGCGGCCCGATCGTGTTCTTCTTCGCTTGATCCAGACTGCTCGTGCTCGCCGGAGCCTTCGTGGGTGCGGTGAAAGTGCTGGCGTCGATATTATTGGCGCATTGCAACCACGTGGCCTGGTCCTGGTTGAGCCGCACCCGGATATAGGGAGCCGCTTTGGCCGCCGCCGCAGGAAACGCATCGCGGGCCGCCTGTTCGGAATCGGTCTCCGCGGCTGGCATCGATGTGTCGTAGTCGAGCATCTTCATCTGCTCGACCAGACCGGCGACCACGGTGACTGCCGCCATCTGCATGACACTGCCCTCGGTAATCCTGCGAGACTGGATGAAGGTATCGAGAAACCCGAGCAGAACCAGGGCCATCAACAGCATCGCCACCATCACCTCGAGAAGAGTGAGGCCACGGCGTGAAACACCCATTTCTGCGGCAAAGGGGCGACCTGTGTCGCGCCGCCCCAAAAGCTGTAGGCAAACACTTTGAGTACTCATAGTAACAGGGGGTTGGCAAAAATGCCCGAGCATGTGGCCAAAGGACACTGGATACCGGTGCAACCGATGCACCCTCGAACCGCCGCCAGCCAGAGTCCTTTCCCTCGCATCCGCCTCTGGTGCCGCGAGGGTATGAACCCGAGCGAGGACGGAGCGGGAGCCCGAGTGACTACCAACCTGAGCACTCCCTCGGGCTGCTCGCGGCAATCCGAAACAAACCACACTAGCAGCCTGTCGGACTTCGAATTTTGTTCAAAATAGTTGCATATTTTGTTGACAGGCAACGTGATGCGGTATTTTCATAGGCCATGGCCGCCCGCTTCTTCAATCTCGACCGACAGACCCCGATGCTCCTGCCCTGCGACCTGCGCGACTGGGTACAAGAGGGGCATATCGTGCACTTCATTCTTGAGGCCACCGAGCAGATC
>CAJCBL010000083.1 GCA_903960515.1 uncultured Verrucomicrobiota bacterium
AGGGCTCTGAATCGCGTGCAAGCACGCTCCTACGACCGAATGGTCACGGCTAAGCCCCCGCTCGGCTCAGGGATTGGCCGCCCGGAATCCGGCGGCATCCAGAAAATACTTCCGGCCGTTCTTTTGGAGGGCTAGTTGCTGCAGGAAGGCCGCACGCACGGCCGAGTTGCCGCTCAGCCGCCAATCGGACTCCTTGTTGCGGTCGAACCACATGACCATCTTCAGCTTCGGGAAATGGTCCGCAACATCGAGCGCATGCCCGGTGTCGCCGGAAACATTATATACCTGATTGAACCACGAGCGCTTCAGCGCCAACTCGTCGCCGCCAAAGGCCGGATTGTAAAAGAGCGCGGTCTCCATGATCACCATCGGCTTGTTGCGCGGAGCCTTACAGTATTTGTCATAGAAACTCTGAATCCCGTTGGCGAAAGAGCGGTCGGCAGCCATATCGTTCGAGTCCCACGGGTAGCTATTCCCCCACCAATAGATATCCATCCCCACCCAGTCGACTACATCGTCCCCCGGATAGAACGGCTCGTAGGGATCGTCCCCGGCATCGATTGCCCCATTATGATTGGTGTCCAAAGCAGTGAAGTCGGCCGAGCCGGCAGCTGGCAAACCATCGCTTCCCCAAGGATACCCGCCGCCTACATTGGGCACCCACGCCATCGCCGTATTGTGGGTCTTGGCTTTGATTTTGAGGGCAATGCGCCGGTACACGTCGCGATACTTCACCGGTTGGCGAATATTGCCAGAGAACTGTGCATTCATCTCGTGCTTCACCGAGATCATGAGGTGCGCCCCCCTAGCCTCCTCCTCAGCGAAGGCGGTGGCGATGGCGTCTATTGCGGCATCGGAAAGCACCAGATCGGTGCCGTTGTCCATGTTGAAAGCCACAAACAGAAAGCCTCCATTGGCCAGCTCCGAGGTCACCGACTGGCGCAACCAGTTGCGGCCCGTCGTATCCATCGGTATGTGGATGTAAATATTGTGAGTAACGGCATTAAAGCCCAGTGCCTGATTATATTGCGCTGGCGTTCCGGACAAATCGGCATTCATTCCGATATACATCCCGAACTCAGGTTCGAGCAAACCTAGGCCGGCCGTGCGTGAATCCTGGGAGAGGGTCACGCTGCTGGTGAGCCCACTGCCCGCCGGGCCACTAAGGATAATCGTCGCGCTGCGACTGCTTGCGGCGGTGTTTGCTCCGGCCGTCAACGTGAGGGTGCCATTGCCCGAACCGCTAGCCGGTGCCACCGCCAACCATCCCTGGTCGCTGTTCGCGCTCCAAGCAACGTCCGCGGATACCGCCACTGTAGCGCTGCCTCCGCTGCTGCCCAAGGTGGCCGAGCCCGCGCCAACACTCAGGTAATGGGCTTCCACAGGCGAGCCGTACACCCGGCACTCCCATAGCGAATAGCCGTAGCTCGTAGCGCGCACGGAGCCATACAACCGCACGTAACGCCCAACACCGGACACGGCAAGGCTTTCGGTGCCGCCTGCCCCTGACGTGGTGCTGTATATATCCGACCAAACTCGATTATCCGTCGAAACCTGGATCTTGTAGCTCTTCCCATAGGCCGCCTCCCACACCAACTCGACCTTGTTGATCTCGTAAGTTCTTCCCAAATCAACCGCGACCCACTGGGGATCAGTCCAAGGGCTGGCCCAACGGGTGGTTCCGATGCCATCGAATACAAAGCCGGGGGGCATCGCCTGGTTCTCATTGCCCGATGCGGTCGCCGGCTTCCCTAAGGCTATATTCTCTGGCGTCTGCCCGCCCGCCTGGGCCACCGTCACAGTCTGGACCAAGCCACTGCCCGCCGGCCCGGCCACGGTGATCGCAGCGCTGCGGCCGGCCGTACCGGTGTTCGCGCTCGCCGTCACCGCGAGGGTCGCATTGCCGGTGCCGCTGGCTGGTGTCACGGTGAGCCAAGCCTGGTTGCTAGCCGCAGTCCATGTGGTAGTGGATGAAACCGCCGCTGTGGCGTTATTGATGGCTGCGAAACTCAGGCTGGTGGGACTGACGCTTAGCGTGCCGACCGGCTTGAACGTAACGCCTATGGAGTGCGCATCCTGAATATTACTGAAGGTGTAGGTCAGCGCAGGCGCGATACTCTGCCCGTCTACGAGCACTTGGCTGATCTCATAACCAGAGGCCGGAGCGATTGCGAAGCCGAGGCTGCCGCCCTTGGCTACATAGGAGTTGCCGGTGGGGGTAATGGTGCCATTAGGCCCAGCGCTTGCGAAGATCATAGCCACCCTATCGAGATGGGTTTCCTCCCAATTATTGAGCCCGTTTCCATTGGAGTCGATATCGAAAGCCACGACATGCCAAAATGCCCGCGCGTCAGATGCAGTACCGGCGGCGCGGACGACCCCCGCGAGCACGCTGCCGGTGCCAGCATATTCCCCCGCAAGCGGAGTCCAGTTCTGCAGATCGGCTGATGTCCCAATATAGTACTGTTTCCCGGCGACTCCAAACCAGCGAACGACCATATTTCCGCCGGCATCACGCTCCGCAGCGGCGTCGAGGCGGCTGTTCGCGCTGATGGGATCAGTGCCGGCCTGCGCCTCGGCCAGGTTGTTCTGGCCGTCACCATCAAGATCATCCGTTGGCACACCGGCAGTCGGATAGAGCGCGGCCCAGACGTCGGAAATTCCGTCTCTATTGCGGTCAAGCGTGACCCCGGCCCAGCAAGCAAGACCACCGAGCACGAGGCTGGCACCCAAAAGGACAAGAGTACGAAGAGTGGCAAAAGAATAGGGCGACATAGGGAGTGGGCTCGATAGCAGCCCGACCCTCCAATGTCACTGGAGGTCGGTGGCGTAGAGCCGGGGCTAGGGGTTTGAGGAGCCGAAGGGTATGCAAACCGGCAACGCAAAGACAAGCACAGAGCGCAAGGAAAGACCAACCGCGCCCGCCCCCCGGCGCAACCAGCTGAAAATTAGGGGATAACAGCACTCTGCCTTGCTCGCTCATGAGCACTGCGCAACTCCCGCGCAAACTCATCGCCGCGCTCATGGCGCGCACGGCCGCTTGGGCTCTATCGTCGAGAGCGCTCCTGCGGGCCGACTTTGCACAGCGTGCGCGGGGCCTGCGCGGGGCACCATTCCAACCCTATAAAACAGAAGGCCCGGAGTTCGGTGAAGAACTCCGGGCCATAAATCCTGGCAATAACCTACTCTCGCGGAACCTAACGTCCAACTACCATTGGCGGCTGAGGGCTTAACGGCCGTGTTCGAGATGGGAACGGGTGTTTCCCCTCGCCAATTATCACCAGAAAAATCGAAAAAGTCGTAAGGTAAACTAAACGCCCGAAGAAATGACAGAAACTTAAACCTGTTGGGATCATTAGTACCAATAAGCTAAACACGTTGCCGTATTTACACATTTGGCCTATCAACCAGGTGGTCTACCTGGATCCTTTCGCTTCTTGCGAAGCAACGAGACCTTATCTTGGGATGAGCTTGGCGCTTAGATGCTTTCAGCGCTTATCTCTTCCACACATAGCTACCCGGCGCTGCCGTTGATACGACAACCGGAACACCAGAGGTGTGTCATTCTCGGTCCTCTCGTACTAAAGAATGAACCCCTCAAGTCTCAAACGCCCACAGCGGATAGAGGACCGAACTGTCTCACGACGTTCTGAACCCAACTCGCGTACCACTTTAATCGGCGAACAGCCGAACCCTTGGGACCTTCTCCAGCCCCAGGATGTGATGAGTCGACATCGAGGTGCCAAACCGCGCCGTCGCTATGAACGCTTGGGCGCGATCAGCCTGTTATCCCTAGCGTACCTTTTGTCCTATGAGCGATGGCGATTCCACATTCTA
>CAJCBL010000084.1 GCA_903960515.1 uncultured Verrucomicrobiota bacterium
ATCCGAGACCAGGGCATTCTGCCTGCACTACAATGCCCTCCTTCGCGAGCATTTCGAAACCCGGAAAGCGGAAGGCGAACAAGTCACAGGGAACGCCGGGAATTCGTCGCTTCCTTCGGAATTGTCTGGTGCCCGGCGTCCCTCATCCGTAAGCGTTCGCCAAAAGAATGAAGCCGCTGATCCTTGCTCTATGTCTTTCGCTGCCGGCGATCACTGGTTGCCAGTCGGCACGTGCGCCGGTCGAGCAGAAGAGTCCAGCGGAGAGTCCAACTCGGGTTTTTGACCGCGATCTTGCTGCGGGGCGTCTTCGGCTGCAGGGCTTTTCGAATTTCATAACCGGAAAGCTGGAGTATCCCGGTTTTGAGACGGAAGAATCGCGCGAGATACTGCGTCAGCACGGAATCGGGGGACTGGTGCGCGTCGACCACGGCATCCCGCCCTCAAGCCCGGCTGGAGTCAAATGGGTATCCGAGACCAGGGCATTCTGCCTGCACTACAATGCCCTCCTTCGCGAGCATTTCGAAACCCGGAAAGCGGAAGGCGAACAAGTCACAGGGAACGCCGGAAAAACGTCCCTGTCTTCGACCGAGCCGGATCTCCGGCGTCCCTGACCCGTAGCGTTCGCCGAAAACATGCGCTCCTTTCTTCTCGCAATCATCTGCCTTGTTGCGTCTCCGATATTTGCCGGCGACGTCCCAGTTGATTCTGGCAATATCACGCCGGCCGAATTCGGAAAGAAGATCAATGCTGGGGTTGCGGTACTCGGTGCAAAGGGACCGATTTCCACAGAAGACGCGATCATGTTGGTCCGTTTGTCGAACACCCTCTTACTCTCCGATGGCCAGCCCACGGAGAGAGAGAAAGAATTCGGAAAGTTGATGTGGGGGCAGGAGTTGGTCGAGCGCCTCAAAGCCGCCTTGGGGACCGCAGAGATCAATACCGGGATGGGGCATTATTTCCCCAAGCATGATCTTCACTGGGGCGGATCCGGCGGAAACATTCGAGATCGTGACCGCTTTATTGTCGCGAAAACTAAAAAACAGGAGGGCGAACCAGTCGCCACATCCAACGACTCTATGATGCCCGTTTTCCAATCAACGTCCGCGGTTCGTCGTGGCTGATCTTTAGCGTTAGCCGAAATAGCTCATACCTTCGTCGATCTCCGGTGCGTATGACCAGGCAAAGTTTCGCCAGTGATGAGCTACCGATCTTCGGGAGCGCGTTCGTATTTCGCCCTGCGGAGTCGGCCCAAAGAGAAGGCGCTGCGACGAGTGCGCGGGTTTCTTTTGTCAGCGATGAGCGAGCGACCGCGGCGAGTTCCATCGTTTCGATTTCGAACGCATCTGCCGAAAAATGGCAAAGGCGCTTCGTCCATAGCGCCACAATCCAAACCAGAAGACGGAAAGCTAACCAGCGGCCAGAGGGAACGCCGGGAAAGTCCTCGCCTTCCAAGCCGAGTCAGCCGCCCGACGCCCCTCATCTGTAAACCTTGGTTTCAAATGAAAGCACTCCTTCTAGTCTCAGCCTTGCTGCTCGCAGGATGCGCGCACAACAGGGGTGTGGTCATTGATGCGCCTGCCCAAGCCGAATCCATTGATGCAGACATGCGGGCCAAGATCGCCATCTTTGAAAGAGCTGACATGGCGGTTTTCATCGCCGATTGTGTCCGCGAGAAGAAATGGAAGTTTCTGAGCTGCTATTATTCGCTGGCTCATTTTTCGACGTTCCCGGGTCTCACCAAAGCCGAGGTTCAGCGTTATATTGACTCCGGGACCGTGGCACACGAAACCTTCTGTTATTATGGGATTGTCGACGAGACATTCCTTGGCGGATCGCGGGATCTATGCCATAAGCTCGCCGAGGTCAGAGAGGCTTATGCTGCGAGTGTCAATCGGGCGGTCCTTACAGAAATCAAGAAAGCGGACCGGCCCAACCAGTCATCACATCCAACGCCTCTATAATGGCCGGATTTGGGGCAGGTCAGTTCTAGCACTTCCAACTCCGCCAAAATCGATTCGCAGCGCTGGCGCCATGGCACTCACCTTGCCGGTTCCCGTTTGGCCGTCAAGCCGGTTGTCACGGGTCACGATATTTACCCCGGAGGATTGGCCCGAAGCGATCGCTCGCACTATGCCGGCGGGGGCGAAGTCGCCCAGTTCCGTTGCGGGCCTCCGCCATCATCGGCCGGTCATGCACATCTGGACAACCCGTCGCCATCCCGTAACCGGCGTCGCCACCACGCCATCGCGATAGCTCCAGAACCAGAAGAGCAACTGAGCGACCGCGAAAGTAATGACAAAGGCGTCCCACATACCGCAACGTTGCATAATGAAATTTGGCTGCGTCACCCAACGCGTATCGCCATCCAAAATGGGCACTGCATACGTGGCCGCGACCAACACTGCGAAACTCCCATAACAGCCGAACTTTATCGCTCTGAGCCGGAGAAGCCGGGCGCGTTCGTCGTCGACCTGCAACGGGTTAAGGAACGCGCACATCAAGGCCAGTGCGATAAACATAGCTCCGGTCTCCTGGCCTGCCCAATGCAGGAGCGCCCCGACCAGCACCATGCTCCAATCGCAGACGAGACCGATAACGCGCAGCCATTTTGGAAATATAATTCTTGTTTCCCCGGTTCGAATAGATCCTCAATGCGTTTGCTGAATAGTATGGCGAGTGCAAAGGCCAGCGGCAGGCTCGGATCGTAGCGCTCGGTCTCGATCGCATTCACCGTTTGGCGCGACACCCCGAGCCGCTCGGCCAGTTCCCCCTGCGACCAACCCTTCGCCGTCCGGAGTTCGCGCACGCAGTTCTTCACGCCCGCCCCCCATCCGAGTTCCGCCGCAGTGGATTCCGATTTGGCACGCCGCAATGAAGTAAAGCATCCTTTACTCATGTCAAGTCCCCTTGTCACCGCACTTCCCCCAAAATTCTCTCTTCGGCCGTCGGCCCGTCAACCCAGCGGGCTCGCTACCACTCCAGGCCCCGGCGAGCCACGAATATTCGGAGTCATGGGCTCAAGCCGGCCGCGATACGCCCGATGTCCCTGCTGCTCTGCAAACGCAATTCGCCCAAGGCGGTTGCCCAGCCTCTTCACCCGCACATCCTCCCCACCAACCCTGCCGGCGTTCGCCGCTTCCCGCCCCTCTTCCGCCGCCCTCCACTGGGTGCCGGACTGCGGCAGGCAACTCCAGCCCCAACATCTTATGACCCGCTTCATCACCTGGTCGGCTAGCTTCGCCTGCATCGTGCTCCTTGGCTGCTCGCGGCTACTTGCCCAAGCCACCCTCACTGCCGACGAGGCCAGCGCACTAGTCCGCGAAGGCAAGGCCTTCGAGGCCCAGAAGAAATATACCGAAGCCACCGCGGCGTACACCCGCCTGGTGGAAGCGCGCCCCTTCGATGGCACTCCCTATATACTGCGCGGCTGGGTGCAGCATCTACAGGGCAAACAAGCCGAGTCCCTCGCCGATCTCGAAATGGCCGTGACTCTCGCACCCGAAGATTCAGCCGCCCTCAACCGCCGCGGTGTGGTGCTCCAAAGCGTGAAGGACTTCAAGGGCGCGGCAGAGGATTTCCGCGCCGTAGCCGCGCGAGAACCCAAGGACAGCCGCTCGCGGTTCAATCTCGCCATGTGCCTGATGCGCTCCAAAGAACTCAAGGCGGCGCTCTCCGCGGCCGACGAAGCGGTGGCTCTCGATTCCCAAAATCCCGAATACTATAATCTCCGCGGCGCCATCCACGACAAACTTGGCGACGCCCCTCGCGCCCTCGCCGACTGCGAACATGCGCTGACCCTCGCCAAGGACCCGAGGCTGATCGCCATCCTCCAGCAGGCCAAAGAAAGACTCAGCAACCCGGCCGGCACCGCCCGCTCTGCCAACTCTCTGCTACCCGCCGGCCGGCCCGCGCGAGAAAGCTCACCGGCCAGCAGCGCGAAGCCCGCAGCCCCGCGCATCGCTGCAGAAGCACAGGATATAGCGCCCGGTGCAGCAACCGACGACATCGAGCCGGATGCTATAAACTTGCCCGCGCTCGGCTCGCCGGCCCGCCATAGCGAGTCCGCCCGGTCCGCGCCCCCCGCCGGTGCACAGGAACCCGCTGCGGTTGTCTTCACTCCGCCACCACCAGCCGCCGCTAAGGCCGGTGCCCAGCATCCCGCCCCGCGCGCCCCGAGGCCCTTGGTCACGGATACTGAAGCGGCGTCCGCTAACCCGATCCGTGCGACGACCCCACCACCGGCCACAGCACCTGCAGCCTCGCCGGTAAAGGGAGTGATGCCGATACTATTGCCCCCGCCCATGGATCTATCCCGGGTTACCGCAGAGCACTGGGCGGGAATCGTAGGGCAGGCAAAGGAGGGAATGTCGCTCATATACGGTGAGCTCACGGCCGAGCAGCAGAAACAGTTCGATGCTCAGTGGGCCCCTTTCTTCGAGTTTCCCTCTGCCGAGGTGAAGGAATATTTCGGCAAGCTCACGCCGATTATATCGGAATTCGTGTTGCTCAAAGAGGCCTACGGCCGCACTGCCGTAGCCTGCGACCAGGCGCAATTCGAACTGGTTGCGGCCCTCGCCGGCGACGACTCGGAGGCGGCCGTCTCGCTCTCCTATCAGTTGAAACAGACCCAGGGCCTGCTGGCCGCGCAGACCGCGCGCATGCAGCAATTGGCACAGGCTGTCACCGCCCTTGGGCAATGGCCCAACGTGACCGCTTTGCAGAAGAAGGCGGCCAAGCACCATCGCGAACTCGTAGCCAAATACTCCGCTCAGCCCCAAAGCCTCGAAGGCACATGGAAGGGCCGCGAACTCTCGTGGACCTTCGAGATCCTCGCTGAATTGCGCGGGGGCCTGCTGCTGGTGGGCTCCGGCGTGCTCCAACCTCTCGACCAACCCAATAGTTGGCTCTTTGTACAAGGCGACGCGAACGATACTCCCGAGACCTGCCTCCTCTGGCGCCTCGACATCATCGATGGCGCCTTGCGCACCCGGTCCTACAAGCCTGCGGCCGGAGGCAACGACTACGCCGGGGGCACCTTCAAAACCTGCCGCAGCGAGAAGACCAAACCCCTGGCACAGCGCAGGGCCTACCGCCCCCAAAACGATATAGACGAGGCCACCGGCAAGCCCGTCGACTGGGCCAAGCTGTTCGAGCAACGCGTGCAAGCGCGCCGGGCCGTAGTCGAAATCCTGCGCAACGGCGAACTGCCCCCTCTCGATAGGGAGCTTTCCCGAAGGCGCGAGTGGGCCTGCACTCAAGCCGAGAGCGAGTTGCGCGATGTCGTGGCGCGCATGGCCGCAGAGGAATCCAAGACCGAAGAGGCCGTAAATAGAGACAAGGCGCAGGGGAGAGCGCTCCTGCGCAGGATGAACGAGCAGCACTACTATTTCGGCAACCGGCCGCCGGGGTTCGACAATTGCGCCAAGTACGACCCGGTGGCCCTGCAATTTGTCTCATCCGCCACGCCTGGGGAATCGCCTGATCTGCAAGCGCGCCGCCGGCGTCAAAACATTCTGCTTTGGAATATTCACCTGCGGCTCCAACGCCTGGTGAAAATAGAGCAGGCCAATGAGCTCCGCTTGTTTGGTATGACGCCCGAACAGATCCAGCACGATATTGAAGTGCTCAACGAGGGCCTCGCGCATAACGCACAAGCGAGCACCGAAATCCAGGACGACGGGCAGCAGCGCGTGGCCTACCGCAAGGAGCAGGAGCACAACGAGATTACCGATATTCAGCGCAGAGAAGCGGAGGCACTTGCCGAGCTCGGCCAAAAGCAGGAGGCCGAAGTGGCCTCGCTCAACCGACAACTCGCCTCTTCAAGGGAAGGGCTGGCCGGAAAATCGCCAAAAGACCAGGAGAGCGCGCACCAAAGTATTTCCCGCTTGCAAGCCCAAATCGCCCAACTCCCCGCTCTCTATAAAGCGAAGGCAGATGCCGCTCGCAAAGACACGGGCGAGCGGTTAGCGCAACGTAGAGAGAAGACCAAGGGCGACATCGGCTATGAAGACAGAATCACCCAGGCAAAATCAGCGCAAGTGCAGAGCGACACCAGCGAAAACCGGAAGCGCATCGGGCTGATCTCGAGCAAGACCGTGCGCCGCGCCAACGATCGCGGCGGCTACGACGAAGTGCCGCTGTCGCTGGTGTTGGCCGAGGTCCAGAAGAAAGTGGAGGCCGAGTTCGACCTGCCTGGCTACGCTCAGGGGCTCGTCAATTATCTGGATTCCGAGATGCCTACAACCGCCGGCCGGCTGGGACTGGACAACTATAGCGACGCCTCTGCCATTCCCGGCGACTGCCAAATCGAGTTGCCCTCGGGTCTCGCAATGGAGGTAAGCCGTGCGCCATCCGGTACGCTCAAGGTCGTAAAGGCACCGCCTGCACCCCCGGCACCCTCAGCCCAAGAGGATACCGCCAAACAGGCCGCAGCACTGGCGGCAGCCGAGAAGAAGGAGAAACTGAGCCTCTTCGAGGAAGAAATCGCACAGCTACAAAAGTCGCTTGATAGCGTTCGCAAAACCGAAAGCGAGATCAGCGGCAGCGACGCGGACGCCACGAAGAAACGCGAAGGCTTCGCCCGCGACCGCCTCTCGCTCGATGCCAGTATAAAGGCCGCGCAAGATCAGATCAATTTCGTGGAGACCGGCATCTATCAACGCACCCGTACAGCCGCCGACGACTTCAACCGGCAAATAATGCTCGAAGACAGCCAGTCCACCGCCAACTATTGGGAGAATGTAAACCGCAAAATCAACCGCATGGAGCGCCTCATTGAGCAAGCCCGCCCGGAGGACCGCGACCGGTTGCGCGCCCAATGGAACGATCAGGTATCCTCCGCCATCGCCGCCGGAGCCAAGTTCGAACGCCTCGACATCGCAGCCAAAGAGATCGGCGAGCAGGTGATCGCCGCCCGCCAGAAGGAAGTCCAGGCCGCCGATGCCGACGCCGCTCGCGCCGACCGCAATATAGCCATCGCCGAAGGAGTAAAAACGGCGGCCAGTTATTCGCTCACGGCTATGACCATGTACGCCACGGCAGGGCTCGCATCCCCGGCGGCGCTCATCATGCCCACCTGCGCCGAGTCCGCCGTGTCCACCACCTACGCGATGGCCACCGGCTATATAGAAGGCGGGCCAGCCGAGGCGTTCAAGCAAGGCGCCGGTGCCTATTCCCAGGCGGCCGGGCTGTTCAATACGGCGATGGATTCCTACCAAATAGGCGTGCTCGATCAACTCGAAGCACACGCTCGCGACCCTCAGCGGGTACAGCTCGACGAAACCCGCGCCGGACTCTCCGCCATGGGCTGGGCGCTCTCACAGGAGGGAGCGAAGATGGCGGCTATGCATTTTGTCGTGACCCCCGCGCTGGCCGGAGTGAAGGCCGCACTCAAGGCGCCCCCGGGCGCGCCCACGCCCGGCGCCGGCATCTTTGGGCCGGAGGAAATGCGCTTCAAGACCGCAGCCGAGATGAAGGAAGATCGACTCTTCAAGGACAAGGACCTCCAAGGCAAGCTCCTCATGGAACGTTTCAAGAAGGCGCATACCGACCTGGACAACGCCAGGGGCTCCGGCAAATCCAGCGCAGAGCTCGCACCCTACCAGGCCCAGGCCGACGCCGCCTACAACGCCGCAAATAGCGATTTCCATGCGAAGAATTGGATGAAGCGCATGGCCAAACTCGACCAAGGCATGGCAAACACCTGGTGCGAAATCGATGCGATTCAGAAGGCCAAAGTGATCGAAGAAACCAAGTCCATCCTGCGCGCCAAGGGGCTCTCCGACATGGAGCTTCGCTGCTATAGCAACTCCGCCAGCAAGGGCAGTGTTGGCATGGATATGGACCTCGGCTTCGTCGAGCCATCGCGCTGGAATCTAGTGCCCGATCCCAGCGCCCCCAAAGGCGTCAAGATGATGCCCGTCCTCAACCCAGAATACTGGAAGTGGCGCACAAAATTGCGCATCACCGACTCGAGCGCGCCAAGCGGGTCGCGCCCGCTCTCCCCGCGCGAATATGCGGCACACGCCCACGAGGCGATGAACGAGGCCTACAGGAAAGTATACGGTCACGGCACCGAACAAGCCTTCCTGGAGTTCACCTATCGCGACCACCCCGAAGCCTATAAAGACATGGCCATGCTAGGCATAAAGGACGGCCCGCCGTGGGCCGATTTCGCCAATGTGAACCCAGCGCATAACGGGCAAACGGCCGATGTAACGGGGTTCAAGGTGAACCGCCTGGAAAAGCCCAAGACGGCAGGTGGCCATGATGAACTGCCCTCGTTGCCTCGCTATTCAGCGATGCTGGAGCAATGCCGCGGCCTGGTGAAAGATTTCGACACCAAGATGTTCGGGGCCAAGGCCGACACCGCGGCCTTTGGCAACGAAGCCGGCAACAAGATTATCATTAACCCCGCCTCGCCGCTCGGGCAGGCGCCGGTGGCCGTACAGAAGCATTTTCTCGCGCTGCGCACCGTGCTCAATGATTTCGCCAGCGGTCGGATCACGCCGTCGAATGCAGAGCGCCAGTTGCAGGTGCTCACCGGCGGGCAGGGTGTGGTGGAGGTACCGAAGCAAATGCGGGCCGTGATGAGCAACTTCAAACCGGCAAACGCGCCTGGGGCACCGGATCTAAAATAGCGCACACCGCACCAGCTATGCACAGGTAACAAGGTGCATAGCTGAACTATTTGCACCTGCCGCCAACACAATTTCGCAGCGCAGGAGACGGGATGACCGCCACAATGCACACCAGTCTTGCGGCCGGGCGCCAGAGCTGCCCGCAAACGGGCCGCTGAATAGTGCCGTCGCTCTCGGCGTACACAGCGCTGTACCTCTCCTGCAACGCTCCGGTGAAGGGCTCGCGGCACAGAACTTCGGTGCAATAGGCAAAGGGCGACGGACCGCCACCGGTGCGGCTCGGGCCGCAGCTCGGGAGCCGTCCCCTCCATCACCGTAGGCCTTGGGCCGGCCGCCACCGGCGCGTCTCGGGCCGGTGGGCACGGGGTAGGCGCAAGCGATATTATTGGGCCGAGGCTCAGGTGGTGGTCCCTGGCGAGGAGTCCGCAGATGTCCGTACCTCACGCATAGTAGGTGCCGGCCACCGGCAGCTCCCAGTCTGAGCCGGGTATCACCGGCCCGGACCCCGTGCGCATTCATTCGCAGAAGCGTGGTTGCACGCGATCCAGAGCGCAGATCGCTGCACGCGCCTGCTATGAAGACCACGGCTCTGGCGTGATAATGCACACCAGCGCCGAGCGTCGAGTGACGAGAGCCAAAACTGCAGTCATCGGCCTAGGAGCAGGCGTGCTTCAGCGACCTTGCCCGGTGGTCAGGCCCTCGGCGCTCGGCTCTGGGCTCTCGACTGCATGGTCACGGCTCAGGCGGCGCGGCCGTGAGCGACCGCTCTTCGCCAACATGGGGCCGAGCAACTCAGCGCCACCTCCATGGCCAGTCGCGGGCCAACGCTGCTGCGCGCCGCACAGCGCGCAGCGCGTTCTTCCTCCTTGGTTCCGGCGGCCCGGCCGCGCAACATCGCCCCCCGATGCCCGACCTTCCCTCCGCCGCCACCATCATCCAGAACGCCCAGTGGGCCCTGGCGCTGCTGGGCCTTGGGCTGGCCGGTGCGTGGTACTTCGCGCCGAGATGCCAGCCGTTGCGCCGCCGGCCCGCCCGGGTTCCGCCCTGGAGCGCCGATGTTCCCGATACACTGCTGGTCGGTTTCGTTGTTTGCCTGGCGGTGCTGCTCGGTCTGTCGTTTGCCAGCACGGTGACATTGAGAAATGGACTCACCACCTCCGACGGCTGGACCTCGGTGATTTTCGCCCTCGGGCTCCACGGCACCATTCTGGCCACCGTGGCTTCCCTCGCGCTCTACAAGCGCTCCGTAGGCGAGCCATTGCCCCCAGCCGGCAGCACGCCCCCTGCCCCGCTGACCGACCGCCTTCTGCTCGGGGCGGCCGTGCTCTGCGCGGCGCTGCCCTTCGTATTCGCCGCCAGCTACACTTCCGCCGAGGCGATGGAACTCCTGAAGATGGAGGTGAAAAGGCAGGACCTGGCGGGCTTCTTCACCACCTCCAGCCCGCCCCTGGTGCTCATCTCGCTCACCCTCGTAGCCACTGTGCTGGCACCGCTGAGCGAGGAGCTGCTCTTCCGCGCGGGCCTCTTCCGTATCCTGGCCAGCTTTCTCCCCCGCTGGGCCGCCATCCTGGTGAGCGCCATGGCCTTCGCCTCGCTCCACCAAAGCACCGTGCATTTCCTGCCCCTCACCGTGCTGGGAGTGATCTTCGCACTGGCCTACGAAAAGTCCGGCAGCCTGCTCGTGCCCGTGGTCGCCCACGGACTGTTCAACCTCAACTCCATCCTCAACCTGCTCGCCGGCCTGGGCACATGAACCCGTTCACAGACGATCCCGCCCTCAGCGTGGGTGCGCTGGGCGAGCGCCGCCTCATCGCCCACCTGCGCACCTGGCTGGGCAAGGCCACCGCCCCGGCCCCCTTCGGCATCGGCGACGACTGTGCCGTGCTGCCGGCCTCGCGCTCGCGTCGCCTGCTTGTCACCACAGATCCGGTGATCTACGGGCGCCACTTCGACTCCGCCGTCACGCCGGCCGCCGCCGCCGAGAAGCTGCTCAAGCGCAACCTCAGCGACATAGCCGCGATGGGCGGGGTGCCGCGCTCGGCCGTGGTCTCGCTGGCGCTGCCGCGCCGGGTGTCCATAGCCTGGATCGGCGGGTTCTACCGCGCCCTCGGCCGCTGCGCGCTGCGCCACGGGGTGACCATCGCCGGGGGAGACATAGCGGAATCGCCCGAGATGCTGGGCGCCTTCCTTACGCTCCTGGGCGAATCCTCCGGCCCGCGAGTGCTCACCCGCCGCGGCGCTGTAGCCGGCGACTGGATCTACGCCTCCGGGGAACTGGGCGGCAGCATCCTCGGGAAACACTGCCGCTTCACCCCGCGCCTGGCCGAGGGCCGCTGGCTAGCCTCCCGCCGCGAGGTGCGCTGCCTGATGGACCTCAGCGACGGGCTCGCCAAGGATATCCTCGAACTCACTCCGGCGGGCACCCGCCCCTCGCTCTCGGCCGCAGCGCTGCCGATCAGCCGCGCGGCCCGCACCCTCGCCCGGCGCGACGGCCGCAGCGCCCTCGACCACGCCCTGAGCGACGGCGAGGACTTTGAACTGCTCTTTGCGGTGGCCGCGCGCACCGACCTCACCGCATTCGAAAAGGCATGGCGCGCCCGTTTCCCCACAAAGCTCACCTGCCTGGGCCATTTCGCCCGCATCGGCGAGCCCCTCGCCGACTCCATCCCACTCGAACGCTACCACGGCTATGAACATCTGGCAGGAGCTTGAACAGGGCGTACTCGCCACCTCCACCGCGGCCATGCACGCCCTCGCCCGCCGCGTGGGCGAGGCCCTGCCCCCCGATGCCACTCTGGCGCTCAGTGGCGACCTGGGAGTGGGCAAGACCACCTTCGTGCAGGGCTTGGCGGAGGCCTTCGGCATCCGCGAACGGGTGACAAGCCCCACCTTCACCCTCTACAACCTCCACCGCGGCCACCGCATGCTGGTGCACCTCGACGCCTACCGCCTGGACTCGCCCGACCAGGTAGAGGATCTGCTGCTGGAGGATTTTCTGGTGACGCCCTACTGCCTAGCCGTCGAGTGGCCGGAGCGCATCGCCGGCTGGCTGCCCTCCGGCACCATCACGCTCAAGCTCAGCATCGAGGGCCCCGGCCGCCATCGAGTGCGGCTGGAGCGCCGCGACTGAGCCGCGACCATCGTAGGAGCGTGCTTGCACGCGATTCAGGGCGCAGATCGCGTGCAAGCACGCTCCTACCGGCGGATACGGGAGCTCGGGCACTGCGAGAGCGCAACGCTGTACCATTGCGTCGTCACGGCTGAGCCGCGGCCAACCTGGGGAGTGGGCGTGCTTGCACGCTATCTGCGCGGCTAATTCAGTTCGTTTTCAAGCTGAGCCCCTATCGCGTGCAAGCACGCTCCTGCTACTCGGACTCGGCGTTAGTCTCCTCCTGAACGCGACCTAGAATTGGCGGGTGCAGGCATGCTCCTGCACGGGCCAGGACGCCGCCTCAGCTTATGCGCGCTCGGGAGCGACATGCGCCCCGCCGAGAAGCCCGTTCACTCAGCAGCGGCGCCCCGGCGCGGGGGAATGGTTACAGCGGGGTGCCCCTCCAGCGGCGGGACTGCGCGCGCATCGATGGCCCCCCTCGCCGCCCGAGCCAGCGAGGCCATCGAGTAGGGCTTGGGCAGGAAAGCTATGTCGCCCCAGCAGCCGTCGCCAAAACTCACCGACTCCTGGTTGTAGCCGCTGGTGATCAGCACCGGCAGCGCGGGGTTCGTGGCGCGGCAGGCCTGCGCGAGGTCCACCCCGCTCACCCCGCCGGGCATCGCCACATCGGTGAGCAACAACTGGATCCGATGGTGGTGTTTTTTCCACATCACCAAGGCCTCCACACCGGTGACCGCCTCGAGCACCTCGAACCCGCACCACTGCAGGGCGCCAACCGCCAGCCGGCGCACGGGCTCCTCGTCCTCCACCACCAGAATGGTCTCGGTACCGCGCACCGCCGGCACCGGTGCCGGCGTAGGCCGGGCCTCCAGACAGGCCGCCACCGGCAGGCCCGGCCCGATGCGCGGCAGGAACACATAGAACTGGCTGCCCTTGCCCCGCTCGCTGCGCACCTCGATCCAGCCGCCGTGCTGCTCCACGATGCCCAGCGATACCGACAGCCCGAGCCCGGTGCCCTTGTCGCGTTCCTTCGTGGTGAAGAACGGCTCGAAGAGGTGGCTACGCACGCTGTCGTCCATGCCGCAGCCGGTATCGGTCACGTGCATGCGCACAAACGCCCCGCCTTCGATGGGCTTGCCCGTGCCGCTGGCGGGCGGGCTCTCGACCTCGACCACGGCGCACCCCAGCCGCAACTGCCCGCCATGGGACATCGCATCCCGGGCGTTCACGGCGAAATTGGTGATCACATGGGCGAGCGCTCCAGTGTCGGCAAGTACCGGACACGGCGTGCCGGGGTTGTCGATGAGCAACTCAATCTGGGGACCGAGCACGCGGCGCAGCATGCGGGCGTTCTGTTCCAAAGTCTCGCGCAGGTCGATGGGGCGGCGGTCCAGCGCCTGCCGGCGGGCGAAGGCCAGCAACTGCCGGGTGAGCTCGCTGGCGCGGTCGGCCACCGTGCGCAAGTCCTGAAGGGGCACTCGCAGCGGCTCCGGAGCGCAGGCGGCGGCGGCGACCGCGTCGAGCGCGCCATGCATGATGGTGAGCAGATTGTTGAAGTCGTGGGCCACCCCGCCCGCGAGTGTGCCCAAAGCCTGGAGTCGCTGCGCCTGGCGGGTAGACTCCTCCCGGGCGCGCCGGCCGGAAATGTCGCGGATGAAGCATTGCAGGGAGAGGTCGGGCAGCCGCTGGGAGGTCATCTCCACGAGCGTGCTGGTGCCGTCGCGCCGGGTGAGCAGGCGCTCGGTGGTGAGGGCCTCGCCGCGCCCCAGCAGATCCCAGCGCACCGGCTCGCGGGCCAGTTCGCTCGCGCTGAAGAGGTCGGTGAACCGGCGCCCCAGCAGTTCGGCGCGCGACCAGCCCGTGATCTCCATCACTCGGGTACTGGCGTCGGTGATCGCGCCGCTGGCATCGGCATGGGCGATACCCTCGACAGCCAGCTCCATGGCGGTGTGCAACTTCTGGGCGGTGCCGCGCAGGGCCTCGGTCTGGCGCTCAAGCTCGATCTTGCCGGCGGCCAGGCGCTCCTCCTGCCCGCGGGAACGCAGCAACGCCCGCCGGCTGTTTTCAGAAAACAATGCCACCATCACCGCCGTGCCCCCCAACACCGCCAGCGTACCCAAGATCTCGCCATAGCCAGGGGGGTGGCCGGGAGAGTCTTGTCCCCAGCCGTTGAGCTCCGCCACGGCGGACGCCACCACAGAGAGGCATGCCAGCATCGTGATGACGGCAAACGACCTCAGATCGAGCATGAGCCCGGAGATCAGCAGCAGCGCGGGCAACGCCAGCAGTGCGATGGGGTGCAGGAGAGTTGCCCCGTCCATCAGGAAAAAGGTGACCAACGCCCAAGTGCCCGCGCAAAAGACCCGGGCGGCCAACGCGCTGCGGCCCCGGCGGTTCAACCACAGAACCCCTACCAGCAGGCCTTCCTGCACCAGCATCAGCCATACAGATTGGAAGCGCCGCTGGGCCCAATCCTGGGCGACCAGCAGAAGCAGGGCCGGGATCTGCACGGCCACCACCAAATCAATCGCCCCCGCGCTGCAGTCCACAGCCGCACTCACCCGGCTCAGCAATCCCCGCAGGCGCGCCGCGCCGCGGGCCTGCGCCTGTTGCGAAGCTCCGCCTTGCCCTCGTTGCGAACGCGGCGCCTCGACGGCACAAAAATGCCCGGCCCCATCATCAAATGGAGCCGGGCATCGTTTGTTTTTCACGACTATTCCGCGGAGCGGAGTCGCATGCTTATTGGGCGGCCGGGGCAGCTTCGGCACCGGTGGCGGCCGGAGGGGCCTCACTGGATGCCGGCTCTTCGGATACCGCCTCGGGCTGGGCGGCGGCCGCCTCCTCCGGGGGAGCTTCCGAGGGCACAGGAGACCCTGCGGCAGCGCGGGCGGCCTCCTCGGCTGCATCGGCGGCGGCGTTGGCGGCCTCCTCCGACTTCTGCAACTGGGGCGACATCGGCGGGGCAGCAAAGAGCTTCCCGTCTGAATACTCCGTAACGTAGCCCTCGGTGACCAGCCAGCGCAGGTCCATCCAGAGGCGCTTGAGCTTGACCTCATCCGCGGTGGGCATCGCGGCGGCCTCGGCGGCGACGGAAGCGTCGACGGCGGCCGCAGCCTGGGTGATCCCCAGGTATTTGGCCGGCAACTCCTTCACGGAGACCACGGGGTTCTTCTCGATGAAGGTGATGAGCGAGCTGATGCTCTCGGAGAATACCTGGCCGGGGAGGCGGAACTTGCGTTTCACCCCGCAAACGAAGGACACGCCCTTGGAGCCGCGCTTGAAGATGGTGAAGCCCTCGCGGCGCAGGCGCCCGCGCAGGGAGTTGGCGGTATCCAGGGGGAAGCGGCGCTGGCGCTCGAGGTGGCCCTCGGCCGCTGCGCGGATTTCACCGGGAGGAAGGGTCTCGGCGAGTTTGCCGTGGAAACGGGCGCTATCGACGCTGCGCACGACCTTGTCGCGGGCGTTGGCGAGCAGATACGTGCGGGCTTCCTCGATGCTGTCGAAGCTGGGGGCCTTCTCCGGCTCGGCGGCGCCCTTCCACACATAGCGCGTGGCCTTCTTCATCTTCTCGGTCCACTGCGCGATCACCTCGGGCTCCTTCACCGTCTCCAAGCGCTCACGGAAACGCTCGAAGGGCATGTTGCCCAGGCGAGCGGCGTGGTGCTGCTGAAGGATGTTCTGGTAGCGGTGGTAGTTGGGCGGCCCGAGCAATTCGCCGGTGAGGCCGCAACGCATCACGAACTGGAAGTTGCCCTTGGGCGCCTCGACCTCCACCTCGGCGATGTCGAAGAAGCTGGAGAGGTGGTTGCGCAGCACGTGCTGCACTGCCTCGTCCTCATTTTCGAACGGCAGGCCGTCGACGGGAGTGACAAACATCGCCGGGCGCTTGCCGTCGGCGTCGGGCTTGCGCTGGACCACGACCACGAAACGGTCGGTCTTGCCAAGCACCACTCGGGCGATCTCGAAGAGTTCGTACGTGTGGCAGCTCGCCCGCACGGCCTTCACCAGTGCGGAGAAAGCGGTGTCCTCGGCGTAGAACGTCACCTCGAAGTAAGGACTCAGATAGGGCCGCAGGTCCTGCGGGGCCGGGCGCTCGGAACGCGGGCCGCGCTCGAAACGCCGCTCGCCACCAACGCCGGGGCCACGATCACCGCCGGGGCCACCCTGGGGGGCCGGGCGCTGGTCGCGCCGGAAATCGCCGCCGCCCTGGGGACGGTCGCCCTGAGCCGGGCGGTCGAAACGCCGCTCGCCACCAACGGGGGCCGCAGCCGCACCGGGGGCGCCAACCGCCGGGCTGAAAGGCCGCCCCATCGGGCGCCGATCGCGCGAAGCCGGACCACGGTCGCCGCCTCCGCTGCGCTCGCCGCCACCGCCGCCGGGAAAGCTGCGCCGATCCTGCCTCGGGCCGCGGTCCCCGCGCTCGGGCCGATCCCCCCGCGCCTCACGCGGGGTGTCGGAGGGCGTCCACTGCGTGCCGAAACTGAAACTGGCCAGCGCAGCAAGATCGATCTTTCCGATACCCTTGTCCGGTTTTTTCGCGGACGCAGTTTCGGTTTGGGGAGCCGCCTGGGCGACGGGCGCGCTGGGCGCGGAGTCGGCAGGCGTGTTGGTCGGCAACTGGTTTTCGACGGGCTGGTTGTCCTGGGGGACTTGGTGGTCCATATGATTAACAATAAGGGTCAATTCGCCGGCACTGACTGCAGAAATGGGGAATCCGTGAGGCAAATACCGTGTTGAGGGAGGGTGGTAAGCGGGCGGCGAGTCTCGCCGAGGCCCCCGGTGTGGCAAGCGGTTTTCCACCGTCAACGAGCACTTGGAAGAAATTTTCAAAACAGGGCTTTACATCCGCCGAATCATTTATCTGAATGAGCCTTCTTCTTTAAAAGCTCGGGTGGTGGAACTGGTAGACACACACGTTTGAGGGGCGTGTGCCGTAAGGCGTGCGGGTTCGAGTCCCGCCCCGAGCACCACTTTTCTCCTATGAGGAGAAAGTCCAAGAAGGTAGGTCGGCCGCTCACGCGGCGACCCAAGCAGCAAGAAAGAAACCGTTTTGCCCTCGCACGGTTCAACAGCAGCACCGGAATCGCCTCTTTGAGGGAAGCCGGTTGGCTCCACGGAATTCGCATACGGAATAATTCCGCAACACGAGGAGAATTCGCAGCTGGCTAGGCGGTTTTCACCGTCGGCACCCCTGCCAAGAATTGCCTGCGTGCAGCCGCGCAAGTCCCGAGCGATGGCCGGCTACCTCTAGCGTAAGCCGCCTTCCAGCGGCCGAGAGCGCGCCCCCTGTTGTTCTAGCCCGGCTACGCCCGGTGCTCGACTCGATCGCCCCCCCTTCAAACCCGACCGGCAAGGGCACCGGTGGGCGCGCGCCCCCTGGCCTCGGGGTCTTCCCACGACACACGCCGCGCCGTAGCCAAGTTCAACCCACCATCGCCCGAACCTGCCGCAGACAAGCCTCGAAATCGGCCGGCAGCGGGCTGCCGATCGCCACCTCCGCCTGCGTCACCGGGTGCGGGAACCTGAGCTCGGCAGCGTGCAGCAGCACCCGAGGCACCGGCATCGCCAGCCCCCGGACCGGCCCAAGCTGCACCGGCCCTCCGTAGAATGCGTCGCCGTAGATCGGATGCCCACCCTCGGCCAGGTGCACGCGGATCTGGTGGGTACGGCCGGTGTGGGGTCGGGCTTCGACCAGGAGCGAGCCAGCGCCTCGCTCCAACACGCGAAAGGAGGTCTGCGCCAGATCGCCGCCGCTGCGCACCGCGCCAAACTTGCTGGCCTTCCCCACCCGCCCCACTACCCCGAGATGGTTCTCCACTTCCCAGGTGGCGGGCCCCTTCGCACCCGCCACAGCCAGGGCCTGGTAGGTCTTGCGCATCGTCTTGCCGGTGAAGAGCGCCGAGACTCCGGCATTGGCCTTCTGGTCCTTGGTGAAGAGCAGCACGCCCGAGGTGTCGCGATCGAGGCGATGGTGAAGCCCGAGGTAGGGCGTGCCGCCGTCGCGCTGCTGAAGATACTCCTTGAGTGTGGTGAAAACGCTCGCACGGCTCTCGTCCAGCGTTGGCTGGGTGGGCAGTCCGGCGGGCTTGTCCACGACCAGCAGCCACTCGTCCTCGAACAGGATTCTCGCCGGCGTCCAGGTGAACTCCTTCACCACCGCCCGGCGCATGCCGGAAGGCCCGGCCGAATCCAGCTTGGTCAGATCCACCAGCACCTCCACCCGCATGCCCGCCCCCAGGGTGAACGAGGCGATGCGCTCCCGGCGGCCATTGCGGGACACCGCCCCGGCCATGATGAGGCGGCGCACCTGCGAGCGGGTGATCTCGCGCGCCAGTGCCTTGGGCAAAGCCTCGGCCAGGAAGTGGTCGAGCCTCACCCCTTGCTGCGCAGCTTCAATACGCCAGACCTGTTTGCGGATGGCCATGCGCGATCGTGGACCAAGGAAGCGAGCGCTGACAAGGACCGCTGCAACAACCTGAGCCCGCCATTGTGAACCGGGGACGGGCGCCAACGGCCTCCACGCCACCGAAGAGCTCATCGCCGGGCAACTCATAGCCGGGCAGCTCATAGCCCCCTCGCTCGGGCTTTCCGCGCCATAGGCGTAAACCAACTCCCGCTCGAAGACGTAACCATGCAATCGTACCGCTTTGCGTTCTGGCAGTGCACGAGCTCCGGTATCCGCCAGGAATCGACACAGTATCTTTGGTACGCCTCAGGAGGTGAGCCTCTCCAGCAGGCGAAGGTTGGCCAGCGCCTGCTCCCGGTCCTCGCCACACATCCCCGGCTCAGGACACAGCGAAGCACATACAGCCGGGCGCTGCGGGTCGCCAAATAGCGCACAGCCCCAATCGCGGGTCAGATGAGGACAAGCAACGTCCGCCGGCTTGCCCTTGGGCATGCCCGGCAACGCCGAACTGATCGACGGCGCTATGCAACAGGCGCCGCACTGTGCACGACATTCCATCGGCCCACCATCCCGCCCGTCGCCCGGGGGGCAAGCGCGGGGATGAACACCCCGAAAAAGAAACCGCCGGCTTGGGGCCGGCGGTCTCCTGGACAATACGGTAGTGTGGCAGCGGATCAGCCGAGGATCTCGCCCGGGGCGAAGAAGCGTGCGATCTCCGACTGCGCCGAGGCGACGCTGTCGGAGGCGTGGGTCACGTTGATTGTCGTATCAGTGCCGAAGTCACCGCGGATGGTTCCCTTGGCCGCCTTCGTGGAGTCGGTGGGCCCGAGCAACTCGCGCACGCGGTCCACCACCTGCTCGCCGGCTAGGGCCAGCACGAGCACGGGGGCCGACGCCATGAACGTTTCCAGCCGCGGATAGAAGGGTTTGTCGGCGACATGGGCATAGTGCTGGCGAAGGAGCGGCCCGGTAAGTTGCATGAGTTTGCAACCCACAATGCGGAAGCCAGCCGCTTCGAAACGCCCGATAACCGCGCCCACATGTTTCTGGGCCATGCAGTCGGGTTTGAGGATGATGAGAGTCTTTTCCATGGAAGGCGCCGGAGAATGGGCCGGCGGCCCCAAAAAAGAAGCCTGGATTTCGGGCCCCCCAGGAAAACCCAGCCATGAGAACCCCGGGAATGGCCCAAAATCCAGGAAAGCATTGAAGCTTCCGATGTACCGAGCGTCACCGAATCTTCAGGCCAAACGTAACCGCCGCCGGGCTACATTGGTAGCCGTGGTTCCCCCCAAATTGCCCGGGGCCCCACCCCATTTCCAGCCCGGCAAACACCCCGGGCCGCCCCCTGCCGCGCACCCCCGCCCCGTTGGCTTGCCCTGGCGTGCTTGCACACGCTTGAGAGCGCGGGGCGCGTGCTTTGAGCGTGGGGGCGCGTGCTGGCGCACCCCGATCCCGACCGGCAAACCCGCAGCGGGCTGGTGGGCGCTGCGCCCCCGATCGGGCGGGGCGTTCAGGCGGGCGGGGCGCCCTCGCCGCTCTCAACGAACTGCGCGCGCAGCACCTCCTCCAGCCCGCTCGGGCCAAAGGCGAAGCCGCTGCGCTCCAGCGCCGCCGGGCGCACCCGCTGGCTCGCCAGCACCGTAGCCTCCCCCATCTCGCCAAACCCCAGGCGTATCACCATCGCGGGGGTACGCATCGTGGCCGGCCTACCAAGGGCACGGCCAAGGGCCGCGGCAAATTCCACCTGCCGCAACGGCTGCGGGCTCACCGCGTTTACCGGGCCGCACAGGGCCGGGTTCACCAGTGCGGAGTCGATCACCCGCAGCAGTTCCTCCAGCGCAATCCAGCTCATCCAATTGCGCCCGTCGCCCACCGGCCCGCCCACTCCGCGCCGAAACCATGGCAACATCTCCCGCAGCGCACCGCCCCCGGGCGTAAGCACCACCCCGAGACGCAACTGCACCACGCGAACCCCTACGGCCTGCGCCGGCGCGGTCGCCGCCTCCCAGTCGCGGCAGAGCTCGGCCAGAAAGCCCGCGCCGGGGGAGCTAGTCTCCTCCAGGATCTCGTCTGCGCGCGTGCCGTAGTAGCCTACGGCGGAGGCGTTGAGCCAGACGCGCGGCCGCCAGGGTCGGTGGGCGATGGTCTCGGCGAGCAGCCGGGTGCTGTCCAACCGGCTCGTACGCAGGGCGATTTTGCGCGCCTTGGTCCAGCGGCCCTCGGCGATGTTCTCCCCGGCCAGGTTCACCAGCGCATCCACCGTCGCCAGTTTCTCAACGCCAATGAGGCCGCGCGCCGGGTCCCACTCGACCTCGTCCGCAGCCGCCGCAGTCCGGCGCACGAGCCGCAACACCTCCGCCCCGCCGGTGCGCAGGTGGGCAACCAATGAACGGCCCACCAGCCCCGAGGATCCAGCAATAGCGATTTTCATAATCAATTTCCCCCGCCCGCGGCGATGCCGCGGGAATGTTTCCACTCCGCCAACGCCCGCAGGGCCCGCGCCCTGCCCTCGCCCAGTTCGATAATTGGATGCGGATAGTCCCGCCCGAGCACCACGCCGGCCTCGGCCAGCTCCAGCGGCTCGGCCTCCCACGGGTGGTGAATCGACTCCGCGGGCACTCGCGCCAACTCCGGCACCCAGCGCCGCACGTAGTCGCCGGCCGGATCAAATTTCGCGCCCTGCAACACCGGATTGAAGATGCGGAAATAGGGCGCCGCATCCGCCCCGCAGCCGGCGCTCCACTGCCAGCCAAGGGTGTTGTTGGCGAGGTCGGCGTCGACCAGAGTCTCCCAGAACCAGGCGGCGCCTCCGGCCCAGGGCTGGAGGAGCTGTTTCACAAGGAAAGAGGCGGCGATCATGCGCACCCGGTTGTGCATCCAGCCCGTGTGCACGAGCTGCCGCATCCCGGCATCGACGATGGGATACCCGGTGCGCCCCTCCCGCCAGGCTTCCAGCGAGGCCTCGTCGCGGCGCCACGGGAAGTCGCGGTACTCGGGCCGCAACGCCTGCACGGGCGAATCCGGGAAGTGCCACAACAGGTGATGAGCGAACTCCCGCCAGCCCAGCTCGCGCAAAAACACAAAGGCCCCCCGGCTGCGGGGCATCACCCCGCTGGCCTGCGAAGCCTCACCCACCGCCGCCCATACCTGCCGCGGGGAGAGTTCACCGAAGTGAAGATGCGGTGACAAGCGCGACGTCCCCTCCTGCCCCGGCAAATCCCGGCGCTCCTGATGGGCGTCCATCGCCTGGTCGATAAACCGTCCCAGGCAGCCCCGCGCGCCGGCCTCGCCAGGGCACCCGGCTTGGCTCAAATCCGCAGCCCGGCCCTCCCCCGGGCGCAGTGCCCACTCCTCCAGCACATCGCTGCGCGGCCACCGGGCCGGTGCCGGCCACAGCCCGCCGGGCAGCGCCAGGGGCTCGGATACGGGCTGAGTCAGGCACCGCCGCCAAAACGGAGTGAACACTTGAAACGGCAGCCCGGCCTGGTTGCGCACCCTGGCCGGATCGAAGAGCAGCCCGCCCTCGCACTCCCGCGCCTCCACGCCGAGCCCGCCCAGCACCCGCCGCACCTCCGCCTCTACGGCGCGCGCGGCCGGCTCGCACGCCCGGTTCCAGCAGACCGAGCCGGCACCGGTCTCACCGACCAAGTCGTGCAATTGCTGTGCGGCTACGCCGCGGCGCAGCACCAGCCGCAGCCCGCGCCCGGCCAACGCCCGACCCAGCGCATCGAGCGAGCCGTGCAGCCACCAGCGGCTCGCCGCCCCCGGGGCCCAACGGCCCGCACCGGCCTCGTCGTGGACAAACACCGGGATCACCGCCCCGCCCCCCGCCAGGGCGGCGTGAAGCGCGGCATTGTCCTGCAAGCGCAGATCGTGGCGCAACCACACCAGCGTGGGCCGAATCGACATGCGCGCAGCGAAGGGGCACGGCCCCCGCTGTCAATCCGGCGTCGCAGCCCGACCACTGCGGCGCAGCGGCCTTTGGGCCGGCTACGTTGCCCACCGGCGCGTACACCGCCCACGGGACTGCGAGCTGTGTCGGGGTTCGATGGAGGTGGCACCCAAATCGCGCGTTTCAGAGCAGGTGCCTCTTGCACCGTTGGCACGAGGCGTGCAGCGTGGCTGCCTTTTCATCCCGCAACACCGACCGCCAGCTCGGCACCCGCCCGTCGCCCCCCAAGGCATGCAACACGGATTCTCCCAGCATCTCAGCCAGCGCCAGAGCCAGAATATGGTACTGGCGCCGCAACTGCGTCAGTCGCTGAAGATCCTCCAGGTGGCCGCCCTCGATCTGCGCGCCACCATCGCCGAGGAACTCGAGAACAACCCCACGCTGGAGGAGCTGCCCATGGACGGCGTCTCCCTCGAGAAATCAAAGGCCGAAGCGGATACGGGCAACACCGACGACCAGCGCGAGGAGATGAGCTTCGACCGCGAGTTCGAGGTGCTCGCCAAGATGGGTGAGGATTTCAACGACTCCTACGCCCAGCACGGCGACACCGAGAGCTATACCACCGAGGACGCCGAGCGGCGTCAGCACTTCTTCGATTCGCTGGTGGGCGAGCGCTCCCTGCAGGACCACCTCACCGAGCAGGCCTCGCTGGCCGAATGCACCCCGGCGGTGCGCGAGGCCATCCACTATCTCATCGGCAGCCTCGACGACCGCGGCTTCCTCACCGCCACCCTGCCCGACCTCGCCCTGCTCTCCAAGCTGCCGCTGGATACCGTCCAGGACGCCAAGAAACTGCTCAACAGCTTCGACCCCACCGGTATCGGCGCCGCCGATCTGCCGGAGTGCCTCCTGCTCCAGCTGCAGGCCAAGGGCCGGGGCGGCTCCATCGCCGCCCGCATCATTCGCGACCATTTCACCCTGCTCACCCGTCGCCGCCTGCCGGATATCGCCCGCAAGATGGGCTTCTCCATCGATGAGGTGCAAAACTCCATCGCGGAGATCGGCGGGCTCGACCCGGCCCCGGGCCGGCGTTTCGCCGAGGACCACAACCGCGTGGTCGTGCCCGATGTCACTGTGGAGAAGGTTGCCGGCGAGTGGGTGATCACCCTCAACGACGACTACATCCCCCGCGTGCGCCTGAGCCGCGCCTACAAAGACATCATCGCCAAGGGCCACCTCAACGACGAGGACCGCGCCTACCTGCGCGAGAAGATGCGTGCCGGGAAATTTCTCATCAACTCCATCGAGCAACGCCAGCGCACGATCGAGCGCATCACCCGCGAGATCCTCAAGGTGCAGCTCCCGTTCTTCGAGGAGGGCCTGTCCAAGCTGCGCCCGCTCACCATGACCCAGATCGCCGACGTCGTGGGCGTGCACGAGACCACCGTCAGCCGCGCCCTCGCCAACAAGTACATACGCACGCCCCACGGTATCCATCCGATGAAGTATTTCTTCACCTCCGGCTACGAGGCCCAGGACGGCGCCTCCATCTCCAACACCAGTGTGAAGGACATGATCAAGGCGCTCATCGAGGACGAAGATCTCGCCAAGCCCCGCAGCGATCAGGAGCTGGTCGGCATGCTCACCGGCCGGGGCATCCCCATCGCCCGGCGCACAGTGGCCAAATACCGCGACGAACTCGGTATCCTCCCCAGCAACCTGCGGCGCCGCTACGACTAACCGGCCGCGAGACGCCGCGCCCGAGCCGTACCGGTTCTGTCGTAGGAGCGTGCTTGCACGCGTTTCAGAGCGCGGATCGCGTGCAAGCACGCTCCTACTACGGACACCTGACTGCGGATCGCGTGCAAGCACGCTCCTACGACGGACCCCGGACCGCGGATCGCGTGCAAGCACACGACGGACACCGGACTACGGAGCGCCTGCACGCACGCTCCTGGCAGCTACGGCTGGCGACGGGATTCGGCCGCTCGCCGAGCGCAAAACGGTACGTTTGCATGGTCACTCCTGAGGCGGCTTCAGCGCCGGCACCCGTCTTCTCGCCTCCAGCGCCCGCATACCGATTCGCGCTGTCTCGCCTGGCCCCCTCGCCAGGGCGGGCGCTCACGCTCAGCCCCGCCCGCCCAGCAGCAGAACAGAAATCCCACATCCCGAAGTGTTGGTATCACCTTTTCGCCATACGGGCCGCCCCCCCCAGCCGGGCCCGCCTGCCTCCAGCACTCCAGCCCCCACGTTCGTCACCCAGCCTGCGAGCAGAGCACCGCAAGCAGCATCCCCCGGCCGCCGCGAACAAGTGGCTGCCCCCGGTGGCCTTGGCGAAGGCGGATACCCACCGAATCGCAGCGAACCATGACCCAGGTCAAGGCCTCCAACTGCGCCCGATGCTATCGTGAGGGCACATTTCAATGACCACGCCAAACACACCCGCCCCCACCGACGACATTTTCGACGCCCGCGAACTCCCCTGCGAGGTGAAGCGGCCCGCCGTAATCGAGCGCTGCTGCCAACTGCAGGTGGGGCGCAGCTTCGTCTTCATCAACGGCCACGATCCGGTGCCGCTGCGCCGCCACCTCGACCAGGTCTACCCGGGCTGCTTCCGCTGGGAGCCGCTGGACTCCGAGGATGCCGACTCGGTCCGGCTGCGTGTAACCAAGATCTCCGAGCCGGCCGGCGGGTTCTCGGCCCAGGCTGCGAGCTTTTCCTGTTCCTGAAACGTTTCGCTTCATTGGCCAAAGCTCCGGCGCACGTCCCCTGCCGCGGCTGCGGGCAATGGCTCGTGCGCGCTGCACCGGGCGGCGAGCGTTGTCTCGCTCGCAAAGTCCAGCCACCGCTGGGGGCAGTGGCTCGTGCGCGCAGCCCCGTCAAGCGTTGGTCGAGCGGGGGCCGAGCCCGCGGCTGCTTGCCAGGTAGCGGCCTAGGGGCCGGGGCTCGGGCCCATGCTCATTTTCCAATCACCGATCGAGCCGCGCCCCCGGGGGCCCTCCACGTATCCGTCACCATTCAGCCTCCACCGCAAAACGGGTTTTGCCCCGGACGGGAAAAAACAGTGGCTGTTTCCTAGGAGTCGAGAGCCCAGAGCCGAGGGCCTGATCTACGAGCAAGACATCGGAAGCACGCCTGCTCCTGGACCGATCACTGGTGGTTTGGCTCTCGTCACTCAACACTCGGCGCTGGTCTGCATTGTTACGGCTCATTGGGCATTTCTCCCCGCCAACACTGGGAGCTTTCATTCAAGCGCCCGGAATTTCGGCCGATCTGAAAGCCCTGAGGCCCCGGGCTCCCCGCGGGACCAACTTTTCGCACCCTTTCCCTCCACTCTATGAATGTCGGCTCAAAGATCATGCTTGGCGTAGCCGCCACCACCGTGGCTGCCACCCTCGCAGCAGTGGCCACCGTCTATGTGCTCGCCAAACGCAACCGAGTGGCCGAGCTCCACGAGAAGATGAGTACGATCATCGCCCAGTCCGAGGACATGGCCGGCAACATGGATCGTATGTACGCGGCCAAGTCCTTCGATTCCGAGGGGCTCCTAGCCCGGGCAAAGCAGCAGATCGGAGGCCGTGCGCTGCGCGAAGCCTACGCCGACACCGATCTGTATCGCACCGTCCCCATCGTGGCATCCTGGCAATCGGCGGCGGCCTCCGCCGAGCGCGCCGGCTTCAAATTCCTGGTCGCGGCACCGAAAAACTACGACGCTCGCAACTCCAAACACCGCCTCGGGCCGGCCTACGAGCCGATGTACGCGGCCTTCGCGGCTGGATCCAAAGAGTGGTTTTCACGCGACCCCGACACCAACGAGCTCATCCTCGCACGCCCCGTGTTCCAGCGCGAAACCTGCCTGGCTTGCCATGGCAGCCCGGCCAACTCGCCCTCCAAGGACGGCAAGGACATCCTGGGTTTTCCCATGGAAAACCAGAAGGTGGGCGACCTTGCCGGGGCCTTCGTCCTCAAAGCTCCGATTACCGGCGACGCCCGCGTCACCGCCACCGCCGCCAGCATGGCCGGGGTAGGCCTGCTCGTGCTGGGTGTATCGCTGGGTTGCTTCTACGTATTCAACCGCCGGGGCATCGTAGCGCCGCTCTCCACCGCCATTGCCGAGCTGGGTTCGGTCTCCGAACAGACCACCGCCTCGGCCTCCGAAGTCGCCAGTTCCGGCCAGCATCTGGCCGACGGCGCCAGCCGCCAGGCCGCCGCCCTTGAGGAGACCAGCGCCACCCTCGAGGAGATTTCCAGCATGACCAAGCGCAACTCCGAGCACGCCCAAAGCGCCAAGGAACTCTCCGCCCAAACCCGCACCGCCGCCGAACAGGGCACCGAGCGCATGACCGGCATGCAGGCGGCGATGAACGAGATCAAGGCCTCCAGCGACAACATCGCCAAGATCGTGAAGTCCATCGACGAGATCGCCTTCCAAACCAACATCCTCGCGCTTAACGCCGCCGTCGAGGCCGCCCGCGCTGGCGAGGCCGGTGCCGGTTTCGCGGTGGTCGCCGAGGAAGTTCGCGCCCTCGCCCAGCGCTCCGCCCAGGCCGCCCGCGAAACCGCCCAGAAAATCGAGGACTCCATCCAGAAGAGTGAACAGGGAGTGCACCTCTCGGCCGCCGTCGCCGAAAGCTTCCAGAACATCGCCTCCAAGGCCCGCCAGATGGACGATCTGGTCGCCGAGATCGCCACCGCCTCCAACGAGCAATCACAAGGAGTGGGCCAGGTCTCCACCGCCATAACCGACATGGACAAGGTCACCCAATCCAATGCCGCCACCGCCGAGGAGAGTGCCTCCGCCTCAGCCGAACTCAGCCAGCAGGCCCAATCGATCCGCCAACTCATCCAGTCGCTGCATGAGATTGTGGGCGGCGACGGCCAGGGGGCACCAGTCGCACCGGTGAGGCAATCCGCCCGCCCTTCGGCATACACCAAATCGCCCCGCCCCGGCCAGCCAGCCCATCGCTGATGCCGTAAGCGTTCAGCTTGGCATCGAGCGGAGAGCGCCGTCGACCCTAACATAGAGCACGCTTGAGCCCGTGCCCTCGGTGTCCACTGTGGTAAAATCCCATTTGTTCTCTGCGCTCATTGCGTTCCTTGCGGTTAACGGAAAGGAGCGAGAAGCGGGTAGCGAGAATAGACGGATCGTCGCCCCTACCCGATCTCTGCGCTCTCTGCGTTCTTTGCGGTTAATATCTTCCGCATTCCGCCTTCAGTTTTCAGCCCTTCAGCCTTTTCCGTTCTCCGTGTTCTCTGTGACCTCTGTGGTGAATAAGTAGTGAGTAGCGAGTAGCGGGTAGCGAGAATATACGGAACCTCGCCCCTACCCAATCTCTGCGCGCTATGCGTTCTTTGCGGCTAACTTTCCGGTTTCAGCGTTCAGTTTTCATCCCTTCAGCCTTCTCGTTCAGCCTTCAGGTTTCAGCCCTTCAGCCTTTTCTTCTCTCCGTGCCCTCCTCTGCCTCGGTGTTCTCTGTGGTCCAATCCGGGTTTCGGGTCCGATCTCTGCCTTCTCTGCGTTCTTTGCGGTAAATACTTTCCGTTTCCGCCTTCAGGTTTTCAGCCTTCCCGTCCGCCTTCAGCCTTCTCTTCCCTCTGTGTCCTCCGTGACCTCAGTGGTGAAATAGTAGCGGGTAGCGGGTAGCGAGAATGTACGGGACCTCGCCCCTACCCAATCTCTGCGCACTATGCGGCTGATGTTGCCGTTTTCAGCCTTCAGGTTTCAGCCTTCAGCCTTTTCGTATGTAGCTGAATGGCGCAGCCGCTCAGGTCTGCCTTCAGTCCTTCAGGTTTCAGCCCTTCAGCCTTCTCGTTCAGCCTTCAGGTTTCAGGCCTTCAGCCTTCTCGTTCCGCCTTTTCCGTTCTCCGGGTGCTCTGTGGTAAAATCCGATTTGTTCTTTGCGATCTCAGCATTCCGATCTCAGCGCTCTTTGCGGTTACCAATGTTCGCCTCCAGACCAAATAGAAAACTTCCCGGATGGGAACAAAGAGCGGGAGATGACTGAGCCGTAACGGTTCAGGAGCTTGCTTGCACGCGATTCAGGGCGCAGATCGCGTGCAAGCTCCGCTTCACCAAGTGCCTCTCGGTGTTCCGCTTCCGCCGCTCCGCTTCCGCCTTGGCCTGCCCGAACTGCCGTTTCTAGGATTAGTTGGGCTTTCCGCGCCCGCCCGCCACGCAAGCTCGCCTTCATTGACCCGGCAGCAAGTTGTGCGGCACAGGGTATGCATGGGCCGTACAACAACCACCACCATGAACGAACCCACCACAGCGCTCCCCAAGGAAATCCACAGCGTCTTTGTCTTCGCCCTCACGCCGGTGCCGCAAGGGCTTCCGCGTCAAAGCGTGAAGAACGTGGGTGAGTTCGTCTCGATCGAGGAAGCCTTTGCCGTTGCTCTTGAACATGCCCGAAATGAGGCACGCCTCTTCGCCCGTGTCTTTGCGCCCAACGATTCCCCCGATACCGGAGAGGCCTCCATCACCCTCCTGTGCACGGAGTGGGGCTACGACGTGCTGCACGAACATAAAAAGCTCACGCGACTCTGGATCCACTCGCGCCCGTTGATAGCCGCGTAATATTTGATCGATAACCAAGGAATCCATAAGTACGCAGTTGGAGATAAGGGGCCGGGCGCACGCCGGCCCCTATTTTCATTGAAAGACAGATGGCTGGGATAGAGTACCCCATGAGCATCACATGCCGCCACAGCCGCTTCGACCAGCGGCCGCAATCAACTCCGGGAATTCCCTCGCCCTCCAAGCCGAGTCAGCCACCCATCGTCCCTCATCCGTAAGCGTTCGGCGAAAGCACCGTGCTACGGAGCCCGACATGATTCCAACGCTTTATAGATCACGACCGGTGTCGTTGGAGTCGGCGGGCAGCGCGAACGGACCGCAACGGGCGGTGGCTTCGAGACGGTTAAAAGAATGGATCGGCGGTGTTCCCACCACTTTTTCGCTCGCATCTGCGGTTAAGAGCGGCTACATCGACCGCATGCCCGCCAGCCACGGAAGGAGACTTTTTCAGATTACATCCCTGCCCTGCCCCACACCCGCCGTGCCGCCGACAGTTTTAGAAAACCCGGCGCCGAACCAGGCGCTACAGAGAACGCCGGGAAGAGCATCCTTCCCTTCGGCCGAGTCCGCCCCCCGGCGTCTCTGAGCTTATATCGTTCGCCGAAACCATGAAAGGTCTAGC